>JAHJQE010000004.1 GCA_018819205.1 Gammaproteobacteria bacterium
CTTGACCGGATGGATGTCGAGCTTGTTCTTCACATTGTCCGGGATTTCCACCAAGTCCTTCACGTTCTCTTCCGGAATCAGCACGACCTTGATACCGCCACGCTGTGCCGCCAACAACTTCTCCTTCAGACCACCGATAGGCAACACCTCACCGCGCAGAGTGATCTCGCCGGTCATCGCCACATCGGCGCGCACGGGAATATCGGTCAGTGCGGACACCATGGCGGTGCAGATGCCGATACCGGCACTGGGACCATCCTTGGGGGTCGCACCTTCCGGCAGGTGTATGTGCAGGTCTTTCTTCTCGTAGAAGTTATCCGCGATACCCAGTGTGCGTGCACGACGACGCACCACACTCAGTGCGGCCTGGATGGATTCCTGCATCACCTCACCCAGCTTGCCGGTGGTGGTGGTCTTGCCCTTGCCCGGCAGCACAGCCGTCTCGATGGTCAGCAATTCGCCACCGACCTCGGTCCATGCCAGACCGGTGACTTGTCCGACCTGATTGTTCTTCTCGGCGATGCCATAGCTGTAGCGGCGCACACCCAGATATTTGTCGAGATTGCGCGCCGTGACCGTGACCTTCTTCGCCTCGCCCTTGATCAGCAAGGCCTTGACGATCTTGCGGCAGATCTTGGACAGCTCGCGTTCCAGTCCGCGCACACCGGCTTCGCGTGTGTAGTAACGCAGGATGTCGCGGATGGCGCTCTCTGAGACGCTGGCCTCTTCCGGCTTGAGGCCGCTGTTCTTGATGGCCTTGGGCAACAGATAGCGCGTCGCGATGTTGACCTTCTCGTCCTCGGTATAGCTGGACACATGGATCACTTCCATACGGTCCAGCAGCGGGCCGGGGATGTTCATGCTGTTGGAGGTGGCGACGAACATCACGTCGGACAGGTCGTATTCGACCTCGACGTAGTGGTCGACGAAGGTATGGTTCTGCTCGGGATCGAGCACTTCCAGCAATGCGGAAGACGGGTCGCCACGAAAGTCCATACCCATCTTGTCCACCTCGTCCAGCAGGAACAGCGGGTTCTTCACCGCGACCTTGCTCATGTTCTGCAGGATCTTGCCCGGCATGGAACCGATGTAGGTGCGACGGTGACCGCGGATCTCGGATTCGTCGCGCACGCCGCCCAGCGACATGCGCACGAATTTGCGATTGGTGGCGCGTGCAATGGACTGTCCGAGCGAGGTCTTGCCCACACCCGGCGGACCGACCAGGCACAGGATAGGGGCCTTCATCTTGTCCACGCGCTGCTGCACGGCCAGATATTCGACGATGCGCTCCTTGACCTTCTCCAGACCGTAGTGATCAGCTTCCAGGATGTCTTCGGCATGTTTGAGGTCTGTGTCGATCTTGGTCTTCTTCTTCCACGGCAGACCGATCAGGATGTCTATGTAGTTGCGCACCACGGTGGCTTCGGCGGACATGGGCGACATAAGCTTGAGCTTCTTCAGTTCGGCTTCGGCTTTGGCGCGCGCATCCTTGGGCATGTGCGCAGCCTTGATCTTCTTCTCGATCTCTTCGATGTCGGCACCGTCCTCGCCCTCGCCCAGTTCCTTCTGGATGGCTTTGACCTGCTCGTTCAGGTAGTACTCGCGCTGGCTCTTCTCCATCTGGCGCTTGACGCGACCACGGATGCGCTTCTCAACCTGCATGATGTCCAGTTCGGCTTCCAGCAAGCCCAGCAGATGCTCGAGACGCTTGCGCACGTCGAAGATCTCCAGCACTTCCTGCTTCTGCTCCAGCTTGAGCGGAAGGTGGGCGGCGATGGTGTCGGCCAGACGGCCTGCATCGTCGATACCCGCCAGCGATGTGAGAATCTCGGGCGGGATCTTCTTGTTCAGTTTGACGTATTGATCGAACTGGCTGATTAGCGCGCGGCGCATCGCCTCGGCTTCACTATCCGGATGTTCATCCACCGGAATGGCTTCGATGGTGGCATCCAGATGCGACTTGTCATCGAACACGTCGATCACACGGGCACGCTGCGTGCCTTCCACCAGCACTTTGACCGTGCCGTCCGGCAGCTTGAGCATCTGCAGGATATTGGCGATGCTGCCGATGCGATAGATATCCTCGGTAGCGGGCTCGTCCTTGGCCGCGGATTTCTGAGCGACCAGCACGATGCTCTTGCCTGCCTCCATCGCGGCTTCCAGCGCCTTGATGGACTTGGCGCGTCCGACGAACAGCGGGATGACCATGTGCGGAAACACCACTACATCGCGCAAGGGCAGCAATGGGTACTGATCTGAAAGGGGTTTGTTCTCGAGTTCGGTCATGGCAGTCACTTCGCTATAAAAGGTTGTGTTCGCCACATTGGGACGGGGCCGGATAAATCAACCCCTCCCATTACATGGATTTATGCGGCTTTCGGGGTATCCGCGTACATCACTATGGGCTGTATCTCACCGGCACCATTCTGATCCAACACAACTTTATCCACATTCTCGGCAGTAGGCAGGTCGAACATGGTATCCAGCAGAGCCAGTTCCAGGATCGAGCGCAAGCCGCGGGCACCGGTCTTGCGCGCCAGCGCCTTCTTGGCGATGGCGTTCAGCACGCCCTCGCGGAATTCGAGCTCGACGCCTTCCATCGCAAACAGTTTCTGATACTGCTTGGTCAGCGCGTTCTTCGGTTCGGACAGGATCTGCACCAGTGCCGCCTCATCCAGGCCCTCCAAGGTCGCCACCACCGGCAGACGACCGACGAACTCGGGGATCAGACCGAACTTGATCAGATCTTCGGGCTCTACCTGGCTGAACACCTTGCCCACATCCTTGTTGTCATCGCGCTTGGCCACATTGGCGGAGAAACCGATACCCGCTTTCTCGGAACGGTTGCGGATCACCTTCTCCAGGCCGTCGAACGCACCGCCGCACACGAACAGGATATTCGAGGTGTCGACTTGCAGGAATTCGGTATTCGGATGCTTGCGGCCGCCCTGCGGCGGGATCGATGCCTTTGTGCCTTCGATCAGTTTCAGCAATGCCTGCTGCACGCCCTCGCCCGAGACGTCACGGGTGATGGACGGGTTGTCGGACTTGCGCGAGATTTTGTCGATCTCGTCGATGTACACGATGCCGCGCTGCGCCTTCTCCACATCGTAATCGCAGGCCTGCAACAGCTTCTGGATGATGTTCTCGACGTCCTCGCCGACATAACCGGCCTCGGTCAGCGTCGTGGCATCCGCCATCACGAACGGCACATTCAACAGACGGGCCAGCGTCTGTGCCAGCAAGGTCTTGCCGGAACCGGTCGGGCCTATCAGCAGGATGTTGCTCTTCGAGAGTTCTACACCGTCCTCGTCGTGCTTGTAGTTCAATCGCTTGTAATGGTTATAGACCGCTACCGAAAGGATCTTTTTGGCCACAGGCTGGCCGATCACATACTCGTCCAGTCGTGCGCATATCTCATGCGGCGTGGGCAGTTCCTTCTTCTCGGCGGTCTCGCCACCGATCGCATTTTGCGTCTCCTCGCGGATGATGTCGTTGCACAGCGCGATGCACTCGTCGCAGACGAACACCGACGGCCCGGCGATCAGCTTCTTCACCTCGTGCTGGCTCTTGCCACAGAAGGAGCAATACAGCAGCTTCTCACCCTTGTTTTTTTCCGATGTCATCTTTATACCTCCATGCCTGTCACGCGGCAGTCAGCCACCTTGATCAAGCTCGTTTATCCAGCACCTTGTCGATCAAACCATACTCCATCGCCTCTTGCGCCGGCAGGAAGTTGTCGCGTTCGCTGTCGCGCGCGATCTCTTCCACGCTGCGACCGGTGTGTTCGGCCATCAGCGTATACAGGCGTTCGCGCAGACTCAGGATGTATTTGGCATGGATCTCGATATCGCTCGCCTGGCCCTGGAACCCGCCCAGCGGCTGGTGGATCATCACGGTCGAGTTGGGCAAGGCGAAACGCTTGCCCTTCTCCCCCGCCTGCAACAGGAAAGCTCCCATTGAGGCCGCCATGCCGATACACATGGTGGAGACCTGAGGCTTGATGAACTGCATCGTGTCGTAGATCGCCATACCGGCAGAGATCGAACCGCCGGGCGAGTTGATGTACAGATGGATGTCTTTTTCCGGATTCTCCGACTCCAGGAACAGCAACTGTGCCACCACCAGGTTCGCCACGTGATCGTTGATCGGGCCGACCAGAAAAATGATCCGCTCCTTCAACAGGCGCGAATAGATGTCGTAAGCGCGCTCGCCACGGCCACTGGTCTCGACGACCATCGGGACCAGTCCCGAATCCTGCGGTTCCATCATCTCGCTGAGTGCGCCGTACGTCATTTTCAGTTCCCCATCAGTTCGTTCAGATTGACTTGCTGCTCGGTCACCTTGGCACCTGCCATCACCCATGCGACCACGTTGTCTTCCAGTGCCAGATTCTCGATCTCTGTGAGACGGGCCGGTTGAGCGCGATACCACTTACGCACTTCTTCCGGACGCTCGAAGCTCAGTGCATATTCCTCGATCAAGGCTTCGACCTGTTCCGGCTTGGCTTTCAGATCCTGCTGCTTCACCAACTCAGCAAGAATCAGGCCAAGCTTCACGCGCGATTCAGCGCGCTCCAAGAACATCTCCACCGGCAGCTTCATGCCCTTGGGGATCTTCATGCCGCGTGCTTCCATATCACGCATGGACTGTTCCATCAGGCGCTGTGCTTCGCCTTGCAGCAAGGCAGTCGGCACTTCCAGCTGTGCCACTTTGAGCAGCACGTTCATCACGCTTTCCTTGTTGCGAACTTTGACGCGGCGCTGTGCTTCACGACTGACATTGTCGCGAATCTCTTGTCGGAACTTCTCCACATCGCCGTCAGCCACGCCGACGGATTTGACAAAGTCTGCATCGACTTCGGGCAGCTGAGGCTCTTCCACTTTATGCACCGCGATGGTGAAAGTGACCTGTTTGCCCGCCACATCCTTGCCGTGATAATCCGCGGGGAACGTCATGTCGAAGGACTTGGTCTCGCCTGCCTTGCAACCGACCAGCGCGTTCTCGAAATCGGCCAGCATGCGGCCGGAACCGATCAGTACCTTGAAGTCCTTGGCTGAACCGCCTTCAAAAGCATTGCCTTCCAGCTCGCCGGTGAAGTCGATCAGCAACTGATCGTCCTTCTGCGCACCACGCTCCACAGCATGGTAAACGGCGCGCTGCTTGCGCATGGTATCGATGGTGTCTTCGACATCCGCATCGCTCATGGTGAACGCGACGCGGGTGATGCTTTCGCCGGAGATGTCACCGATGGTGACCTGTGGATAGACCTCGAAAGTCGCACTGAACTCGATCTCTGGCGCTTTCAGGTCCGCGGTCTTGATCTCGAATTCGGGATAGCCAGCCACATCCAGCTTGTTGGCGATGGCGGCTTCAGCGAACGAGCGCTGCAGGGATTCACCCAGCACTTCCTGTTGCACGGAGTCGCCATACTGCTGCTCCAGCACCTTGATCGGTGCCTTGCCGGGGCGGAAGCCGGCGACTTTAGCGGTACGGCCCAGACGTTTCAGGCGGCTCTCGACCTCGGTACGGATCTGCTGCTGGGGGATGGTTGCGGTCAGACGGCGCTGCAGGCCGGTCAGAGTTTCTACGTTAGACATACTGATTCCTTCGAATATAGGGAGACATGCGACAAATGAGTCGCTGCGAATGATACATCAAAGCGGGTAAATCGACCTTAACCCGCGTCAGGCTTCATGCGGCGGTATGTGCGACAACCCCCACACATCCCGGTTGTATTCCATGATGGTACGGTCGCTCGAGAACTTGCCACTGGTCGCAGTATTGATGATGCTCATGCGTGTCCAGTTCTGCTGGTCGCGATATGCGAACGACACCTGCTGCTGTGCATCCACGTAAGTGCGGAAATCGGCCAGCGTCAACCATGGGTCGTGCGGATTCAGGATGGAATCCAGGATCGGGTCGAACAATCCCGGCTCGAACAGGTTGAAGTGGTTGCTGCGCAGCAGGTCGACCACTCGCTGCAGATCTTCGTCAGCTGCCACGATGGCTGACGGATCGTAATGTCCGCGTGTCGCCTCCACCTCTTCGGCGGTCAGCCCGAACAGGAAGAAGTTTTCGTCACCCGCCTCTTCGCGGATCTCGATGTTGGCACCGTCCAAGGTGCCGATGGTCAGCGCGCCGTTCATCATGAACTTCATGTTGCCGGTACCGGATGCTTCCTTGCCTGCGGTCGAGATCTGCTCGGACAGTTCCGCCGCCGGGCAGATCACCTCCATCGCCGACACGCGATAGTCAGGCAAGAACACCAGCTGCAGCCTGCCTTTTGTATCCGGGTCCTGATTGACCACCTCGGCCACCGCCGTCACCAGACGGATGATGCGCTTGGCCATCGCATAGCCCGGGGCAGCCTTCCCGCCGATCAGCACACAGCGCGGCGTCCAGTCCTTGGTATCACCACTCTTGATGCGCGCATACAGATGGATGACATGCAGCACATTGAGCAACTGACGTTTGTATTCGTGGATACGCTTGACCTGCACATCGAACAGTGCCGAGGTGTCGAACTCGACACCGCAGTCGCGCAGCACCATCTCGGCCAGGCGCTGCTTGTTGTTGTGCTTGATACTGCGCCATTTGGTCTGGAATGCCTTGTCGTCGGCAAATTCGAGCAGACCCTTCAATTGCGACAGGTCGGTGCGCCATTCATCTCCGATGGTGTTATCGATCAACTCACTCAACTCAGGATTACTGGAAGCCATCCAGCGGCGCGGCGTCACACCGTTGGTCTTGTTATTGAACTTCTCCGGCCACATCTCGTAGAAGTCGCGGAACAGATGCTGTTGCAGCAGAGCTGAATGCAACGCAGCCACACCATTCACCGAGTGGCAGGCCACCACGGCCAGGTAGGCCATACGCACGTGCGGCACATCACCTTCCTCTATGATGGACATGCGGCGCTGACGGGACACATCGCCCGGCCAGCGCAGCGAGATCTGCTCCACAAAACGGGCGTTGATCTCATAGATGATCTCCAGCAGGCGCGGCAGCAGACGACCGAACATGCCCACCGACCATTTCTCCAGCGCTTCCGGCAACAGGGTATGGTTGGTGTAAGCCATGGTATGCGTGGTGATCTGCCATGCCTCGCCCCAGGAAAGGTCATGTTCATCCATCAGCAAACGCATCAACTCTGCCACGGCACAAGTGGGATGGGTGTCGTTCAACTGGAAAGCGTTCTTTTCGGCGAATTGATCGAATTTCTTGCCGTGCTTGCGTACCCAGCGATTCAAAATATCCTGCAAGCTGGCCGAGGCCAGGAAATATTGCTGGCGCAAACGCAGCTCCTTGCCGTTCTCGCTGGCGTCGTTCGGATACAGCACCATGGTGATGTGTTCTGCCGCGTTCTTGGCCGCCACCGCTTCGGTGTAACTGCCGGCATTGAACTCTTCCAGGTTGAACTCTTCGGTCGCAGTGGATTTCCACAGACGCAAGGTGTTCACCGTTCCGTTCTGATAACCGGGGATAGGCATATCGAACGGCAGTGCCATCACATCCAGCGTATCCACCCAGCGCACGTGCAACTTGCCGCTCGCATCGGTGAACATCTCGCTGCGCCCTCCGAACTTCACGCGCACCGCATGCTCGGGACGTTCCACTTCCCAGGGATTGCCGTTGCGTAACCAGTGATCGGGATCCTCCACCTGCCTGCCGTGCTCCAGCCGCTGGCGAAACATACCGTACTCATAACGCAAGCCATAGCCGGTCACCGGCAATTGCAGGGTCGCGCAACTGTCGAGGAAACAAGCCGCCAGACGCCCCAGGCCACCATTGCCCAGACCGGCATCGGTCTCCTGTTCCTGCACATCCTCCAGCATCACGCCGAAATTGCGCATCGCATCGGCGGTCTCCTGCTCCATATCCAGATTGAGCATGGCGTTTCCCATCGCACGTCCCATCAGGAACTCCAGCGACAGGTAGTAAGCCTGTTTGCAGTTGGATTCGTCGTGCGCACGTTGTGTATGACGCCAGCGTTCGATCAAACGGTCGCGCAACGCGTGGGCCAGCGAGGAATAGACGGGATAACCCGAGACCGTCTCTTTGCCCCAGCCCAAGGTGTGGCTGAAGTAGCGACGAAAATCTTCCATGACGCTGATCGCATCCGTGCCCAACGGGGGCATGCTCATGATGCTGTGATGCTTCTGGATGAATGGCTTATTGCTGGGAGTGTTCACGGTGTGTTTCCTGACATTTGGCTGTTGCAAGGTGGGGGGATTCTACCAAACTGCCCTCCCCCAATCTCCCTTGCAGCAGTATTGGATTGAATCGTAAGGCCTTATTCTGAACGGCGCATGGTGCCGCCGGCTGCCGGCGCACCACCGCCGACACTGATCACATGCTGCAGATCGACTGGCGGTTTCAGCTTGAGCAGTCGGTACAGATTGCTCAGGTTCTTGCGGAACAGCACGTCGAATGAGGAAACGCTCTGTGCCGAGTTGTAATCGCCGAACCACCAGAACCAGTCCGAACCTTCGCAATCGGCCAACTGCTCGGTCGCCAATTTTAGTTCTTCGACATTCAGACGGCCGCTGTTGGCGACGATGTCATAACTGCGTTTTGCTTCGCACAACAGATCCCAGCCACGATTCTTGTCCGGTGAACCGATCCAGGTACTGAACGTGCCGTACACCCAGCTTCCAGCGACCATCTGCTTCAGCTTGCCGCTTTTGCAACGGCTCTTGCCTTCCTTGAGCTTGCGCGACACTTCATTGAAGGTAGTGGTGGTGATGAACGGGTGATTCTCCAACAGCGCATACAGTTCCGACAGGAAGTAATAGGCGTTATACGGGTAATACTCCCAGGCGTTCTCACCATCCAGGATCACGGATACGACGGGGCTATGATCGCCGGACGATCGTTTATAGATTTCTTCCAGCTGATGCACGAAATCAGCCGCCGCATCATCCCCCTTCCACTTCGCATATTCGAAACCGATACGGTCGGACAGATGGTCGTCGCGGAAGAAGCAATACACCGGCTTGCCGGTATCCTCCAGCACATAGGGCTGGTACAGATACTCCGATTTGTCCGGCAGCGGGCTTCCGTTCAACTCCCTTTGCAGGCTGTGCGCCAGCACCGCCTGTCCGGTCGCCGTCCAGCGGCAGCCATGCTCGCCCAGCAGTTTCACCGTGGCACGTGACAGACTGCCCTCGGACGGCCACATGCCATGCGGTACGCTGCCGAAGTTCTGCTGATGACTTTCCACCGCCTTGTTCAGATGAGCCTGTGCACGGCGCAGGCCGCCGGGATAGTTGTTCGCCCCCTGAGGCAAAGGCGCGTTCGGTTCGCTCTCGCGCGCCGTACCGAAGTCGAGCAGCAAGGGCAGGATGGGATGATTGTAGGGCGTGGTGGAAATCTCGATCTGCCCCCGATCGGACAGAGCGCGATAACGCGGGATGATGCCGGCGATCAGCTCCCCGATCAGATCGAACAGCTCCTTACGCTCTTCATAGGTGAACTGTGCGCCCTTGGTCATCAGACGTGCCACCACCTCACTTTCGCGTCGCACGCTCTCACCCGTCCATACCAGGTGGTACCACACCAGCAGATCGGCCAGATACTGGCCGGACAGATAGGTCACACTTTCACGTCCTCGCTCCTCCACCATCTTCTGCAGATCGAACAGATGCTGGTAGGAGCGATAAGGCTGCAACATTTTGGTATGGTTGCTTTTGAAACAACTGTCCAGGATATGCAACCGCTCCTCGTCACCCAGTGCATCGAGGTTCTCAGTGCACAACATCTTGAGCAGTGCATCGCGTATCTCGCCAGTCTGGAACTGCTGCTCATAATCCTGCAACTGCTCGACCAGAATGGGCACGAAGTTCACTACAGCCCGCATCTTCGGGTGCCGTTCCAGATGGTAAGCCATGTCGGTGTAATCCTTCATGGCGTGCAGATAGGTCCACGGCAGTGTGAATTCTCCCGTGAGATAGTCGCGGTAATCCGGCTGGTGCATGTGCCAGCAGAACACCAGCTTCAGTTTCTTCTCTGTTTGTTTCTTGCGATGCGACATAAGTAGTGGCTTCTGTTCTCTATTCGAATTATCTGACGTGATGGATGGACTGCCCCAGCATGTCAGGCGTGACCAGCGTGACCCCCCCTTTGGAGACATGGAAGCGCTTGGCATCCTCGTCACGATTGAACCCTATCCGCATACCGTCGGGTATCTCACAGCGATTATCCAGCACCACACGGTTCAGCTTCACGTCAGCACCGATACGACAACCGGACAGGATGACAGAGTCGGTCACCTCACTGCGCTCGCCGACACGCACATCGGAGAACAACACACTATGGAACACGCGTGCGCCGCTGATGATGTCGCCACCGGACACCATGGAATCGATGGCCTCGCCGCGACGACCTTCCTCGTTGAACACGAACTTGGCCGGCGGCAGTTGTTCCTGATAGGTCCAGATCGGCCAGGTTTTGTCATACAGATCAAGGTCCGGCACCACATCGACCATCTCCATATTGGCTTCCCAGTAGGCATCGACGGTCCCCACATCGCGCCAGTAGGCATGCCCCTCCGCAGTCATACCCACGCAGCTTCTCTCGAAACGGTGGGCATAGACACGATAACGTTCGATCAGATACGGGATGATGTCGTGGCCGAAATCGTGGGTGGAGGACTTGGTGTCTGCATCGCGCACCAGTTGCTCGTAAAGGAACTTGGCGTTGAACACGTAGATGCCCATGCTGGCCAGCGCACGGCCGGGCTTGCCGGGAATCTCGGTCGGATTGGCAGGTTTTTCGGAGAATTTGACGACGCGATCTTCCTCATCCACCGTCATCACGCCGAAACTGGTCGCCTCTGCCAGCGGCACTTCGAGGCAGCCCACTGTCATGTCCGCCTCCGACTGCACATGCGCAGCCAGCATCTCGCCGTAGTCCATCTTGTAGATGTGGTCGCCGGCCAGGATGACGATATATTCCGGATTGTAGCCGCGCAGGATGTCGATATTCTGGAACACCGCATCCGCCGTGCCGCGGTACCATTCTTCCTGTATACGCTGCTGGGCCGGCAGCAAGGCGACGAACTCGTTGAACTCGCCACGCAGGAATCCCCAACCCTTCTGGATGTGCTCGATCAGGGTGTGCGCCTTGTACTGGGTGACCACGCCGACACGACGTATGCCGGAGTTGATGCAGTTGGACAGGGGGAAATCGATGATGCGGAACTTGCCGCCGAATTGCACGGCAGGTTTGGCGTTCCAATCGGTCATGTTATGCAGGCGACTTCCCCGACCGCCCGCCAGGATCAAGGCAACGGTGTTCTTGGTGAGCGCGCTGATAAAACGTGGTGATTGTATATCCTGTGGCATGTTGCTCTCCCTTGATTATTGATGCTGCTATTCCAATGCTGCTTCGTACAATTCCATATATAGCTGGGCACTGTGACGCCAACTGACGTCCTTGTTCATCCCGTTCAGTTGTATACGACGGAACGTCGGCTCATCGTGATAGCACTCGATTGCCCATTTGATGGTCTGTTGCAAGGCGGCCACACCGGGTTCATCGAACACGAAACCGGTTCCGCCATCCAGACTGGCATTGGTCACCGAATCGGCCAATCCGCCGGTACGTCGCACCACCGGTGGCGTGCCATAGCGCATACCGTACATCTGGTTCAGACCGCACGGTTCGAAGCGCGACGGCATCAGGAAGATATCCGCCCCCGCCATGATCTGGTGCGACAACGGTTCGTCGAATCGTGTCGTGACCGATACCCGGCCTGTGTAACGTTGTGCCAGCAACTGGTAGCGCCGCTCGAATTCGGCATCGCCGCTGCCGAGCACCGCCAGTTGTGCGCCGCTATCCAGCAAGGTCGGCAGACATTCCAGCAGCAGATCCAGCCCCTTCTGATAGGTCAGGCGGCTGACCACGCCCAGCAACGGTGCCTGAGCATTCACTTCCAGCCCCAGCCGCTGCTGCAGTGCCTGTTTGACCTTCGCTTTGGAAGCGAGATCCTGCTCATCGTAATGGGTAGACAGATGCGGGTCGGTCGCTGGGTTCCACTCGTCCTCATCGATACCGTTGAGGATGCCACTGACATGTGAACTGCGTACCGTCAGCAGTCCCTGCATGCCATAGCCCATTTCCGTCGCCTGGATCTCGTGGGCATAGGTCGGACTGACCGTCACGATGCGGTCGGCGTATTGCAGCCCGGCCTTGAGGAAGGAAAGATGACCGTGGAACTCCACGCCGTGCATGTGATACAGCGATTGCGGCAGATGCAGGTGCTTGGTCCACTCGTGGTCGAAATTACCCTGGAAGGCGATGTTGTGGATCGCCATCACGGTCTTTGCATGAGGCGCCGTCTCCAGTTGCAGATAAGCCGGTACAAGGCCCGTCTGCCAATCGTTGCAATGCACCAGTTCCGCCTGCCAGTTCACAGGCGACGAAGTACTGCCCAGCATGGCTGCCACGCGCGAAAGGAGACCAAAGCGCATCGGATTGTCCGGCCAGTCACCGCCCAAATAATACTGGTATGGCCCGCCCACGCGGCAATAGTAGTGCGGCGCATCCAGCACATACAGCGGCACATCCGTAGTCGGCATCTTTGCGCTCAGCAAACGCACTTCAGCCTGATCCTCGAACGGCTTGAAGGTGGCGACCACTTTCTTGCTCTTCAGCGCATCCAGTACCTGGGTATAGCCCGGTAGCAGCACACGCACATCCTGCCCCAGTGCCTGCAAGGCAGCGGGCAACGAGGCGCTGACATCGGCCAGCCCGCCGGTCTTGATCAGCGGATGGACTTCGGAAGTGGCGAACAGGATGCGCATGATGATTACTGTCTCAGTTTCTTGTAGTGATTGATCAGCCCGTTGGTGGAAACATCGTGCGAAGTCACCGGCTGCGCATCGCGCAACTCCGGCTGGATATGCAAGGCCAGTTGCTTGCCCAGCTCCACCCCCCACTGATCGTAGGAATTGACATTCCAGATCACGCCCTGCACGAATATCTTGTGTTCGTACAAGGCGATCAAACGGCCCAGCGTGCGCGGCGTGAGACGCTCGAACAAAATGGAATTGGTCGGTTTGTTACCGGTGAACACCTTGTGCGGCAACAGCACTGCAATATCTTCTGCAGCCATGCCACTTGCTTCAAGCTCGGCACGCGCCTCGGCCTCGTTCTTGCCCTTCATCAGCGCTTCGGTCTGCGCGAAATAGTTGGAAAGCAGCGTGGCATGATGTTCGCCCAGCGGATACTGGCTGTTCGCCGGCGCGATGAAATCCGCCGGGATCATCTGCGTACCCTGATGGATCAGCTGATAGTAGGCGTGCTGGCCGTTGGTGCCGGTGCCGCCCCACAGGATGGGGCCGGTGGCGTAATCCACGGCATTGCCCTGGCGGTCCACGCGTTTGCCGTTGCTTTCCATGTCGGCCTGCTGGAAATAAGCGGTGAAATATTCCAGCGACTGATCGTACGGCAGCATGGCGATGGACGCCGCATCATGGAAGTTGCGGTACCACACACCGAGCATGGCAAGGATCACCGGCATGTTCTGCTCCAGAGGCGCGGCGCAGAAATGTTCGTCCATGTCGTTGCCGCCCTGCAGCAATTCCTCGAAACGATCCATGCCGACATATAGCGCGATCGACAGGCCGATGGCCGACCACAGCGAATAACGGCCGCCGACCCAGTCGGAGAACTCGAACATGTTGTTGGGGTCGATGCCGAACGCTTTGACCGCCGTAGCATTGGTGGACAGGGCCACGAAATGCTTCGCCACATGCGTCTCCTCGACCGCACTGGCCAACAGCCAGTCGCGCGCCGAGCGGGCATTCATCAGCGTCTCTTGTGTGGTAAAGGTCTTGGAAGCGACGATGAACAACGTGGTCTCGGGGTTCAAAGTGGACAGTCTGGTGGCGATATCCGCGCCATCCACATTGGAGACGAAATGTGCGCGCAGATCGGGGGACGCATACGGCTGCAGGGCCTGACACACCATCAGCGGACCATGATATGAGCCTCCGATACCGATGTTCACCACGTCGCTGATCGGCTTGCCGCTATAACCGCGCCACACGCCGTTGCGCACGCTGTTGGTGAACAGCCGCATCTTCTCCATCACATGGCGTACACCCGGCAACACATCCTTGCCATCCACCATAACCGGCGCATGTTCAGCGACCGTTGCTGCGCGCAATGCAGTATGCAGCACCGCGCGACCTTCGGTGAAGTTGATCTTGTCACCAGCGAACATGCGGTCACGCCAGCCTGCCACATCGGCCTGGCGTGCCAAAGCCATCAGGTGCGACATCGTCTCGCCGGTGATCAGGTTCTTCGAGTAATCCAGCAACAGATCATCGACGCGCAGCGAGAAGTTGTCGAAACGCTTTGCATCGGCGGTGAACGCCTGACGCAATGAAAAATCCTGTAACGATAGTCTGTGTTCTTGCAGTGTCTGCCAAGCTGGAGATTGCGTTAATTGAGTCATTTCCTGGCCCCTGCCCGATCTTGTTATAGCTATTCGCCTTATGCCTGCATCAACCCATCCGTTGCAATACAACGCCCGCCATCGGCGGCAAGGTGATCTCTATGGACTGCGCCATGCCGTTGCATTCGATATCGCTCGAATACATGCCGAAACCGTTGCCCATGTTGCTGCCCCCGTAGTAATGCGAATCGCTGTTGAACACTTCGCGGTAGCCGCCTTTTTTCGGCACACCGATGCGATATTTCTCACGCGGCACCGGCGTGAAGTTCAGCGCCACGATCACTTCCGAACCGTCGATGGCGATACGTCTGTAGACCAGCACTGACTGGTCGGCATTGTCACAGTCGATCCAGGCGAATCCTTCATGCGAGAAATCCAGTTCATGCAGCGCCGGCACGTCGCGATACAGCATATTCAGATCGCGCATCATAGACTTCATCCCGCTATGCTCGGCACGATCCAGCAGGTACCAGTCGATCTCGGAACCGACCTTCCACTCATGCCCCTGCGCGATCTCGTTGCCCATGAAGTTGAGCTTCTTGCCGGAGATCGTCATCTGGTACGTGAACAGCAGTCGCAGATTTGCGAACTTCTGCCAGCCGTCGCCCGGCATCTTGTCCAGCAGCGAACGCTTGCCGTGCACCACTTCGTCGTGCGAGAACGGCAACACGAAATTCTCGGTATAGGCATAGAGCTGGCCGAAGGTCAGCATATTCTGGTGATAGCGTCGATGTACGGGATCGTGCTCGATATAAGCCAGCGTGTCGTTCATCCAGCCCATGTTCCACTTCATGGAGAAGCCCAGCCCGCCCAGATAGGTCGGGCGTGACACCATCGGCCACGAGGTGGATTCCTCGGCAAGCGTCAGCGTGCCTGGGAAATGCTCGTGCGTCATCACATTCAGCTGGCGCAGGAAATCCACCGCTTCGATGTTCTCGCGCCCGCCATATTTGTTCGGCAACCACTGTCCCGCCTCGCGCGAGTAGTCCAGATACAGCATGGAGGCCACCGCATCCACGCGCAGGCCGTCGATATGGAATTCCTGCAGCCAGAAATAGGCGTTGGTCAGCAGGAAGTTGCGCACCTCGTTGCGGCCATAGTTGAAGATCAGCGTCCCCCAATCCTGATGCTCCCCCAAGCGAGGGTCTTCATGTTCATACAGCGCGGTACCGTCGAAATGCGCCAGCGCCCAGCTGTCTTTGGGGAAGTGGGCCGGCACCCAGTCGAGGATCACGCCTATGCCTGCCATGTGGCAGCAATCGACGAAATAACGGAAATCGTCCGGCGTACCGAAGCGGCTGGTGACGCCGAAATATCCTGTGGTCTGATAGCCCCAGGATTCGTCCAGCGGGTGTTCACTGACTGGCATCAGCTCGATATGCGTGAAGCCCATTTCCTGCACATAGGGCACCAGACTTTCGGCCAGTTCGCGGAAGTTATAGAAACGACCATCCCAGTGCCGCTTCCATGAACCCGCATGCACTTCGTACACATTGAGCGGCAGATGCTGCCAGTCACGCACGGCGCGCTCCGCCATCCATATCTCGTCACGCCATTCGTAGTTGGCCAGCGAAACGACGCGAGAGGCTGTGCCTGGTCGCATCTCGAAACTGAAGCCGTAGGGATCGGTCTTGGTCAGCAAGGCCCCGCTGTGGCGATTGCGTATCTCGAACTTGTACAACTCACCGAGCCCGATGTCAGGGATGAATATCTCCCATATACCGCTGCTGCCCAATGCACGCATCGGATGCACGCGCCCGTCCCAGCCGTTGAAATCGCCAACCACACTGACACGCTCAGCATTCGGTGCCCACACTGCGAAGCGCACACCCCAAACGCCCTGCAGCTCGATGTGATGTGAACCCAGTGTACGGTAGGCTTGCTGCAGCGTCCCTTCCGAGAACAGGTGCAGGTCGTGTTCGCTGATGCTGCTGCCGAAGGTAAAGGCATCATGCACTTCCAGCAGATGATTGAAATAGTTCAGACGCAGACGGCAAGGCGTCGGCAAAGCCTGCTTGCCATGCCACACGAATAGTCCCGCAGCATCGACACGTTCAAGTTGCAGCCATTCTTTGCCATCGAACACCGAAACTTCAGTGGCATAGGGCTGGAACACTCGGAAAACGTATTCGGATCTGGATTGATGCAGCCCCAAGTAGGAAAAGGGGTCATGGTGACGCGCTTCTAGTACGGCGCGCTTATTCTGGCTTTCGTTCGGCATATTTCGCTCCTGTCACGCAATATAGCCCTTAAAGGCCGGCACGACAACGTGAACGTGAATACCGGATGTGAGTCAGGGGGATAACAGTTGCGCAGAAAGAGACTCAAACCCGACGCCTAGCGGCACCGGAACTTGGGCTCTCAACCGGTTTCACCGCTCCGCCAGTGTTTACTGTGCCTCTTCCTGTCCCGGCATATAAGTTTCAACCACAGCAAGTGAAGCACATCACCGGCACATCCATGTTCGAAGTGCAAGGCCGGACATGAATAATGTCTCGGCGGGGTCGGCGATCCGCTTCTTGTTTCCGAATCCTGATGCTGGCAATCCATCGGCAGCAGCCGGCCGATCAGCCATTCAGCAATCCCTCGCTATGTAGCAGTCCATCCAGGTCATCCAGCAAAGCATGGATGCGTGCCGGGAGCTCATCCTGCCCGGCCGAGGTGGTCGCCTGCAGCAGCTGTTCCACACACGTTTGCAAATGCTGCGGTCGCTTATGGCAGCGCTGCAGCGCATGGCTCACCATCCTCTTCTCTCCTGGATGTGGAAGGCGGTTTACTGCAAACAGAATATCGAAGTAACTAGCCAGCAGCGCCGAGACGCGATGATGGACGCTGACATGATCGTTGCGCGCCAGTGCCAAGGTGATCTGATGCAGATAGGACGAGAGCGTGTTGCGCAGGATCGGATGATTCTTGGCGATGATGGCATGCAGCAGTTGCGTTGGGTAAGGTTGCGCCACTTGTTCCTGAAGTCCGGCATACCAGCCATCACGGTCGTACAGCGCCCGAGAATGCAACACGTTGTGCAGAAAACAGGTGCTGTATCCGATTGATGCCTGATGACGCTGCAATACGCGATCAATCTGCTCCTCGATCCAGAGCGGTGTGCGGTACATGATGTCGACGATGGCACTGCTGTGCTTTGCAACCCATTCGTCGCCGGTTTCCCAGAAGTGGTTGCCGATGCTGATGCGGTTACCGAGCTGCCTGGCCAGCTGCTCTCGCCATGCCTCTGCCGGCTCGACCTGGGCATAGACGTACAGGTCGAAGTCTGACTGTGCATCCGCAAGTCCGCCACCGTGCGAACCGGCCAGCACCACCGCACGGACTTCCGGCAAAGTGGCGAATCCCGTGCCGATCGATTCGAGCAGATCCGGGATCGTCAGCCCTGACACTGCGATCCCCCTTGCCGAGACAGGCGAGTACTCAACTTCCTGATGGCGGCGACCATTGCGAGATTCGGTTCGAAATGCAGTTCGAGGTAATCCAGGATGGCCAAAGCTGATTCGTTGTTGCGTTGATATCCCTGCATGAATCTCGGCAGCGTTCGAGCGGTGTCAGGGTAACGCTGTTCATAACGTCGCTCGAAAGCGAAGATATCGCGGACGGCTGCAGCCTCCGTCTCGATGCGTACCGCAAGTTCCAGTACACGCTCGACCGCATGAACCTGGATAGCACGCATGGCTGCCAGTTTCTCTCCTCGACCTTGACGGCTCAAACCTGCATAGAGATTGCACAGCACTTCGCCCATCAGCCATTCGATGGAACGTTCTTCCTGTCTCTGCCAATGTTGGGCCGGTTGCAGCAGAACATCGGGAACGTCGGCACGCTGCCACACGATACGGCCCGGCGCGAAGGGGATCTGCTCCAGTTCCGGAAACTCAAAGACAGCGAACTCACAGAACACATCATCCGAGAACATCACCTTGTGGCCATCGCGAGTGTTGCGATACGAGAAAGCGACCGGACAGATGGATGAGAGCCAGCTGAGGTCGTCGATAAAATCGTACTTGTGGCCGTTCTCGACAATGGCAAAGAAGTCCAGATCGGAAAACTCGTCGAGACGACCGGTCTCGTTTCCGGCCGAACCCAGACCGATCAGTGCCAGTGCTTTGCCTGAGCGCGCCAACACAGCGCCGATCTCCTCCAGACGATCCAATAACAGTTCCGGCTTGCCTTCGGACATGCGCCTGTACTCCCTCAAGCTGGACCGAACGGCCCGACGGGCGAATATTAGTGCAGCCGCTTGAGCCTGTCAGCACACCAGAAGAGGCCGTCCAGGGGGCGGCGATAGACGATGTGTAGGGCAAGCTTTGATCGCACTGGATCTGAACGGTGGGCTGTGAAGACTGTTTACTTGCACCCGCAACCTTTGATACTTGTTCGCATCGGTTCTGTTCGACACGGATGATGTGCGGATCTGCATGCTAAGCAAATGGTGCGAAAGGAGAGACTCGAACTCTCACGCCTTGCGGCGCTGGAACCTAAATCCATAGATTAAATCCCACCAAACCCATTGCCTGCGCTGTTTATATTGATTCAAAAATAATTATCCGGCAAAATCCGGCAAATAGTTCGTGGGCACCATCATGTGGAAAAAGGTCGAGAAAGGCATATACCAAGAAGGTTTGTACTCTTTCCGCGTACGCATGATGGTGAACGGCCACAAGCTAGACAAGACGCTCGACAGTCTAGCAGAGGCGCGCGTCTTTCGTGACAGTCACAAACTCTCTCAAGCGCTCGATGTACATGAGAGCGCAGTAATTGAGAGTCGCATCAAAAAACAGACAATAAAGGGCCTATCAGTCAGCGATGCGCTTGATCGTTACCTGCTGGAGATAACTCCGCACAAAAAAGGTGCCGATACCGAGGAATGGCGAATCGGCAAAGCGAAGCGCATGCAGTTGGCAAAGAAGCCTTTCCATGGGGTCACCGCTGACGACGTAATCGCTTTCATGGGAGAGATTGGCGGAAGCGAAAACAATCAGCGTAAGTATGTCTCACTCATCTCTCACCTGTATCGAGTAGCAATACGTCAGTGGCGCCTGCCTGTGACGAATCCGATCACCGGCCAGATGGATCTGCCAGATAACGGAGTGGCGAGAACCAGGCGGCTCAAAAAAGGGGAATACGACAAGCTGATGAAAGCGCTAATCGGCGAGCCGAAGCAATTCGTCATCATTGCGGTAGAAACGGCCATGCGCCAATCGGAAATATTCTCCTTGCGCTGGGAGAATATAAACAAGAAGAAATGCACTGCCCTACTCACCGACACAAAGAACGGTGAGTCCCGCACCACCATTCTTTCTCGCGTTGCCATGAACGCCCTTGATGCAGTTGGCTGGGAAGATGAAGGTGAGGTATGGTCGATCAACAAAGGGCAGCTCAGGAGAGCATGGGAGGCCGCCAGAGATGACATCGGCGCCCACGACCTACATTTTCATGATTTGAGGCATGAAGGCGCATCGAGACTGTTCGAAAAAGGTCTCAACGTATTTGAGGTCCAAAGTATCACTGGGCACAAGACGCTTTCGGAGTTGCGGAAGTACACGCATCTGACACCAAGTTCGATTCTTGCAAAACTGAATAAGTAGGCCAGCTACTTCTCAGGCACGAGCAACTGCCATGGCTCAACTCCAAGCGCCAAGGCAATTTTCCCGATGTTCCCCAACGATACATTCCAGATGCAACGCTCGACCGCAGAAATATAGGTTCGATCCAGATCACTCCTGAATGCTAGGTCCTCCTGCGAAAGAGACTGTTCACGCCTAATGCGACGAACATTCTGCGCAAGAATGCTTCGCAGATCTTGCTCCTCCGAGGATTTCCCAACATTGACTGCTGTACGTTTTGCCATGCCGCGAAGAATCCATTCTTGCGGTGTTTGTTTCCACGGAGTTTGCTTCTCATTTGTGCTAAATTGGAGCCCTACAGATAAGGGGATAACCAGAATGACTACTGTTCTCGGAATTGTCATGTTGGCTGTATGTGCGATCGGTGCCATGTCCGTTCTTTCTTGGCTATACAGGGAAGTGGTGAAGTTGCACCTCGGTCAGTGGGGTGCGTTGCCACTCGCAAATTTATTCAAGCCAAATGGAACTGGGACATTACTGAAAGTCTGCAGGACAGAAGAAATGTGGGGGGGAAAGCTGACGCGATGGGAAGACCTTCCTCAATACAAAGGCCGCACAATGCCCTTTGGCCTCCCCCACTATCGTGACGTGAAGGTGCCAGACAAGCACAACTATGCAACCGTGGAATACATGGATCATCCGGTCAAGCAGTACGTGTATGACGTGATGACCAATTTCTCAGGTGGACTGGATGCCAAAGGGATTGCATATCAACTGTTTTTTCCAGTGATGTTCATCCTGGCTGGGGCACCCGTAGTAACCGTATTGGTACTTTCCGGCCTGTTCTATGCCTGGTCATTGTTATGGCTCACACCTGCAGCAAACCGCGCATCTCGACGCTCCGCTGAACGGTGCAGAAACCTCAAGCCAAACGACTGGAGGAAGATCTACCAAGAGATCGCCGAGGAAAAAGCTCAAGAAGATATGCTGGTCCGAGCCCTGCGTAGAAGCGGGATTCGGAGATTGTGAAAGACGCTCAAACTTAGAAAGGGGACTTTCTGTGAATTGCCATCATCTTCGAAAAGTAACAGCAGGGTTCGTGATGCTTGGATTGGCCCTGGTGTCTCTAGCTCATGCAGGAAACATTCCAGACAACAGCACCACGCCATCACACTACAAGAAAGGCGCCTCTTGCGTGCAGGAAAGCAGTAAGGCCGGGATGTTCACTTGCTGGGGAATGTTCGGGAACGAACTTGTCGGCGTCGATGAAATTTACAAGCATGGATGGCGCGTAGTTGCATTCAAGCCAAGGACGGATGATCCCAACACCATCGACAACGGAATTTTGATTATCGAAGAACAGTGAGTTGCATTTCCAACTTATCTTCTCGATAGCTCCTCTCAATTTTCAGTGCACGGCAACACGCAGAAGCTGCCGACTCCCTTCTCAGAAGTGTCCGCACAGACCATCTACAGTTGGGAAGCAGATAAATCGAGCCCGCGAACTGCGAAAATGGCAAGAATCGTAGCGTTGAGGAGGTTGGGCAAGCGAGCGGCCACTGAACAGTTAACCGTTGGGCTGAGCTTATTACGATATTACAAAGTTTGACTTGTCACACCTATAGACGGCCCAACCCCTTCAGTACTAAGCCAGATATTGCCCATGCAGATAAAAATAACGCCAGCTTTTTCTTTATTATTCATAATATTAAACTCAATACGGCCCTAAAAATTGGCGCATTTTACTGCCCTTGCGGTCGTTAAAATTCAGATAGTTGCAGATGGTTTTACAAGTCCACACCTGATCATACGACACTAGTTTTCGCGCGCGCCACCAGACGTTTGCAACTTAACTAACCTGCTCCATCATTATATCGAGAGTATCAAATTCCCTTACGCACAGGAGGACGTGTGTCGTTTCAATGGAGGGTGTGTAGTGGAAAAACTGATGGACGAACACTGACAGCCAGTGCCGCTATGGGACCACCTCTACGACTGGTCTTACGGGGCTATAGTTTATTTGGGAAAACAGCGGCCTACGAAACCAAAATCGAGGGTTCGACCCTCTCTAGCTATTTAGATGCCTAGCTTTTGCTGGGCATCGTCATTTGTAGTCACATATTTTCAAACTTAGGTCTACCGACAATCCCTATCTGGCTTTGGGTAGACTGAAGTGCAAAATTCATTGCCGTCACCACCATTTATTCAGCCTCATTTAACTAACTGAGACGCCAATGGTCGCTACTCTCAACGAACTGGTACAGCCAATGGTGCAGGACGATAAACAAACTGCCATTCCGAGTACTTTTGTTTTCCCGTTAGATCAGAATCCGCTTCCAGGAAAATTGCTGACTTGATAGGGTGAACATCGGAAAAGCTGTGTACGCCCATAATCCCTCCCATGGGGGACATTACCAAACCCCAATTATTTGATTTAGTCATCGGGTCAAAAAACAGTTTGCGTAAATAACGTTGCGTACCGGGCTGTCGTTCATCCTTCATTAAGTCTTCTAAAGTACCGGGATATTTCTTCAGAATACCTGGAGAGTGTTCGTAGTATTGTCGTATGGCGTCTCGAAATTGGGCGCCAATCAACAGCAATTCCTTTTCCTTCTCGCGTTGATTAGCTGTACTCCAGATTTCCCCGACTGCAGCCCAGAGAACTCCCATCACTGCGACGAGGAAAAGCACAGCCAGATAGGTAACACCACTTTGTCTAAAACGCCTGTACTGCCTACCAGTCACGATACTGTGTTCCATCTCTAGCTTTTTCTGGGGCACCACTCTTAACGTCATACACACTCCCCATCCTCAGATCACCGGGAGGAATGATTGTCCATGTGGCACTGCTGTCCGTAACGGGATCAACTGGCACCTTACGCAGATAGCGGTGTGTAACCAGATCCTCCAATTCGGCGGGGTATTTGCCGGTATCTGCGTAGTATTTGTCGATGGAATCACGTAATGAAGCCAAGTTCTCACGCAAGACAGACTCCTTTGCTCTGTCCACACTCCCAAAATAGCGCGGAACTGCCAAGGACAGCAGCAGCGCAATAATGGTCATCACAACCAATAATTCAACCAAGGTGAAACCGCGCTTACCAATCACGGTACAGTATCCCATTAAGTCCCTTGCCGGCAGCAAGAGAGTAGACATCGAAGATATCCACCCCTTCTTTTGGATGATCGGCGGGAGAAACATAGCTGCGTAGCCCCCACGTCTTCTCTGGCGGTATATGTAATTCGGTATTGAAAGGATCACGCGGAATGCGGCGCAAGAAATATATCCTAGGCTTTGTTAATTCTGGATTCTTAGCGTCTTCGACGCCATCAACGAGTGTTTGCAACGATGGAGGATAGCCCGATTCACCAACCTTGCGCAGGATATGCCCCTCGTCTACCGCACTCTTGTATGCATCCAGTGCCCCGCGTATCTGCCACAGTGCAGTGCGCAGGTCCTGCTCTTTGTTGCGCCGCGCTGACATCTCTGCGACTGGGAACGCGACTGCCGCTAGCAGTGCGATGATGGCCGCCGTCATCACCACTTCGATCAGGGTAAATCCTCTGTGGCTGTGCATGAATATTTTGTGCTCACTGGCCAATCGTTATTACATAGGCATCAGGCAACCCGGAGTTGAGCACTTTATTTCCCACTCCCACCGGCGTTGCCGCAAGCAATTTCACTTCAGTTCTCGGCGTATCCACCATCGCTTTGAAAGTAATCTTGGACAATGTGCGTTCACCAGTCGCACCATCCTTGCCTGAACGTGTCACACCAGCAAATATCTTGCCGCTGTCCACATCAACGTTGCTCGCGAAACTTGTTTGGGCATTATCCTGTTTGAAAAAATCTCCCTCTGCGACTTCTACTACCTTCAGCACAGCCGGATCATATGCCACTTGGAACGGCAAACTGCGCAGCCCACCGTTCGCCGCGAGGTTGAGTATCAACTGGAACGACTCTCCACGCTTTACCTCTTTAGGCCCTTGCCAAGATAGGCCGGCCTCTGTCGCAGCATCCGGTACTTTGGAGATCTCAACCGGATGAATTAGATTGCCTGAATTGCGCCCCCGTTCGGTCGCCTCTGCCTCAGACGGTTTCCATTGTCGCAGACTGAGGGGAGATGCCCGCAGGTTCACCTCACTGCCAGACCAGAACTCAGAGGCGATTGCATCCGGGCGTTCCAGTCTTCTGATTATGTGTGGCGTAATTGACAGCACAATCTCGGTCTTCTGCTTGTCGTCACGGTGCGTTGAAAACAGCCGACCGAGGACCGGCAGGTCGCCCATTCCCGGCACCTTGTTGGCTGTAGAGCGATCCTCATCGTTGATCAGACCAGCCAGCACTTGGGTCTCGCCATCCCTCAGGCGTAGCACCGTCGATGCATTTCGCGAACCGATCTGATAGGTCTGACTCCCGTTCTTGCTGGTAATCTGGTTGACGATGGAACTCACCTCCAGTGATATCTTGATTGCGACATCGTCCTTCAGATAAATATTGGGCTCAACCTCAAGCTTGAGGCCAACATCCACGTACTGCACGCTTTCCGAAACGAAACCGGTGGAAGTAGAGGTAGTAGTAATCACCGGCACCCGGTCGCCGATCATGATCTTAGCCTTTTCTCGGTTGCGCGTTCGGATACGCGGATTGGCAAGCAGGTTCACGTCCGAATCATCCTTCTTGGCATTGATGGATACGGGCGACAGGCTTGCACCGATCTTGCTCGCATTAATTGTCTTGAGGTCGTTAAGTGTCACCGCGGCGCCTCCGGCACCAGCCAATGGTGCCAAGGTCAATTGTTCAGGATACTTGATACCCAAGTCGAGCAAACGAGTACGCTTCACCTCCAGCACTTCAACCTCGAGCATGACTTCCGGCTCGGCCAGATCGTGCATCACCACCAACTTCTCCGCCAATTTGATTGCCTCCGGCGTGTCGCGCATGATCATCAAATTTAGCTTTTCATCCACGAAAATGTCGCGCGACTTCAGCAGCGTCTTTACCAGATTCGCTGTCTGCTTCACGTCTGCATTTTCGATATAGAAACTCTTTACCAGCAAGTCCTGGTATTCCTTAACTTTATCTGGCGAGTTGGGAAAGATCAGGACACTATTCGAATTCAACAGCTTCTTCTCGAGCTGGTTTGTGGTCAACAAGAGGTCGACCACATCCTCCAGTGAAGCCTTTTTCACGAACAATGTCGTAGTCAGATCAGAGCGAACGTTCTTGTCAAAGATAAAATTGATACCGCTAGTACGTGATAGCACGTCAAACACCATCATCAGGTTTGCATCACGAAACTCCAGCGAAACAGGCTTTTTATAAAGTGACTTGAGTGTAGGTGTAGCAAAGAGGTTCTGTGCTTCTTTCTCTTCTATCTCGCGCCGTAGCGCCATCATCCTAGAGTTAGTCGGATTCTCAGTGGCGACTGTGCGCAACTTGCCCCAAGCACCGTCAAAGTCCGATTTTTCAAACAGAACACGCGCTTCGTTGATCAGTTCACGATGCCGCTGGTCTTGTGCAAGCTCAGCTAGCCCGGATGCAGCGCGAACGTTATTGGGGCTAATGGCCAACACTCGACGGTAGATCTTTCCAGCCTCATCCAAACGTTCCTCTGCCCGTGCCTGGTCCGCACTGACAAGAAGTCGATTCACCACCTCTTCGCGTTTGTTTAAGAACTCGGCACGGTAATGCAAATTTGACGGGTCAGATTTGGCGGCTTGCTCCAGCTTGGCAACACCTTCCTCATACCGACCCTCTGAGAGCAGATCCAGCCCGCTACGATTCAGTTGTTTTGACGCCGAACAAGCTGACAAGCCAAATAGAATTAGAAGAAAGATCAAAATCCTCATCTTGTTGCTCATTGCAGCTCCCTTTCCACGAGCGAGCTTGCATCAGTCACCCTTAACGATGCACCGGGACCCAGTTCAGTCAAAGTACTCACGCCCTCGTCAGAGTCAGTATCAAGAGAACCAACATTGAGAATCAGTTTGGTTTTTGAGGGTAGATGGAGCAGCACCAATTTTGTGGGTAAAATGCGTTCCAAACGGTGGGAATCGTCAATATCCTCGCCTTCGTGCACTGCATATGCCTGCGTGCCCTGAGTGAAGAACACTACCGGACGCCCTCCCTCTTCCTTGATTCTGCCCATATACCTGAAAGGCACAGTAGGAGCGGAGGGCTTCCCGTCAACTTCGCCAAGGGAAGGAATGACTGGTGGAAGAGCAGGTGCGGAATCCCACGACCTACCAGCGAAAGGATTACTGGCAGTCTCGCTCAGTCCCTCCCGAACCAGCTTCTCAAGTGGCAGAGCCTCCGATTCTGATGGTGCGATGTCATGTCCCTTTGCAACATTAACCCTAAGTACAGGCGATACCACCTCGTCTGAGGAAGAGGTCCCCATAAACGAAGCTAAGGCAAGTGATCCTGTCAGCATCAAGCCCAAAAATATCGTACTGCGGCTCATCGTATCGCTACTGGTTGGCTAAGAAGAACGTCATTCTAACCTGAGCTTCCAATGTCACATCACTGACTTGCTGCCGCTGAAATTCTATGCTGTCCAGTGACGCATAGGGCATCTCTACCAGCGCTTGCGACAAGAACTTGCGGATGTGTAAATAATCTCCCTTAATCGGGAGCAGCACACCATAGCGAACCAGTTTCTCTCCTTCCTTTCGTTCCACTCTGTACTCCCCCTGATCCAGCATGACGCTGTTCGCGAGCGCCGTCTCATGCAGTTTTGCCAGCAATGTATCCGGCACTGTGCTCACTGCAGGAAAAAACTCGTAGAACGTCTTCAATTGATCCTCGGCCTGCGGCACCTTCCGGCTTGCCACAGAAGTCTGTATTGCAACAAGCTCACTCCGTAATGCCGCTAGCTCGTCCTGTTCAGACCGCAATCCAGAAAAATAGTACATTGCGGAGAATGCAAGGATGCCCAAGCCTGCCACGCCAGGCAAGCCGAGCCGCTCCAATGAACGGCGCAGATGCCAAGAGAGATAATTCAGGGAAATGGATTGCACGATTACTTAGTCACAGTTGGTCAACGACACGACCCAAGGTTGCAGCACGACGTGCAAGGTATTCGGTGTTGATTTCTGTGTCGACAGCAAGCAGATCGGCTAATGCCGTTGGCGGTGCAGCCAGGAGTTTGAGGGTCTGGAGTGCTTCGCTCCGGTCTTGAAGCGGGGTGGCGATGGAGAGGGGTTCATTCGCCAGTGTGCCGGTCGTTTGTACCTGGGCTTGCAGCCAAGTCAGGCCTTTGAGGGATTCGGGAGATGAGGCGGCCGGGGCGGCTTGGGCCAATCCAGAGGTGAGAATCAAGAAAAACGTCGTGGCAAACGCACGACTAATCCAACGATTCAATTGGTTCACGACTTCCCCTTTGTTTTGCTCAAATCAAACTGCAATCTGAATCATTATTGTTGATGCGTTCACAACCCTATGATCAATACGTTACGCTGTGGTGGCCTGCCAGACTGAGCGTGGTCGACGACGCGGTATGCCCCCTGCATCACCTCATCAAGAAATAAATCACTCTGGTACCCTGTACTTCTCATTCAATCCCAGCTTTGTAAAAACCAGTAGCTCTAGTCCCCCAACTCCATAAACAACAACTGACGTAGCTAGCACTACAACTTCATACCTCCAACTTAGTTTCAGTCTTCCAATAGCGGAAGATAATGCCGCACCAGAAACCACAATGAATAGTACAGGTAGAATTAATTCCATAGCCTATGAAACTTAGATGCGCTGCCATCATTTGCCATGATCAGAAAATGGCAGAAAGTGATAAAACGCCATTACTAAAATTGGTTCATCAGACTTTCCCGTGGGTAACGTGAGCCGGATACAGATCAAGTCCGCCGCAATGGAAGTAGATGGCGATCTTGAAATGGTCTCGGTTCCTGAATCCACAGGCACGTTTTTGTACAGTTGCGATCTTTGAGTTCAGCCCTTCAGCCACAGCATTGGTGATGCGATGTTTGAAATAGGTCAACACATTCGGCAAGTGCCGCGCAATCAACTTTGCCGCGTCGATCATCGGCTGCAAGCGGCTATGTGTCGCCCAGAAGTACCAGCGCTTCCAGAACTTCAACGCCCAAGCCGCAGAGGTGTAATTCCACAATTCCCGCAGAACCTCCTTGAGCGCCCAAGCGCGTCCGGTTGCAAGCTCGCTGCTTTGCAGTTCCTCGAAGCGCGCTTTAGCCTGGTCGGTCATGTTGGATGGATTGGTCAGCCACAGGTACTTGCTCTTGACCAATGTTGTGTCTCCTTTATCCATCAGCGCCTTGTGCTCCCGTTTCCTCACCTTATCCACCGCCTCGACGACATGGCGCATGATGTGGAATCGGTCAAACACCATCTTGCCATCTGCCTCCGGCACACCGTCTCGGCAGGCATTGATGAAGGCCGGCCACATGTCCAGACTGATCGCCTCTATGCCAGCACAACGTTCCTCCCCAAAGGCTTGGAAGTAGGCAGCAAGACTGGCTTCTTTGCGCCCCTCGCCAACGTATTCCACCGTCGCACGATCCAAGTCGCAGACCAAGGTCATGTACTGATGCCCCTTGGCAATGGCCTTTTCGTCCACACCGATCTGCTTGGGCAAGGTGTCTCTCTTGGCAGCAC
Organism: Gammaproteobacteria bacterium; assembly: GCA_018819205.1. GTDB lineage: Bacteria > Pseudomonadota > Gammaproteobacteria > Burkholderiales > Gallionellaceae > Sideroxyarcus. The sequence continues at coordinate 28,673 of JAHJQE010000004.1, forward strand.
GTCCGCGCAACACTGCGCGTTCCATCAGGTGCCACGCCTGATCCCAGCTGATTCGCAGCAGACCTGCGGCTCGTTCGATGTTGGCTGCCAGCAAGACATTCACCGCCAGAGCCTCGAACAGGTGCGTGAACCGGCTTCCTTCATCCGCCCATGGCAGGCGCGCTTGCCGAACGCCATGCGCCGTACACGACACGCGCGGAGGGCTGGCATGCAGGTAGGTCATGAACTGGCAGCTATCCAGATGCCGCCAAATGCGCTCGGCAGAATGGTCATAAACAGCATGGTCTTGCCCGCATTCAGGGCAAGCAAAGCGCACGCCCTTGGCATGCCCAACATACACATCGACTCGCCCTTGTGCCATGTCCAGCTCAACACGCTCTACCGTCCACGGCTCGTTTATCCCCAGCAAATGTCGGTACAGTTCCTTGCTTTCCATCGCGCGTCTCCCAATAGAGATAGAGACGATAGATTAGCTTTTACCCACGCAATTGTCCGATGAACCCTAAAATTATAGGCGTGGCTGCCGTCGCAGCTAAAATAGTGACAATTGACTCGACACCGAGAATGCCTAACTGGACTACCTTGGTAGAGCGATTCAATATTTAGCCTACAATTCACGTTTGTTAAACAAGTAAATAGCGGCATATGCAATAAACATCCCGACGCCGAGATCTATCAGTGCTCCAATTCCGTTCTCTTGCTCTAAAATATTCGATGTGATCACAAAAATTAGAAATGACAACGCAATATAAAATGATTTTGCGAATGGTGCCGCTATACCAATAGCCAAACCAGCCCCTAATCCCAAGAAATACCTCGTTCTTACCCCAACCCCATTCCCAATCAAATCCATACCCTTTATCAAGAGCCATACACCAAAACACAAAGCGATTATTGAACGCAATATATTTAGCATTTTCATGAGCTGCTGATTCATTTGCAATCACCAATTGAGCGATTGATATTTACGAAATTGTAAAGTGTCGCCGCCAAAAAGTACCAACCTACTATTACGGCAATATCAACCGTCAAACCAGGAGCTCCTGGCACAAACCCAACTCTTCCCAACATATTCAAGTTAGCTATCGCATCCTTTAAAGAGGCCCTTTGTGTATCAAACAAACATGTTGATGGATCATTCACGATCTTCTCCACAGCCATAGAAAGAGTCATTTCAACCACTGCCACAATCGGACTCAGTTTAATACCCTCCTCAAAGGCTATTTCGAGAAGTTTAGTCTTCAGTAATGCCCCACCATTCGCTCCACCAGCAATCTTATACGCCCCTGATCCTGTCGCCGGGTCGCTGATGATGTAGCCGCTCCCCGTCCACCCACTCAGTGTAATGGGCGCTTGATGCACCGTTATTTCCTTGCCTGCCGCCAAGCCGTTCTGAATCTCTGTCATCGCCTGTGGATCAATGGTGATCTGCGCCAGCAGGGTCTGGTGTTGCGCCTGATTCGCATGGTTGAACGTGTATATCCTTTGTCCTTGGCTAGCCGCGAGTTCTATAGCCCTAACTGCACTCACTCCTTGCGGATGATTTGGATCAAGTAGATTTGTAAAGAGTTGTTCTGGGATCACATGTTCGTTGATTGATAGCAACATCCCACTTTGTTTTACAAATCCAACTGTCGAACTGCTATCTTTCGCTTCCACAATACTTTCATAATGATCAATATCCATAACCAATCCAGGGAAGCTAACGTTCCTCGGGATACCAAACCAGTACTGAGGCTTGGCACTCGTCTCGAAGTTACCGAAAGAAGGTTTGCGGTATTCAACAACACCTGCCGTACGCTGGGCAATCTGTGAGGTCGCTTGGTTTGTGGCGAAATAACTTAGGACGGCACTGTACAGAATATCACCAGCGATATCTTCTTTTGTAATGCCTGTATATTGGGCAGCAGTGAGTTTGGCCTGCGTTGCGACCATCCTGCCTTTCAGAACCTGAAGCTGCGCAGTAGACACCCCTTGCAAATCGACGTGAGTCGCAATGTACTCACCCGCAATCGGTCGATTGTCTTCTGCAAAGTTCCATCCATTCACTGGATCAAACAGTCCAGCACTGCTCGCCAGTTCATCCCCCATGGTAAAGTTGCCGCCAGTGGCCACCACTTGACCATCAACCCTGAACTCAGCCGTCAGGCGAATGAGGTACCCCGGAAGGCTTGTGGTGGTAGCAGACAGATAGCTCGCGATAAGGTTCGCATCCGACGGTGTCGCCGGAGCGAAGCTCAGCGTGATCTTCTTCCCCGCTAAGCTGGGCAGGCTCTGCTTGAGACTGATGGTAGGGCTGCCCATGGCGCGATCCATCGCGCTGGCATACAAGTCATATTCGAAC
>JAHJQE010000036.1 GCA_018819205.1 Gammaproteobacteria bacterium
ACCGCGCTCAGGCGATTGTCCGCCTCGCGTTTCGCAGCCTGCCTGGCAAGCATCCACTCATTGATGTCGAGGTGCCCGCTCCCGTCCAGATCGAAACGCTGCATCAGATCGGCATAATCCATCTTCCATTCAGCGATGACCTGTTTGACCAGCTCTTCACGTGTGACCAGGTTGTGGCTCCCGCCCATGCTTCTGAACTCGCCAAGCGCATACAGATTATCCTGTTCGATCAATTTCCATTCCGTGTAGCGATGGTCGCTGACCTGCCAGGTGTCCTTGTGCTGGGTGACGATCTCTGCACCGCGCGGGTCGATCACACAGATGCCGCTGCCGTCGTCGATGCAGAAGGGGGCTTCACTTTCTCCGCTGGATTCGGTGCTCCACTCGTTCTTGTTGTTCCTGCGTTCGACCTTATAGCGATACCACAGGCAGGGCAGCATGGAATACTTGCCGATGATGGCATCACCGTGCGGGTGCCCCTTACCGGTCAGTTCGACATAACCTTGTGCCGCCGAAGCGATGCGCGAGGTCGGTGTGCCGCCGATCATGCGATAGCGGTACAGGGCGGAGAACCACGCGAACAGACTGATGAAGGCGATGCCGCCCAGACTCCACAGCCAGCCATCCCGGGTGCCCAAATGAAAACCGGCGAACAGCAATAGTAGCTGTCCGCCGGAGGTGATGAGTTGCGCGTATTGTTGCCGCAGGGAGTTCAGCATGACTGTACCCCGTACGGCGACCTGACCGATATCAGAAACGGAAACCCAGTTTGAAGCTGGTGGACTTGGCCGCGCCGGTCTTGTCGAACTCGATCGCCAGATTGGTCAGACCCAGATTCAGGTTGGCACCGGCGAACAGTTTGCTTTGCGAGAAGCTCTCGGCAGTGAAGGGGGTTGTCGCATCAGGTGTGCTGTTGGTCCAGACCTGACCGATACCGGCGTAAGGTGTCAACATGGCGAAACCCTTGGAGATGGAGACATCCAGACTCTTGGTATCCAGCGACAGATGGTTCACACCGGAAAGTTTGGTCAGTGCGCCGCGCACAGCTACGGCCGGCATGGTGGTGCTGCCCGGCATGAATGCCCAGCGCAGTTCTCCGCCCATCAGCTTGATGTCAGTGGTGGGTACGGCGGAATAGAAAGCGCCGATGTCGATATCCAGCGGCAGACCTTTGGTCACGTGCAGCTTGGGAACGTACAGGTTGCTGAAGTCACTACCGGTCAGTGTGTTCCAGAGTGCAGCACTTTGCGCCAGATTGGTCTGTGTCACTTCCAGGCCGAGATCGAAACCGGTGATGCCCATCGGTTCAGCCGGCACGACACCTTTGTAGCTCAATGCAGAACCGAGATCCTCGGATACGTTGCGGAAGTCTGTCTGGCTTCCCAGATTGCCGATGGTGATGTTGCCAGCCAGGGCAGGTTGGGCGATACCAAGTGCTACGGTCAGTACGAGCAGTTTCTTCATGTTGTGTTTCCTTTTGTAATAAAAGTATTGTCCACGTCACAAGATCCGACGCAGGCACGCCTGTGAGTGTATTTAAAGATTTTGGTTCCTAGTCGAACAGTTTCTTGATATCCACATCCGCCTTTTCTGCCGCAGCAAACTCCAGTAATGGCTTGACTGGATAGGCGAACATATTGGCGATCAACACCGCCGGGAACTGTTCGATGCCGACATTGTAGATGTTAACCGATTCGTTATACAGCTCGCGACGGTCGGCGATGGTGTTCTCCAGTCCGCTGATGCGCTTTTGCAGCTGCATGAAATGTTCGTTGCTCTTCAGCTCCGGGTAGGCCTCAGCCACGGCGAAGATGTTGCCCAAGCCCATGCGCAGCATGCCTTCGGCCTTGCCCAGCGCGGCGATGTCCTGCCCCTCGCGTGCGCTTTGCACCATGGAACGCGCTTCGATCACGCGTTGCAATGTCGTTTGCTCGAACTGTTTGTATTGTTTGCACACCTCGACCAGCTTGGGTAATTCATCGTGGCGCTGCTTGAGCGCGACGTCGATGTTGGCCCAGGCTTTGCTGACCGCATGCTTGAGATTGACCAAGTGGTTGTACAGACTGATGCCGTAGATCAGTGCGACAAGGGTGATGCCGAGCAAGAGCAGGGTAGAGGTCATGTGCGACTCCTGAGTCTGAAAGTTTCGCGGCGCATCATAAAACAATCTGCCACGGGATGGGTACTTTAGAGCTTCAGGCGTCTGGTGGTCAGCACTGCACCGGGATCGTCGCGCCAGAGCGCGGGATCGGCATCCACATACAGTTCGATCTCGATGCCGTCCGGGTCCTGCAGGTACAGCGACTGGCTGACACCGTGGTCGCTCATGCCGAAGATGCTGACATTGTGTGCTTCAAGGTGTGCCTTGCACGCGCGCAACTCTTCCAGGCTATCCCCCACCTTGAATGCCACGTGATACAGACCGACACTGCCTGGGTCGGCTTCGGGTGCATGCGCGCCGATCTGCATCAGAGCCAGGTCGTGATGGTTGTCTCCCAGAGTGAAGAACGCCATCACTCCTTGGTAGCGTGCGACCTCTTTCATCCCCAGTACATCGCGGTAGAAGGCGATGGAGTGCTCAAGGTCGCGGACCTTGAGCACGACATGTCCGAGCGATCTGACTCGCATGTGTTACTCCTTTACCGACTGGCGGCGATGGTCATTATTGACCGAAGAAGTCTTTCACCTTGCCCATCCATGATTTTGCACGCGGGTTATGGCGCGCGGAATCGGACTGGCTGATCTCTTCGAACTCGCGCAGCAGTTCCTTCTGACGATCGGTCAGGTTGGACGGAGTCTCCACGATCACGTGGCAGTGCAGGTCGCCATGCTGATGAGTGCGCATGCCCTTGATGCCCTTGCCGCGCAGACGGAACTGCTTGCCGCTCTGAGTCTCGGCCGGGATCTTGATGCGCGCAGCGCCGTCCAGTGTGGGTATCTCGATCTCGCCGCCCAGTGCCGCCGTGGCGAAGCTGATCGGCATCTCGCAATGCAGGTCGTCGCCGTTGCGCTCGAACACGCTGTGCGGCTTGATGTGGATCTCCACATACAGATCGCCGTGCGGCGCGCCGTGCGAGCCGGCTTCGCCGTGGCCGCTGTGGCGCAGACGCATGCCGGTGTCGATGCCGGCAGGGATCTTGATCTCCAGCGTTTTCTGTTTCTTCACGCGGCCGCTGCCGTGGCAGTCCTTGCACGGTGAGCTGATCTGTTTGCCGCTGCCGTGGCAGCGCGGGCAGGTCTGCTGCACCGAGAAGAAGCCCTGTTGCATGCGTACCTGGCCGTGGCCGGCGCAGGTCTGGCAGGTTGTGGCTGAAGTGCCCGGTTTGGCACCGGAGCCTTCACAGGTCTCGCATTCTTCCATGACAGGGATGCGGATCTGTTTCTCCGCTCCACGCGCGGCTTCTTCCAGCGTGATCTCCAGGTTGTAGCGCAGGTCGGCACCGCGATGTGCCTGCGTACGTCCACCGCGGCCGCCGCCGAAAATGTCACCGAAGATGTCGCCGAAATCGAAACCGCCCGCACCAGCTCCCCCTCCGAACGGGTTGCCGCTACCCATGCCACCCGCTTCGAATGCGGCGTGACCGTATTGGTCATAGGCTGCACGTTTTTGCCCGTCTGACAGTGTCTCGTAGGCTTCCTTGGCTTCCTTGAAGTGTTCCTCCGCCTTCGGGTTGTCCGGATTGCGGTCGGGGTGATGCTTCATCGCCAACTTGCGATAAGCCTTCTTGATCTCTTCCTCTGACGCGTCGCGGTTGACGCCGAGGACTTCGTAATAGTCGCGCTTGCTCATGTTTTTTCCATGTGACAGTGGGGCGCATGCGCCCCACCTGTTCCAGCATCAAGAATGGTGAGACTTACTTCTTGTCGTCTTTGACTTCGGTGAACTCGGCATCCACCACATCGGCATCGTCCGCCTTGGCCTCGGGCTGTGCACCGCCTTCGGCTTGTGCCTTGGCCTGCTCGGCGGCGTACATCTTCTCGCCCAGCTTCTGTGCGGCGGTGGCCAGTGCCTCGGTCTTGGCTTCGATGGCGTCCTTGTCGTCACCTTTCACCACTTCTTCCGCTTCCTTCAGTGCGGTTTCGATGGCGGACTTCTCGTCTGCGGACAGTTGCTCACCGTATTCCTTCATCGACTTGTTGGTGGAGTGGATCAGTGCGTCCAGTTGGTTGCGCGCGGTCACCAGTTCCATCGCCTTCTTGTCTTCATCGGCATGCGCCTCGGCATCCGCCACCATGCGGTTGATCTCTTCCTCGCTCAGGCCGGAGCTGGCCTTGATGGTGATGTTGGCTTCCTTGTTGGTGGCCTTGTCCTTGGCGCTCACATGCAAAATGCCGTTGGCGTCGATGTTGAAGGTCACTTCGATCTGCGGCATGCCGCGCGGTGCCGGCGGGATGTCGGACAGGTTGAACTGGCCCAAGCTCTTGTTGCCGGAGGCCATGTCGCGCTCACCCTGCAGAACATGGATGGTCACTGCGGACTGGTTGTCGTCCGCAGTCGAGAACACTTGCGATGCCTTGGTAGGGATCGTGGTGTTCTTCTTGATGAGTTTGGTCATCACGCCGCCCATGGTCTCGATACCCAGAGACAGCGGTGTCACGTCCAGCAGCAACACGTCCTTCACTTCACCTTGCAGCACACCGCCCTGGATGGCTGCGCCAACTGCCACGGCTTCGTCCGGGTTCACGTCCTTGCGCGCTTCCTTGCCGAAAAATTCCTTGACCTTCTCCTGCACCATCGGCATACGGGTCTGACCGCCGACCAAGATCACGTCGGAGATGTCGGAGGTGGAAACACCCGCATCCTTCATGGCTACCTTGCAAGGCTCGATGGTACGTGCGACCAAATCCTCGACCAGGCTTTCCAGCTTGGAGCGGGTGATCTTCACGGCCAGGTGCTTCGGACCGGTGGCATCAGCCGTGATGTAGGGCAGGTTCACTTCGGTCTGCTGTGCGGAGGACAGTTCGATCTTGGCCTTCTCGGCCGCATCCTTCAGGCGTTGCAGGGCCAGCATGTCCTTCTTCAGGTCGACGCCGCTGTCCTTCTTGAACTCTTCCACCAGGAACTCGATCACGCGCATGTCGAAGTCCTCGCCGCCTAGGAAGGTGTCGCCGTTGGTGGACAACACTTCGAACTGGTGCTCGCCGTCGATCTCGGCGATGTCGATGATGGAGATATCGAAGGTGCCGCCACCCAGGTCATATACCGCGATCTTGCGGTCGCCTTCCTGCTTGTCCAGACCGAACGCCAGTGCGGCCGCGGTCGGCTCGTTGATGATGCGCTTCACGTCCAGACCGGCGATGCGGCCGGCGTCCTTGGTGGCCTGGCGCTGCGAGTCGTTGAAGTAGGCGGGGACGGTGATGACGGCCTCGGTGACCGGCTCGCCCAGGTAGTCCTCGGCGGTCTTCTTCATCTTCATCAGTACCTGCGCGGAAACTTCCGGCGCGGAGATCTCCTTGTCGCGCACCTTGACCCATGCGTCGCCGTTCTTGGCCTTGACGATCTCGTAGGGCACCATGTCGATGTCCTTCTGCACCATCTTCTCGTCGAAGCGGCGGCCGATCAGGCGCTTCACGCCGTACAGGGTGTTCTTGGGATTGGTCACGGCCTGACGCTTGGCCGGTGCACCGACCAGCACTTCCCCGTCTTCCATGTAAGCGATGATGGACGGCGTGGTGCGAGCGCCTTCAGCGTTCTCGATCACCTTGGTCTTGCCGTTCTCCATGACGGACACACAAGAGTTGGTGGTGCCCAGGTCGATACCGATGATTTTTCCCATGATGCTTTCCTTTCAGTTGAATGCTTGAATTGGTTGGATTCTGTTGCCTCGCAGCCTGATATCAGGGCGGCGGCGGATATTTCAAGAGTCTTATGCTTTTCCTTTGGATACCATCACCAGCGCCGGACGCAGCACGCGCTCGTTCAGGGTGTAGCCCTTTTGCATCACGCTGATCACGGTGTTGGCTTCCTGGTCGCTGTCGATCATGCCGATGGCCTGGTGCTTGTTCGGGTCCATTTTCTCGCCGACCGGATTGATCTCGACGATGTTGAATTTCTCAAACACGCTGGAAAGTTGCTTCAGGGTCAGCTCCATGCCGCTCTTGAAGCTCTCCACGTTTTCGGTCTCGACGGCCAGTCCGGCCTGCAGGCTGTCCATCACGGCCAGCATCTCGTTGGAGAAGCGCTCCACGGCGAATTTCTGTGCCTTGCTCACATCCTCGGCAGCGCGGCGACGGATGTTCTCCCCTTCGGCCTTGGCATACATCCAGGCGTCATAGTGTTCCTGCGCCTTGCGTTCTGCTGTCTGCAGCATCTCTTCCATGCTGGGCGTGGTTTCAGCGGTCTGTTCGGTTGTGGTCTCGTTCGATGTCTCGATTTCGTTCTGTTCGAGCTGAGGCTTGTTCTGGTTCTGTTCCATGTGCTTCTCCTGGTTGCGACTTCCGCTTGATGGGGGCGTGATTTTCGATTTCAAGGGGCGATCAGAAATATTTTTCGGTGCGATAATGCGCGCCGTTCAGCAAAGTCCAGACATGACCACCCGCAATTACCACTGGCGTATCGCCGGTTTTTACTTCTTCTATTTCGCTTTCGTGGGGATGTTCTCCCCCTACTGGAGCCTGTACCTGCAATCCCTGCATTTCGATGCCATCGATATCGCCATCCTGATGTCGTTGCAGCCTGTGATGCGTATGGTCGCTCCCGGTCTGTGGGGTTGGCTGGCCGACCATACCGGCAAACGCCGGGAAGTGGTGGTGGCAGCAGCCAGCCTGAGTGCGCTGTTCTATCTGGGGGTGTTCTTCACCGAGAGTTTCTGGGGGTTGTTCGTCGTGCTGCTGATGATGAGCTTCTTCTGGAGTGCCTCGATGCCGCTGGTGGAGGCGACCACCATGAGTTGGCTGGGCAAAAACAGTGCGCATTACGGGCGTTTGCGCTCCTGGGGGTCTATCGGTTTCATCGTTGCCGTGGTCGGATTGGGCTATGCCTTCGACTACATTGCCATCTATTGGCTGTTATGGGCAGGGCTAGTGTGCGAGGTCGGCATCCTGATCTTTGCGCGCGAGATCCCCCGAACCGAGGTGCTGGCGCACCATACCGACTACCAGCCCATTCGCCAGATCGTGATGCAGCCAAAAGTGCTGGCGCTGTTCGGGGCCTGCTTCCTGATGGCGGTGGCGCACGGGCCTTATTACACCTTCTTCTCTATCTATCTGGTCGAGCACGGTTATGCCAAGAGCGCGGTCGGCGGATTGTGGGCGTTGGGCGTGATCTGCGAGATCGGGGTGTTTTTCCTGATGCCGTCGCTGGTGCGGCGTTTCGGCTTCGTGCGTATCCTGCTCATTAGCTTTGGTGCTGCGGTGCTCCGTTTCCTGCTCATCGGCTGGATGGTGGACGAGGTTGTCCTGCTGCTGTGCGCGCAAGTGCTGCACGCATTCTCCTTCGGCTCGTTCCATGCGGCTTCGGTGGGGCTGGTGCATGAATACTTCCAGGGGCGTCACCAATCCAGAGGGCAGGCCTTGTTCGGCAGTGTGACCTATGGTGCCGGAGGCGTGCTGGGCGGATTGGCGAGCGGGCCGATCTGGCAGCATTGGGGGGCGTCGCTGCTATATACAGGTAGCGCCCTGATGGCGTTCGCTGGATTGATCCTGCTGCTGTGGAAGGCGCGTCGCATGGCGGAAAAGTCTGACGCTGTGGCATAATCCGGCGCTCTTATGGAAGCATGCAAATGAGCGCAAAGACCTTATACGACAAACTCTGGGATTCTCACGTGGTGCGGCAGGATGCCGACGGCACCGCGTTGATCTATATCGACCGTCAGTTGGTGCACGAAGTCACCAGCCCGCAGGCATTCGAAGGCCTGAAACTGGCACATCGCAAGCCGTGGCGCACCGCCTCCATGCTGGCGGTGCCGGACCACAACGTGCCGACTACCAATCGTGCGGCCGGTATCGCCGATCCAATCTCGCGCTTGCAAGTGGAGACTCTGGATGCCAACTGTGCTGAATTTGGCATCGTTGAATTCAAGATGGGTGACATCCGCCAGGGTGTGGTGCACGTGATGGGCCCCGAGCAGGGTGCGACCTTGCCCGGCATGACCGTGGTGTGCGGTGATTCGCATACCAGTACCCATGGCGCGTTCGCCGCTTTGGCACACGGTATCGGCACTTCCGAGGTCGAGCATGTGATGGCCACGCAGTGTCTGGTAGCGAAGAAATCCAAAGCCATGCTGGTCAAAGTGGAAGGCAAACTGGGCCGTGGTGTGACAGCCAAGGACATCGCGCTGGCTGTGATCGGCAAGATCGGTACGGCAGGCGGAACGGGCTATGCCATCGAATTTGCGGGATCGGCCATTCGCGGCCTGAGCATGGAAGGTCGCATGACCCTGTGCAATATGGCGATCGAGGCGGGTGCGCGCGCAGGCATGGTGGCGGCTGACGATACGACTATCTCCTATGTGAAGGGCCGTCCGTTCGCGCCGCAAGGCGAGAATTGGGACAAGGCTGTCGCGTACTGGAAGACATTGCACTCGGACGAAGGTGCGAAGTTCGATGCCACAGTGGAGCTGGATGCAGCGCAGATCAGGCCGCAAGTGACCTGGGGCACTTCGCCGGAGATGGTGACAGACATCAACGGACGTGTGCCGGATCCTGCTTCAGCGCCGGATGCGGTCAAGCGTGCGGACTGGGAACGTGCCTTGCAGTACATGGGCTTGCAGGCGAATACACCGATCACTGAGATTAAGGTGGACAAGGTGTTTATCGGCTCCTGTACCAATGCCCGTATCGAAGATATGCGCGAAGCGGCCGCTGTGGCCAAAGGCAAACAGGTCGCGGCCAATGTGAAGCTGGCGATGGTGGTGCCGGGTTCCGGGCTGGTGAAGGCGCAGGCCGAAAAAGAAGGTCTGGACAAAGTGTTCATCGAGGCGGGCTTCGAATGGCGCGATCCTGGTTGTTCGATGTGTCTGGCCATGAACGATGACCGTTTGGAGCCGGGCGAGCGCTGTGCTTCGACTTCGAACCGTAACTTCGAAGGGCGCCAGGGGCAGGGCAGCCGTACGCATCTGGTGAGTCCCGCCATGGCTGCAGCGGCTGCTATCGCAGGACACTTTGTCGATATCAGCAAGGAATGAGCGATGAATAGGATCGGGATGTTGCTTGCGATGTTGCTGTTTGCACTGTCAGTTCAGGCGAACGAGAAATCAACGACAGAGAAGGTCGGCGAGGACGTTAAGCACGGTGCCAAAAAACTTGGCGAAGGCATCAAAGAAGGCGGCGACGCAGCAGTCAATGGTTTGAAGGAAGGTGGCAGCTGGCTGGGCGAAAAGCTCAAGGCTGGCGGTGAGTATTTGAAGAAAGCGAGCAAGTGATGCGCAAGTTTGAGACCCTGAATGGCTTGGTAGTACCGTTGGATCGTGCCAATGTGGATACGGATGCCATTATTCCCAAGCAGTTCTTGAAGTCGATTAAACGCTCTGGATTCGGCCCCAATGCGTTCGACGAATGGCGCTATCTGGATCACGGTGAGCCAGGGATGGATAACAGCAAGCGTCCGCTCAATCCGGATTTCGTGCTTAACCAGTCGCGCTATAAAGGTGCGCAAGTGTTGTTGGCGCGCGAGAACTTCGGGTGTGGTTCATCGCGCGAACACGCGCCTTGGGCATTGGAAGACTACGGTTTCCACGTCATCATCGCGCCCAGTTTCGCCGACATCTTCTTCAACAACTGTTTCAAGAACGGCCTGCTGCCGATCAAGCTGGATGCCTCCATCGTGGACGATCTGTTTAAGGCGGTTGCAAGCAGCGAAGGCTATAAATTGAAGGTCGATCTGGAACATCAGCTCATCGTTACGCCTGATGGCAAAGAGATCGCTTTTGAGGTGGATGCCTTCCGCAAACATTGTCTGTTGAACGGGCTGGATGACATCGGGCTGACCTTGCAGCACGTTGAGGAAATCAAGACGTTCGAAGCCAAGCATCGTGCGGCGCAACCCTGGTTGTACGCCTGAAAAATTATAAATTCTGATTGGATAGAGAGCATGAAGATCGCAGTATTGCCGGGTGACGGTATCGGTCCCGAGATCGTGGCGCAAGCCGTGAAGGTTTTGAAAGCGCTGAATATCGGCCTGGGAATGGAAGAGGCGCCTATCGGCGGAGCCGGATATGAGGCAGCGGGTGATCCTCTGCCAGACGCGACACTGGCGCTGGCTAAAGCTGCCGACGCTGTGTTGCTGGGTGCTGTAGGTGACTGGAAGTATGACAAGCTGGAGCGTCATCTGCGTCCGGAACGTGGATTGCTGCGTATCCGCAAGGAGCTGAACCTGTTCGCCAATCTGCGTCCGGCTGTTCTGTACCCGGAACTGGCTTCTGCATCGACATTGAAGCCGGAAGTGGTGTCCGGTCTGGATATCATGATCGTGCGTGAACTGACCGGTGACATCTATTTCGGGCAGCCGCGCGGTATCTCTACACTGGAGAACGGCGAGCGCGAAGGCATCAACACCATGCGCTACAACGAATCCGAGATCAAGCGCATCGGCCGTGTGGCATTCGAAATCGCCATGAAGCGCAACCGGAAAGTGTGCTCCGTGGATAAAGCCAACGTGCTGGAAACGACTGAGCTATGGCGTCAGGTGATGATCGAGCTGTCCAAGGAATACCCGCAAGTCGAGTTGAGCCATATGTATGTGGACAATGCAGCGATGCAGCTCATACGCGCGCCGAAACAATTCGATGTGATGGTCACCGGCAACATCTTTGGCGACATCCTGTCTGACGAAGCGTCGATGCTGACCGGTTCCATCGGTATGCTACCGTCCGCTTCACTGGATGCGAACAACAAGGGTATGTATGAGCCCAGCCATGGTTCCGCACCGGACATCGCGGGCAAGGACGTCGCCAATCCGCTGGCGACCATCCTGTCCGCCGCAATGATGCTGCGCTACACCTTCAATGATGAGGCTAATGCGGTACGTATCGAAGATGCTGTGAAGAAGGCCCTGGCTCAGGGGTATCGCACGGCGGACATCTGGACCGAAGGAACGAACAAGGTAGGTTGTGCGGCCATGGGCGACGCAGTGGTTGCGGCGCTTTAATTCTGAATTAAGGAATAATCATGAAAGTCGGTTTGATCGGTTGGCGCGGGATGGTGGGTTCGGTACTCATGCAGCGCATGCGTGAGGAGAAGGACTTCGATCTGGTCGATGCGGTGTTCTTCACGACCTCAAACGTGGGTGGGGAGGCGCCGGCGGAAGGCAAGGGCGTGCCACTTAAAGATGCGATGGACATCGCTGAACTGAAGGCGATGGATACCATCATCTCTTGCCAGGGGGGGGATTACACCACCGAGATCTTCCCAAAATTGCGCGCTGCCGGATGGCAGGGTTACTGGATCGATGCGGCTTCTACCCTACGCATGGAAGAGGATGCAGTGATCATCCTTGATCCGGTCAATCGCAACGTTATTGATGCGGCGCTGGAAAAGGGCGTCAAGAATTTCATCGGTGGTAACTGTACCAACAGCATCCTGCTGATGGGCTTGGGCGGACTGTTCCATGCGGGCTTGGTGGAATGGGTATCATCAATGACCTACCAGGCCGCATCCGGTGCGGGCGCGCAGAACATGCGCGAATTGCTGAGTCAGATGGGCGTGGCGCACGCTTCGGTCGCCAACATGTTGGCCGATCCCAAGTCTCCCATTCTGGAGATTGATCGTGTGCTGACCGAAACCATGCGTTCCGGCGCCATGCCAGTCGAGCATTTCGGGGTGCCTCTGGCTGGCAGCCTGATTCCATGGATCGACAAGCAGCTCGACAATGGCCAATCCAAAGAGGAGTGGAAGGGCTGTGCCGAAGTGAACAAGATCCTAGGGACGACACTGCGCATCCCGGTGGATGGACTTTGTGTGCGCATCGGTGCGATGCGCTGCCATAGTCTGGCGTTGACGTTCAAGCTGAAGAAGGATGTGCCTTTGGGCGAGATCGAGGCATTGATCAAGGATGGCAATCCCTGGGTCAAGTTCGTCCCCAACCAGCGCGAGATCTCGACGCACGAACTGACGCCTACGGCTGTTACGGGTAAGCTGGATATCGCAGTGGGCCGCGTGCGCAAGATGGAACTGGGCCCCGAGTATGTGAGTGCATTTGTTTGCGGCGATCAGTTGCTTTGGGGAGCCGCCGAGCCGCTGCGTCGCATGCTGCGGATCCTGTTGGGCTAGGGTCAAAAATCCGGTTGATTACCGCCGGTTAGTGGCTGAATCTAGAGGGCGGGTGAGCTTGCATCACTAACCCTCTGATGTTAGTCTGAATATCGTCAGGGAAAGAATGAGGGTGGCAGTGTGCTGAAAAAGATTCTAAAAACGACGGGTTATATTGCCTGCTTACTGGCATCCAGTATCGCGAGTGCGACTGGGCTGGGAGGTATGGCAGTCAGTTCCAATCTTGGCCAACCGCTAAAAGCAGAGATTGAACTGGTCGCCGTCGACAAGGCAGACAGAAACAGTATCGTCGCCAGGCTTGCCTCAGTTGAAGCATTCAAGGCCGCCGGCATCGACTATCCCTACGCACTGCCCAAACTAAAGTTCGAAATCACCAATCGTGATAGTGGGCAACCACGCGTGTATATCACATCCATCCAGCCTATAAATGAGCCTTTCGTCACGCTGCTGGTCGAAGTTGCCTGGCCTTCCGGCAGGCTCATGCGTGAATATACATTCCTGCTTGATCCCGTCGGCTTCAATATCGAACCGCAAGCTGAAACGGTTAGACCGGTTGCGCCAGTCGTTTCCACACCTCCAGCCCTGAGCGAGCCGCTGCCGATGCCCCAGCCGACAGCTGCAGCTGCGCTTGCTGAGACTTCACCAATCGAGACAGCGCCCGAGAAAACGAATGAAATGGATGCAGCCGAAGCCGCTGCAGCTGAAGCTGCTGCTTATGCAGCAGTTGAGACGGAAGCAAAGCCTGCAGCTGAGCCGACCAATGAGGTAGTACCTGAATCATTGCCTGAAGCAGTTGCATCAGTACCTTCGGCGCCGGTAAAGGAAGCGCCTCCCGTACTCGTGGAAGATGCTTTGAGCAAGGAAGAAGCTATTCCCGAGGCTGAAACAACCGAAATCAAAGTGGTGCGCGGTGATTCACTGAGCAAGATCGCGCTAAAAATCAAGCCGGCTGATGTCAGCCTGGAGCGCATGCTGCTAGCCATGTATCGCGCCAATAGCGATGCCTTCATGGGTAAGAACATGAACCGTCTGCAAGCTGGCAAGATCATTCGCGTGCCAGATGCCACCGAGATCGAGGCAGTGCAGCAAACAGAGGCAGTGAAGGTCTACCGTGCTCAAGTAGAGGATTGGAACGCATATCGTCAGCAGTTGGCAGCAGTCCGTGCTGAGGCACGTGAAAAAACAGCTCAACAGGCTGCCTCCGGCAAAGTGACTGCAGCTGTGACCGAGAAGACTGCAGGCAAGGAAGCACCGACTGAAGTGCTGAAACTTTCCAAGGGTGAATCACCTGGAGATAGCGTGGCAGGTGGCTCGGCCAGCAGCAAGGAAGAAGAGTCGGTCGCTAAATCCAAAGCTTTGAAGGAGGCTCAAAGCCGCACAGCGATGCTGGAGAAGAACGTCAAGGATCTGCAGCGCTTGGCCGAGCTTAAGAAAGAGCAGACCGAGGCGGCTCAAAAGGCCACACCTGCCCCCGCCAAGAAGGTGCCGACTGCTTCGATGGGAGCCAGTGCGCCTGTCGCTGCCCAGCCAGTTGCCAAGCCAGCTGTACCTGCACCGGTTGAAGTGCCGGCACAAGCTGAAGTTTCCTTTATCGATTCGCTGCTGGAAGATCCAGTATTGCTGGGTGGTGGAGCAGCAGGATTGCTCGCCCTGTTGGGGGCTGCCCTCTGGTTCTCGCGTCGTGGCGGCAAGGCGGTACCACAGAACGCTGTAACGGCTTCTTCTGGTCTCGAAGACATCGGCAGCTCAACTGGTCGTATTGCAGAGCCTGTGATGTCGTCGCCGGATACAGGTGACTTTACCAAGCAAGCTAAAGAAGCACCCGCTGAGCAACCTTCCGACGAAGTCGATCCGATTGCAGAGGCTGACCTGTTCCTTACTTTTGGGCGCGATGTACAAGCCGAAGAAGTTTTGAAAGAAGCACTGAATTCCAAGCCCGGTGATGTGCCGATCATCCTCAAGCTGCTGTCGATCTATTCGACACGCAAGGATACGAACGCATTCATGAACTATGCGCGCCAGATCAAGGACAGCGGCGATGATTCTGCCTGGCAGCAAGTGGCTGCGATGGGTCACGAGCTTGAGCCGAGCAATCCCTTCTATGGTGGTGAAGGCGAGGCAAGTGAAGCTGCAGCGCTTCAAGCCGAAGAAACAGCAGAACCTGCGGTCGACTTCGATCTTGGTTTCGGCAGCTCAGCACCTGAGAGTGCAGAACCGAACGCATTTGAAACTTTGATGACGAGCACCTTCGCGACTGAGAAGAGCGAGGAAGCTGCCCCAGCTGAAGATTTCCTGGGTACTGTGTTGATGCAACCGCGGGCCTCATCCAGCGAGAGTACGACCATACTGACAGCTGAAGAGATGCAGGCAGCAAGCGAAGCTCCGATGGATTTCGATATCACGGGTACCCATCCGGGCAGCTTGTCCGCAGGTGAGACCGCGACAGAAGGAAGAAAAGCTGAAACAGCCAGTTCTGATGACCTGATATTCGATGTCACCTCCACTCATCCCGGTATTCCCAGCCTAATGGCCGCTCCAGCAGGATCGGCTGTGCAAACAGAAGCGTCAGACGACCTTATGTTCGACGTTACAGCCACTCATCCCGGCCTTGCTGCAGCGGTTGAATCTGCACCCGCCGCACAACCAGCGGTAGCGGAGGGGCTGGATGATCTGATGTTCGATATTTCTTCTGCGTTGCCCGAACAGTCCGCAGCTATGTCCGCTGCTGAAGCGCCTGTTGCCGATGAAGGGTTATCATTTGCATTGGACATCCCAGAAGTCAGCAAGTCAGATGACGAGAAGCCTTCGAAGCCTATGGATATCGGCTTGGGAGACATCAGCCTGAATCTGGATACAATGGGTAGCAACGCAGGTTCCGGTTCGGCGAGTGAGTTGAAGGACGAGCGCTGGCAGGAAGTCGCTACCAAACTCGATCTTGCTAAGGCATACCAAGAGATGGGCGATGGTGCGGGTGCCAAAGAAATACTTGAGGAAGTGATGCGTGACGGCGATGATCAGCAACGTGCCAGTGCGCAAGTCATTCTCGATCAACTCTAAGCATTTTGCATGAATACGACGGCAGCCGTATGGCTGCCGTTTTTATTTGAAGGAATGGATAGGTTGATGCCCCATCCTGCTATACAGATACTGATCTGGATGACTCTGGCTGTCTCGGCGCAGGCCTTGTCCGCATCGGGCTTGCTGCTGCTGACGGTAGTGTTGTTCGCTGCTGCGGCGAAGCTCGATTCGCGCCAACTTTTCAGTTTGATCCGACGAACACGCTGGATATTGTTATCACTGCTGGTGGTCTATGCGTACTCGACGCCAGGCATCGCTCTGGTGACCGATCTGGGACGATATTCTCCGACGCTGGAAGGGCTGTATGACGGATTAATGCAACTGGGGCGATTGCTATCCATGTTGTGCGGGTTGGCAATCCTGTTGTCGCTGTTGACTCAGTCGCAATTCATCAGCGGTATCCATGCACTGGCATATCCGCTGAACTGGTTCGGTGGGTCGCGCGAACGCGTTGCCGTGCGGCTGGCATTGACTCTGCAATATGCCGAACCGACCATGCGGGATACGGCAGCAGACTGGAGGGGAGCCATTACCGCCGCTTTGCAGCCGCCCTTGGAAGCCGAGCGGCATGTGATACTCGATAGCGATACTCTTAAGGCAGTAGATGGTGTTTGTGTGCTGTTGTGTGCGGCGCTACTTTATGGGGTCTGGAGATGAGGATCGCCCTCGGTGTGGAATATGACGGCAGTCGCTATCACGGCTGGCAGAGCCAGCCGGATATGGCGAACGTGCAAGATGCATTACAGGACGCGCTGTCGGCCATTGCCTGCGAACGGATAAGCATCATTGCGGCGGGACGTACCGATACCGGCGTGCACGCACTGGAGCAGGTGGTGCATTTCGATACTTCCACGGTTCGCCAGCTCATGGCCTGGGTGCGCGGCTGCAATGCGCTGCTGCCTGCTGGTATCGCGGTGCTATGGGCGCATGAGGTGAGCGATGAGTTCCACGCGCGCTTCTCTGCGTACTCGCGCAGTTATCAGTACGTATTGATCAATCGTCCCACGCGGCTGGCCGTGCATGCGGGCAAAGCAGGCTGGTTCCATGTGCCGCTGGATGTGGTGGCGATGCAGGAAGCGGCGGATCATCTGTTGGGCGAGCATGATTTCAGCGCATTCCGCGCGTCGCAGTGCCAGGCCAAATCGCCGATCAAGACGCTGGCAAAGCTGGAGATCCGGCAACAGGGCGAAACGATCATCTTCAACCTGACCGCGAACGCTTTCCTGCATCACATGGTGCGCAACATCGTCGGCTGTCTGGTGTATGTCGGCAAAGGCAAATATCCGCCCGAGTGGATGAAGCAGATCCTTGCATCCCGTGAGCGCAAGCTGGCTGCGCCGACATTCATGCCGGACGGCCTCTATCTGCGTCACATCGGTTACGACGCTAAGTGGGGGCTGCCGCAAGGTACAATGCCGCCCTCGGAAAACGACTGAATCCCCGATGACCCGGATCAAGATATGCGGTATCACCCGTGAACAAGACCTGCTGGCTGCGGTGGCGGCAGGGGCGGATGCGCTCGGTTTCGTGTTCTATGCCAAAAGTCCGCGCAATATCGATACACGGCAGGCTGCTGAGCTGCTTGCAGTATTGCCCCCTTTCGTGACCAGTGTCGGTCTGTTCGTCGATCCTTCGGCCGATATGGTGCGTGAGGTACTGGCGCAAGCGCCGCTGGATGTGTTGCAGTTCCATGGCGATGAAACGCCGGAATTCTGCCGTCAGTTCGGGCGCCCTTATTTGAAGGCGATACGCGTCAGGGCGGGGGTGGATTTGGTAGAATGCGCGGCCCGTTACGCGGATGCTCAGGGGCTGTTGCTGGATGCCTATGTGCAAGGCGTGCAGGGTGGCACCGGTGAGTCGTTCGACTGGGGGTTGATCCCGCAAGACTTGTCTTTGCCGGTGATCCTTTCCGGCGGGCTGCATCCCGGCAATGTGGCCGCAGCGGTGCAACAGGTACGGCCTTATGCGGTGGACGTGTCCAGCGGTGTCGAGGCAGGCAAAGGTATAAAGGATGCGGCGAAGGTCGCCGCATTCATCAAAGAGGTTAAGAACGTTGACATACAGTTATCCTGACCAGCAAGGTCACTTCGGCCAGTTCGGCGGCATCTACATGGCCGAAACGCTGATTCCGGCTGTCGAGGAATTACGCCAGCAGTATCTGCGCTTTCGCGACGATCCGGCGTTCAAGGCCGAGTTCGCCTATGAACTCAAGCACTACGTCGGTCGTCCCAGCCCCATCTATCACGCCAAGCGTCTTTCCGACGACTTGGGGGGCGCACAGATCTATCTGAAGCGCGAAGACCTGAACCACACCGGCGCGCACAAGATCAACAACGCCATCGGGCAGGCCCTGCTGGCCAAGCGCATGGGCAAGAAACGCGTCATCGCCGAGACCGGTGCGGGCATGCACGGCGTGGCGACCGCCACCGTGGCGGCGCGCTTTGGCATGGAATGCATCGTCTATATGGGCGCGGAAGACATCCAGCGTCAGGCACCGAACGTGTTCCGCATGAAGTTGCTGGGCGCGACCGTGGTGCCGGTGGAGAGCGGCTCGCGCACGCTGAAAGATGCGTGCAATGAGGCGATCCGCGACTGGGTCACCAACGTTGAATCCACTTTCTATATCTTCGGCACGGCTGCGGGCCCGCACCCGTATCCCATGATGGTGCGCGATTTCCAGTGCGTGATCGGCAACGAGGCCAAAGTGCAGATGCCGGAGATGATCGGTCGTCAGCCGGATGCGGTGATCGCCTGCGTCGGCGGCGGTTCCAATGCGATCGGTTTGTTCCATCCTTATATCGAAGTGCCCGATGTGCAAATCATCGGCGTGGAAGCGGGCGGTCACGGCATCGCCAGCGGTCATCATGCCGCGCCGCTCACTGCCAACAGCAAGGTTGGCGTGTTGCACGGCAACAAGGTTTATCTGATCCAGGACGAGAACGGCCAGATCATCGAGACGCATTCCATCTCGGCCGGACTGGATTATCCCGGCGTCGGTCCCGAGCATTGTCTGCTGAAAGACATCGGTCGTGCGCAGTATGTCGCGATCAATGACGACGAAGCGCTGGCAGCCTTCGATGCTTTGTGCCGTTTTGAGGGCATCATCCCCGCGCTGGAATCCAGCCATGCCTTGGCACACGCGATGAAGATCGCACCGATCATGGGCAAGGACAAAGTCCTGCTGGTGAACCTTTCGGGCCGCGGCGATAAGGACATGAACACCGTGGCGAAATTGAAAGGCATCACGCTATGAGTCGTATCGATAAAACTTTCGACAAGCTCAAGCAGCAACAACGCAAAGCGCTCATTCCCTTCATCACCGCCGGTGATCCTTCGCGGCAACTCACCGTGCCGCTGATGCACGGGCTGGTGGCGGCAGGGGCGGATGTGCTCGAACTGGGCGTGCCGTTCTCCGATCCGATGGCCGATGGCCCGACCATCCAGCGCGCTTCCGAGCGTGCGCTCAAGAACGGTACGACACTGCGCGGCGTACTGGACATGGTGGCCGAATTCCGCAAGCAGGACACGACCACGCCGGTGGTGCTGATGGGTTACGGCAATCCCATCGAGGCCATGGGTTGGGAAGCGTTCGCCCAGCGTTGTGCCGAGGTCGGTGTGGACGGGGCGTTGACCGTGGACTTCCCGCCAGAAGAGAGCCACGAGGCCTTCGAGCATCTGCAAGCGCATGGCATAGCACCTATCTTCCTGCTCGCGCCGACCACCAATGAGGCGCGTATCGAACAGGTCGCCAAACTGGCGCGCGGTTATGTGTACTACGTCTCGCTCAAGGGCGTGACCGGTGCGGGCAATCTGGACTTGACAGCCATCGCTGAAAAGCTGCCGCAACTGCGCAAGCACATCAAACTGCCCATCGGTGTCGGTTTCGGCATCCGTGATGCGGCAACTGCCCGCGCGGTAGCGAAGCTGTGCGACGGTGTGGTGGTGGGCAGCCGCATTGTGCAGGAAGTTGAAGATTCGAATGAACAGAATGTGGTCGCCAACGTCGGACGTTTGGTGCAAGAATTGCGCGTAGCGATAGATAACGAGAAGGAGTAAATCATGGGATGGTTCCAAAAGCTGTTGCCGCCGAAGATCAAGCGCCGTGAAGGCGAGGATGCCAAGAAGAACGTGCCGGAAGGCTTGTGGTTCAAGTGTCCTGAATGCCAGGCCGTGCTGTATCACGCAGATCTGGAAAAGAACCATAGTGTCTGCCCGAAATGTAACCACCATCACCGCATCACCGCGCGCACGCGTCTGAACTGGCTGCTGGATAGCGAAGGCCGCTTCGAGATCGGTTCCGAGGTGTTGTCGGTCGATACCCTGAAATTCAAGGACCAGAAGAAATACAGCGACCGCTTGGTCGAGGCCAAGAAGAAGACCGACGAGGACGATGCGCTGATCGTGCTGCAAGGCAGCATCCATGCCTTGCCCGTGGTGGCAGCTTCGTTCGAGTTCAATTTCATGGGCGGCTCGATGGGCTCCGTCGTCGGCGAGCGTTTCGTGCGCGGCGTGCAAGTCGCGCTGGAGCAGCAATGCCCCTTCATCTGTTTCTCCGCCAGCGGCGGCGCGCGTATGCAGGAAGGTCTGTTGTCGCTGATGCAGATGGCCAAGACCAGCGCCGCGCTCACACAATTGAGCGAAGCAAAACTGCCGTTCATCTCCGTGCTGACCGACCCGACCATGGGCGGCGTGTCGGCCAGTTTTGCTTTCCTGGGTGACGTGGTCATCGCCGAACCAGGCGCACTGATCGGCTTCGCCGGAGCGCGCGTGATCCAGCAGACCGTGCGCGAGACCCTGCCTGAAGGTTTCCAGCGTGCCGAGTTCCTGCTCGAGCACGGTGCCATTGACATGATCGTCGACCGCCGCCAGATGCGTGACCAACTGGCGACCCTGATCACCCTGCTGACCAAGCAGGATGCCGTGGCCAAGCTGGAGGCGGCGTAATCTTCAGTATCAACGGCCGACATTCCCGTCGGCCGTTCTTTTGCCAGTAATGAAATGCCCAAATCCCTAGCCGACTGGCTGACCCATCTCGAATCCCTGCATCCAAAAACCATCGCGCTCGGACTGGAGCGTGTAGCGCAAGTCAAACAACGTCTCGATCTGGAGCCTGACTTTCCCGTCATCGTCGTCGGCGGTACCAACGGCAAAGGCTCTGTGTGTGCGATGCTCGAATCTATCCTGCATGCGGCGGGCTACAAAGTCGGCTGCTATACCTCGCCGCATCTGTTGCGTTACAACGAGCGGGTACGCATCGCCAAGCAACAGGCGAGCGATGCGGAGCTGTGCGCTTCGTTCGAGGCGATTGAGTTGGCTCGCAAAGGGCGGCAGGATTCTGGCGATTCATCCCACACCCCAACCCTCTCCCAGAGGGAGAGGGGGCAATCGCAAGAAGCACTCGATATTCCCTTGACCTATTTCGAATTCGGCACGCTGGCCGCGATGCAGTGTTTCATGGCGCACAAGGTGGATGTTGCCATCCTCGAGGTCGGCTTGGGCGGCAGGCTGGATGCGGTGAACGTGTTCGATGCAGATTGCGCGCTGGTGACCAGCGTGGATATCGACCACGTCGATTATCTGGGCGATACACGCGAGCAGATCGCCTTCGAGAAAGCGGGCATCTTCCGTGCTGGCAAGGTGGCGATCTGTGCCGACAGTGACGTGCCGCCTGCCTTGCGTGCGCATGCGCAGCAGATCGGGGCGGAACTATGGTGTATCGGCAGTGAGTTCGGGCTGCGTGCGCATCAGGGGCAATGGGACTATTTCGGCAAGTCAGGCAAACGCAGTGCCTTGCCTTATCCGGCATTGCGCGGTGCTTTCCAGTTACAGAACGCCAGCGCAGTATTGGCTGCGCTGGATGTGCTGAAATCTGAATTGCCTGTCGGCATGGAGGCGGTGCGCCGAGGTCTGGTCGAAGTTGAATTGGCGGGGCGTTTCCAGTTCGTGCCCGGCAAGCCGCAATGGATACTGGACGTGGCACACAACCCCCAGGCGGCCCGTTCGCTGGCGCAGAATCTGGAAAATCTTCCTCCCGCAAAGACGTTCGCCTTATTCGCCATGCTCAAGGACAAGGATATGGCTGGTGTGGTGCAGGCACTGGATGCTCAGATCGATGTGTGGCTGGTTGCGACTATTGATGCGCCACGCGGCGCGCAGGCGCAGGAATTGGCCCAAGTGTTGAGGGAATTTCCTGTCAGGGGTGAGGTCATCGTTTGCGGTTGCATTGAAAATGCGCTGAATGAGGCCAGCAAACGGGCGGGTGAAAATGATAGAATCGCGGCCCTCGGTTCCTTCTATACAGTGGCGGAAGTGATGCACCTGCGCAAAGTGCGCGTTATCTGAGTTTTCCGGTATTCACCATGGCCAAACAGATCAATACGGACGAAGAATTCAAGTTGAAGAGGCAGGCACGTCATCGTCTGATAGGTGCCGTGGCGCTGATGTTGGCCATCGTCATCTTCCTGCCCATGGTGTTTGACAGTGAGCCTGGCGTGAACGTAGGCAACATCGAGTTGCGTATTCCGGACAAAACCGAGGTGGATGCATTCCGCCCAGAGGTGACAGTCGATCAGACAGCGGTGCAGGCAGCCAGCGCCGTCATAAATCCCGCCCCGGCAAAGGCCGAAGCGCCTGTTGCCGCTGACAAGGCGAACCCTGCCGAGCAAAAGGTCGTAGTGGCGCCAGTCGCACCCAAAGTAGTGAAACCGACCCAATCCGCTCCCAAGACTGCGTCACCCAAGAAGATCGCGCCGCCATCAGGCTGGGTGTTGCAGGTCGGCGCCTATTCTCGCGAAGAGGCCGGGCGACAGATGCTGGATAATCTTAAAAAACGCGGCTTCCCAGCATATACCGAGAAGGTCTCCGGCATGCTGCGCGTGCGTGTGGGCGGCTATCCTTCCCGTGATGCGGCAGAAAAAGTGAAGCAAAAACTGGAGGCTATCGGCCTGCAACCTAACATGATCAATCCGGAATAGGGTGCATGTCGTTCTTTGATATTGCCGTACTGGTGGTCATTGCGTTGTCTGCGTTGCTCGGTTGGTGGCGTGGCTTCATGTACGAACTGTTCTCGCTGTTAGGCTGGATAGCTGCCTATATCGCGGCGACCACCATGTCGGATCAGGTACTGCCTTACATACCTGAGGCCATCAAGGT
Source organism: Gammaproteobacteria bacterium (assembly GCA_018819205.1). Lineage (GTDB taxonomy): Bacteria > Pseudomonadota > Gammaproteobacteria > Burkholderiales > Gallionellaceae > Sideroxyarcus. Next base: position 22,438 of record JAHJQE010000036.1, read on the forward strand.
GGAGGCGATACGCTCTGCGGCGGCCTTTGCACTGGTATTTGTGGTGACGCTGATCGTGGCAGCTGTGTTTGCATGGCTCCTGTCCAAGCTGACCAAATTCGCCGGACTCGGGGGGCTGGACGGGAAGTTCGGCGTCATGTTCGGTGTGTTGCGAGGACTGCTGGTGGTACTTGCATTGGTATGGATAGGCGGCTTGACAAGTCTGCCTGAGAAACGCTGGTGGAAGGAAGCATTGACCAGTAAGCCTCTGCATCAGGTCGCTATGTACGCACGTGACTATCTGCCGACGCAGACGGCGCGACGCTAAACGATTAAATTCACAGGAAACGGGAAACGATATGTGCGGGATTCTGGGAGTGGTGGCCAATACGCCGGTGAACCAGGTGCTGTATGACGGTTTGCAGGTGTTGCAGCATAGAGGGCAGGACGCGGCGGGTATCGCAACGCTGGAGGGCAGGACATTCCACCTGCATAAAGGAAACGGACTGGTGCGCGATGTATTCCGCACGCGCAACATGCGCGCACTCAAAGGCAAGTCCGGTATCGCCCATGTGCGTTATCCGACCGCAGGTTCCTCGGTTGACCACAACGAAGCACAGCCGTTCTATGTCAATTCACCGTTCGGTATCGTACTGGCTCATAACGGCAACCTGACCAATACCGATGAGTTGCGCAGTGCCATGTATAAACAGGATCTGCGCCATATCAACACCGGCTCGGATTCGGAAGTGCTGCTGAATGTGCTCGCGCACGAACTGCAAGCGAACGCTACCGGTTTCAAACTAGACCCACAGAAGATATTTGCCGCCGTGTCCGGTGTGCATCGCCGTTGTAAAGGTGCATATGCCGTGGTGGCGATGATCGCCGGTTACGGTCTGCTCGCCTTTCGCGATCCGAATGGCATCCGTCCGCTGGTGGTAGGCAGCAACCAGCATGCTGAAGGCATCGAATATCTGATCGCTTCCGAGAGCGTGGCACTGGACACACTAGGCTTTGAATTCCTGCGCGACATCGCACCGGGAGAAGCGGTTTTCATCGATCTTGAGGCGAACTTCTACAGTCAGCAATGCGCCGAGAAGCCGCAGCTCAATCCCTGTATCTTCGAATACGTGTATTTTGCCCGTCCAGATTCCGTGATGGACGGCATCTCCGTCTACGCCACACGCTTGTTCATGGGCGAATTCCTGGCCGACAGGATCAAGAGCGAGTGGCCGGAGCACGATATCGATGTGGTGATCCCCATCCCGGATTCCAGTCGCCCCAGCGCATTGCAATTGGCGAACCACCTCGGTATCCCGTTCCGCGAAGGTTTCGTCAAGAACCGCTACATCGGACGTACCTTCATCATGCCGGGCCAGGCCATGCGCAAGAAATCGGTGCGCCAGAAACTGAACGCCATCAGCATCGAATTCAAGGACAAGAACGTGCTGTTGGTGGACGACTCCATCGTGCGCGGCACCACCAGCCGCGAGATCGTTCAGATGGCGCGCGACGCCGGTGCGCGCAAGGTGTATTTCGCTTCCGCCGCGCCGCCGGTCAAGTTCCCCAACGTGTACGGCATCGACATGCCCAGCCGTACCGAGTTGATCGCCACCGGCCGCAGCGACGAAGAGATTTGTCGCGAGATCAGCGCCGACCGTCTGTTCTATCAGGACATCGAGGATCTGAAAGCAGCTGTGACCAAGGCGAATCCGGCATTGAGCGGTTTCGATTGCTCCTGTTTCGATGGTAACTACATCACCGGCGACATCACGCCGGAATATCTGAATGCGATCGAAGCGGCCCGCGGGGCAGGCAAGGCGAACAAGATGCCCGATGACGACCAGATGGAGCTGGATCTGGCGATGTCCGCCTCGTCCATGTGAGTTGACGAAGCAAGGCGGGGAGTGCTACTTTCCGATTGCGCCGATTTGAGGAACAGCTTGCGGGCGCTATATAAATCCAGCTAAAGCGGGCGAACCCGGTTTAGCGTCAAGCTTTCCGGGTTTTTTGTTGCGCGAGCGGTGGGCCGCGCGGGAGGTGATGATGTCTGACAATGAATACCAGCTTGAGACCTTGGCCGTCAGGGCAGGGCGTGTGCAAACCCCTTTCATGGAACATGGCGAGGCGATGTTCCTGACCTCGAGTTTCACTTTCGATAACGCTGCACAGGCCGCCCGGCGCTTCATCGGCGAAGAGCCGGGCAACATCTATGCGCGCTTCACCAATCCCACGACCAGCATGTTCGAGGAAAGACTGGCTGCGCTGGAAGGGGCGGAGCAGTGCGTGGCGACATCCAGCGGCATGGCCGCCATCCTGTCGTGTGGCATGGGTTTGCTGAAAGCGGGGGACCACATCGTCGCCTCGCGCAGCCTGTTCGGTTCGACAATCAACCTGTTCAACAACTACTTCAAGAAGTTCGGCGTGGAGACGACTTACGTCTCGGCTACCGATGTGGCGGAATGGCAGGCAGCGGTGCGTCCGAACACCAAGCTGTTCTTCCTCGAGACGCCATCCAACCCGCTGACCGAAATCTCAGATATCGCAGCCATCGCGGCCATCGCCAAAGGCTGCGGTGCCTTGCTGGCGGTGGATAACTGTTTCTGCACGCCCATCCTGCAGCGCCCGCTGGAACTGGGTGCGGACATCGTCATCCATTCCGCCACAAAGTACATCGACGGACAGGGACGCGTGCTGGGCGGCGCGGTGCTGGGCAGCAAGAAACTGATGGAGCCGGTGTACGGTTTCCTGCGTACCGCAGGACCGACCATGAGCGCGTTCAACGCCTGGGTGTTCCTCAAGGGTCTGGAGACGCTCAAGCTGCGCATGGAGGCGCACAGCACCAATGCCTTGCAGCTGGCGCAATGGCTGGAGCAGCAGCCCAACGTGGCACGGGTGCTTTATCCCGGCCTGCCGTCGCATCCGCAACATGCGCTGGCGATGAAGCAGCAGAAGACCGGCGGCGGCATCGTGGCGTTCGAAGTGAAGGGCGGCAAGGAAGCGGCATGGCGCGTGATCGACAACACCAAGCTGTTGTCGATTACTGCCAATCTGGGTGATACCAAGACCACCATCACTCATCCGGCCACCACCACTCACGCGCGCATCACACCGGAAGCCAGAGCGGCGGCAGGCATCACAGATGGCCTGATCCGCATTGCGGTCGGCCTGGAGGCGGTGGTCGACATCCAGAACGATCTCGCAAGAGGATTGTGATGGACGCGTTGGCGGCACAGGTCGGCGGGGCACTCAAGGCGCACGGCATGATGCTGGCAACGGCAGAATCATGCACCGGTGGTGGAATCGCGCAGGCAGTCACCAGTATCGCCGGCAGTTCTGCCTGGTTCGACCGCGGTTTTGTCACTTATACCAACCTGTCCAAGCAGCAGATGCTGGGCGTGCTGGAGTCCACACTGATCACCTATGGCGCAGTGTCGGAGGCGGTCGTGCGCGAGATGGCAGAGGGCGTGCTGCGCAACAGTACGGCGCAGGTGTCGCTGGCGGTGAGCGGCATCGCAGGTCCTGACGGCGGTACACCGGACAAGCCGGTCGGTACGGTCTGGTTCGCCTGGGCGTTTGCCGACGGCGTCATCACGACAGCGCATCACCAGTTTTCTGGCGATCGGAACGAGGTGAGAGCGCAGGCGGTGCGAGTGGCGTTGCAGGGTGTACTTGAGCGGCTGTCACAAAATACCCTCTCCGCATAAAAAAGAACGAACGTTCTGTACAACGCGAAAACGTTGTGCAACAATCCGCTCCGAAATTTTCCCAAGGAGATCGAACATGGATGACAACAAAAGCAAGGCTCTCGCGGCGGCACTGAGCCAGATCGAAAAACAATTCGGCAAGGGTTCCATCATGCGCCTCGGCGAGAGTGATGTAGCCAAGGACATCGAGGTCGTCTCCACCGGCTCGCTCGGTCTGGACATCGCGCTGGGTGTGGGCGGTCTGCCGCGCGGCCGTGTGGTCGAGATCTACGGCCCGGAATCGTCCGGCAAGACTACACTGACCTTGCAGGTTATCGCCGAGATGCAAAAGCTGGGCGGCACTGCGGCTTTCATCGATGCAGAGCATGCTCTCGATCCTCAATATGCACAGAAGCTGGGAGTGAAGGTGGAAGATCTGCTGATCTCGCAACCTGACAACGGTGAACAGGCGCTGGAGATCGCCGACATGCTGGTGCGCTCCAGTTCGGTAGATGTGGTGGTGATCGACTCTGTCGCTGCATTGACGCCGCGCGCCGAGATCGAGGGCGAGATGGGTGATTCGCAGATGGGGCTGCATGCCCGCCTGATGTCACAAGCCCTGCGCAAACTCACCGCCAACATCAAGCGCTCCAACACGCTGGTCATCTTCATCAACCAGATTCGCATGAAGATCGGTGTGATGTTCGGCAATCCCGAAACCACCACCGGTGGCAATGCACTCAAGTTCTACGCCTCGGTGCGACTGGACATCCGACGCACCGGTTCGATCAAGAAGGGTGACGAGGTGATCGGCAACGAGACCCGCGTCAAGGTGGTGAAGAACAAGGTCGCGCCGCCGTTCAAGGAAGCGCATTTCGACATCCTGTACGGGGAAGGCATCTCGCGCGAGGGCGAGATCGTCGAGCTGGGTGTTCAGAACAAGATCGTTGAGAAGTCCGGCGCTTGGTATGCCTACAACGGCGAGAAGATCGGGCAGGGCAAGGACAATGCGCGCGAGTTCCTGCGTAACAATCCAGAGATCGCCATCGAGATTGAGAATCGCGTCCGCGAATCTCTGGGAGTCAATGCCTTATCAACGGCTGCGAGCGAAGATTGATGACCGGTTCGGATGCGATTTCGGCGGAGGCTCATATGCGCGAAGCGCATGTGAAAGCCGCGCATGCGGCTGGCCGGAACCAAAATCGCGTCCGTGAGTCGCTCGGCGTGACTGCGCTGAACGCAGGTGCAGAAGCCGAAGCCTGAGCACCTCGTTACACTTTCCGTTCGTCCTGAGTGCCGCGCAGAGCGCGGTGTATCGAAGGAGAACGGAAACCACTCGGCACACCCGGAAAAAAGTCTAAGGGAACGCGCCATGCGCTATCTGGCGCGGCGCGAGCATAGCCGTGGCGAACTGCGGCAAAAGCTGCAGCCGTATGTGCAGGAAGGCGAAGACCTGGATGCAGTGCTGGACGACATGGAAAGACGCAACTGGCTTTCCGATGCGCGCGCAGCCACGCAACTGGTGGATGCCAAACGCGGCCGATTCGGTAGCCAGCGTATCGCCCACGAGCTGCGCCAGCGCGGTATCGGCGAAGATCTGATCGCCGGGGCGCTGCCCGAGCTGAAAGCCTCCGAGCTGGAAACCGCGCGCGATGTGTGGCAACGCAAGTTCGGCCAACCTCCGCAGGAAGCCAAGGAAAAGGCGCGACAGATGCGTTTTTTGCAGTCGCGTGGATTCTCCACTGATGTGATCCTCAAAGTCCTGAAATCAGCCGCCGGTAGTCTGGCCGACGAGAGCTGAAGCCATGCCCTAACTGTCTGTCAAATGGTATGATTCGTGCCGTGATGCCGCCTGTTGGGCGGCGTGTTTATTGAACGATTGCGGCCAGCGGTGACCAGATGAAAAGCAGCGAGATTCGCCAGAAGTTCCTAGATTATTTTGCCTCCAAAGGCCACGCCGTGGTCGCCTCCAGTTCGCTGGTTCCGCACGAAGACCCGACGCTGCTGTTCACCAACGCGGGCATGAACCAGTTCAAGGACGTGTTCCTCGGCTTCGACAAGCGCCCCTATACCCGTGCCGCGTCCAGTCAGAAATGTGTGCGTGCCGGCGGCAAGCACAACGATCTGGAGAACGTCGGCTACACGGCGCGCCACCACACCTTCTTCGAGATGCTGGGCAACTTCAGCTTCGGCGACTACTTCAAGCGGGATGCGATCAAATACGCTTGGGAGTTGCTGACCGAGGTGTTCAAGCTACCGAAGGAGAAGCTCTACGTCACCGTGTATGCCGAAGACGACGAGGCCTATGACATCTGGACCAAGGAAATGGGCCTGACGCTGGATCGCGTGATCCGCATTGGCGACAACAAGGGCGCGCGCTATGCGTCCGACAACTTCTGGATGATGGGCGACACCGGCCCCTGCGGCCCCTGCACCGAGATCTTCTACGACCACGGCGCACACATCCCCGGCGGCCTGCCCGGCACGCCCGAGGAAGACGGCGACCGCTACATCGAAATCTGGAACAACGTGTTCATGCAGTTCAATCGCGACGAAGCGGGTGTGATGCATCCGCTGCCAAAACCGTCGGTCGATACCGGCATGGGCTTGGAGCGCATCTCCGCTGTGCTGCAAGGCGTGCATGCCAACTACGAGATCGACCTGTTCCAGGCGCTGATCAAGGCCGCCGCGCGCGAAACGAAGTGCGCCGACATGGATTCGCCCTCGCTGAAAGTGCTGGCCGACCACATCCGCGCCTGCTCCTTCCTGATAGCCGACGGCGTGATTCCCGGCAACGAAGGCCGTGGCTACGTGCTGCGCCGCATCATCCGCCGCGCGATCCGCCACGGCTACAAGCTGGGTGCGCGTGAAGCTTTCTTCCACAACATGGTGGCCGATCTGGTGGAGCAGATGGGCAGCGCCTATCCGGAACTGGTCGCCGAGCAGACGCGTGTGAAAGGTGTGTTGAAGCTGGAAGAAGAGCGCTTCTTCTCCACCATCGAGCACGGCATGGCCATCCTCGACGCCGAGCTGGCCGAGATGGACAAGGCGGGCAACAAGATATTCAACGGCGAGACCGCGTTCAAGCTGCACGACACCTACGGCTTCCCGCTCGATCTGACTGCCGACATCTGTCGCGAGCGCGATGTCTCGGTGGACGATGCGGCGTTCAACGCCGCCATGGCGCGCCAGAAGGAACAGGCACGCGCGGCGGGCAAGTTCAAGATGGCCGCCAATCTGGAATACAGTGGCCCCGCCACCACCTTCCACGGCTACGACACGCTGGAGCACAAAGGCAACGTGCTCGCGCTGTACAAGGACGGCGTGGAAGTGAACGAATTGGTGGAAGGCGAGTTGGGCGTGGTGGTGGTGGACGATACTCCGTTCTATGCAGAATCCGGCGGGCAGGTGGGCGACAGCGGCGAGTTGCGCAGCGTGCACGGCATCTTCGCGGTGGAAGATACGCAGAAGATCCAGGCGGCCGTGTTCGGTCATCACGGTGTGGTGAAGACTGGCAAGCTCTCCGTGGGAAACGGCGTCAATGCGCGTGTGGATATGCAAGCACGTGCGCGCACCGAGCGTAACCACTCGGTGACGCACCTGATGCACAAGGCCTTGCGCGAAGTGCTGGGGCCTCACGTGCAGCAGAAGGGCTCGCAGGTCGACCCCGACAAGACGCGTTTCGACTTCGTGCAGAACCAGCCGCTGACGGATGCCGAGATTCGCAAGGTCGAGGCACTCGTCAATGCGGAGATCCTCGCCAACAGCGCCACCGATGCCAGCGTGATGGGCATCGAGGATGCGCAGAAGACCGGCGCGATGATGCTGTTCGGCGAGAAGTACGGCGACGAAGTGCGCGTGCTGTCCATCGGCAGCTCGAAGGAGTTGTGCGGCGGTACCCACGTGAAGCGCACCGGCGACATAGGTCTGTTCAAGATTGTGGCCGAGAGTGGCGTGGCGGCCGGTGTGCGTCGCGTCGAGGCGGTGACCGGTGAGGGCGCGCTGGCGCTGGTGCAGCAGCAGGAAGAACAATTGCAGCAAGTTGCCGATGCCGTGAAGGCGCAACCGCAGGAAGCGGCTGCGCGTATCGCCCAGATCCTCGATAACGTGAAGTCGCTGGAGAAGGAACTGGCCGCGCTGAAATCGAAACTGGCTTCCGCGCAGGGCGACGAGTTGCTTGAGCAAGCGCAAGATTTCAATGGCGTGAAAGTGCTGGCCGCCAAGCTGGACGGCGCTGATACCACTACGCTGCGCGAAACCATGGATAAGCTTAAAGACAAGCTGAAATCTGCCGTAATAGTGTTGGCAACCGAAGGCGACGGCAAGGTCAGTCTGATCGCGGGTGTGACGGCTGATGCCACGTCCAAAGTGAAAGCAGGCGAACTGGTCAACTTCGTCGCTCAGCAGGTGGGCGGCAAAGGCGGTGGCCGTCCGGATATGGCGCAGGCAGGCGGTACGCAACCCGAGCATCTGGCCAAAGCCTTGGCTTCTGTTGCAGATTGGGCAAAAGCCAAGTTGTGATTTCACTACCCGAAGTTTGGGCGGTCATTGCTGCAACACTGGGCATCATTTGAGACGGGGAAGGCTGATGTTGAAGCAGTCTGGCGACACGATCCTGCTGGTCGAGAACGAGGAAGAGGCGATCCTGCTGGTGCAGCAGGCGGTAGCCAGTTGCCCCGGCGAACTGTATCTGGCCGTGGTGCAAGATAGTGTCGCCGCGCTGGACTGGTTGTCTGCCGAAACTGCTCACGGCCATCCCGTGCCGCGCCTGATCCTGATCGATCTCAAGTTACCCAAGCTGCTCGGACTCGCCGTGCTGCGTACGCTGCGTATGGATAGTCGTCTGACACATGTACCTATCGTGGTCTTTTCAGAAAGCCACGAACCTTCAGACGTGGTGCTTTCCTATCAGATCGGTGCCAACAGTTTTGTGCGCAAGCCGGAGAATCTGGCGGAGTTCAGTCAGCTGATGCGCGATCTGATCGAGTTGGGTTGGCTGGACGAGCACGGCATGGGCAAGACGCTGCAGCAGACCATCCATTCCTGAATCGCGTGCGCTTCAGAACGGTAGCATCAGATCCGGTGCCGCATCCCGTAACACTTTCCTGAAATCTTCCTGTATGCGCTTGAGAGCAGCTTCGTTGTCTGCCTCGAATCGCAGTACGATGGCGGGCGTTGTATTGGAAGGGCGCATCAGGCCGAAGCCGTCGGCGTATTCCACGCGCAATCCGTCGATAGTGATGATGTCCTTTGCATCCGCGAATCGGGCTTCGCTCTGCAGCCGGGCGATCAGGGCATGGTTCTCACCCTCCGCGGTGCGGATGTGCAACTCGGGCGTGTTCACCGAGTCGGGCAGGGCATGCAACACCTCACTCGCATCATCGAACTTGCTCAATATCTCCAACAATCTTGCGCCGGCATACAGGCCGTCGTCGAAACCGTACCAGTGTTCCTTGAAAAACACATGGCCGGTCATTTCGCCCGCGAGCATCGCGCCGGTCTCTTTCATTCTGGCTTTGATCAGCGAATGGCCGGTCTTCCACATCGAAGGTGTGCCGCCATGCTCGCGTATCCAGGGGAACAATCTTCCCGAGCACTTGACGTCGAAGATCACCTCCGCGCCGGGATGGCGCGCGAGCAGATCGGCAGCGAACAGCATCAACTGACGGTCCGGGAAGATGACGCGGCCGTCTTTGGTGACGACACCCAGCCGGTCGGCATCGCCGTCGAAGGCCAGTCCCAACTCGCTGTCGCTAGCACGCAAACTGGCGATCAGGTCGGCAAGATTGCCCGGATCGGACGGATCGGGATGGTGGTTGGGGAAGTTGCCGTCCACTTCGCAGAACAACTCGCTCACCTCGCAACCCAGACCGCGATAGAGTTCTGCGGCAAAATCGCCAGCCACCCCATTGCCGCAATCCACCGTGAGCTTCATCGGTCGGGCCAGACGGATGTCGCCGATGATGCGTGTCATGTATTCCGGCGCGATGTCATATCTGGAATAATCGCCGTCGCCGTGGGTCAGCTCGCCGCTATCAATACGTACGCGCAAACCTTGGATCGCAGCACCCGACAGCGCCTCTCCGTCCAGCACGATCTTCAGGCCGTTGTACTCGGGCGGATTGTGACTGCCGGTGATTATCACCGCGCAGCCGGTCTTGAGCTGGAACGCGGCGAAGTAGGCCATGGGGGTGGTGATGCGGCCAAGGTCGATCACGTCGACCCCGCTTTGCCGGATGCCGTGAGCCAGTGCATGAGCGAAGGCCGGGCCGGACAAACGGCCGTCAAAGCCGATCGCGATGCTTTGCTGCTGGCGCGATTTGGCCTCCGAGCCGATGGCGTGGCCGATGAGGGTGACGATGCCGTCGGTCAGTGACTTGCCGACGATGCCGCGTATGTCGTAAGCCTTGAATATCTCGGCGGGTACGGCGGACATGCCCTATCGGTCGGGAAGGTGTCTTGCCACTTCCTGCGGCGTCAGTTGCAGCATGCAGTTGAAATGCCCCAGCGGACATTCACGTTTGAAGCAGGGGCTGCACGGCAGGTCGAGCTTGAGCACCCTTGCCTGATCGGACAGCGGTGGAGTGAATTGCGGGCTGCTGGAACCGAAGATCGCCAGCATCGGTCTGTCCAGTGCGGCGGCGATATGCATCAGGCCGGAATCGTTGCTCACCACCAGCTTGGCGCATGAGAGCAGGGCGATGGCGTCCGTGAGGTCGGTCGAGCCACACAGATTGCGACAGGGTTCATTGCCGAGCGCAACGATCTTGTCGGCCACTTCCTTGTCCTTGGGAGAACCGATCAGCCATACCGCATAACCTTTATTGCGCAATCGCTGAGCGAGTTCGGCGTAGTAGTGCGCAGGCCAGCGTTTGGCAGGCCCGTATTCTGCGCCGGGGCAGAACACGGCGACCGGTTTGTCCAGCGTCAGCCCCAACTTTTCCAGCGCGGCCTGACGCTGTGCATCGCTGGCCTGCAGCTTGGGGGCGGGGATGGGACGAACGATGTCCGTGTCGCGTTCTTCGGCCAGTGCGGCGAAGCGTTCGACCATCAGTGGCAGTTTGCGTTTATCCAGCTTGCGTGCGTCGTTGAGCAGTCCGTAGCGCATCTCGCCGGTGAATCCGGTGCGCAGGGGAATCTCTGCGAACCAGGGCACCAGCGCGGATTTGAGCGAGTTGGGCAGCACGATCGCCTGATCATAACTTTGGGCACGCAGTTGCTTGCCCAAAGCGCGCCGTGCGCCGAGTTGCAGTGCGCCATGCGGGAATGGATTGAGGATGACCTCACCGACTTCAGGTATCTGGCGCAGCAGTTTTTCTGTCCACGGCGGAGCCAGCACGTCTATCTGCACGCCGGGGTGACGCTGCGCCAGTCTTTGCAGCATGGGCTGCATCAGGACACAGTCGCCTACCCAACTGGGTGCGACGACGAGGATTTTTTTCATCTTGCCGTTCTCAGTGAGCGCTGTGGGGCAACTCGCCCTTGAATTTGTAGCGTGTACCGCAGTATGGGCAGACTGCCTCACCCAGCTTTTCAACCGGGATGGCGACGCGCGGGTGGGCGCTCCACAAGCTCACCGAAGGTGTCGGGCAGAACAGCGGCAATGCTTCCGCCGTGACTTCTACATAGCGTTGCGTAATTTGATCGTTGGACATGCTTCCCCCTTGAGACTATTTGTTATACGTGAGCCAGCCAAGCCGCGTATTTATCGTTCTTGCCAGCGACGATATCGAAGAACGCTGCCTGCAACTTGGTGGTCACCGGGCCGCGGCTACCGCTACCGATGGTGCGAGTATCCAGTTCTCGGATGGGTGTCACTTCTGCGGCGGTGCCAGTGAAGAAGGCCTCCTCGGCGCAATACACCTCGTCGCGCGTGATGCGCTTCTCGATCAGTTCCAGCCCCATATCCTTGGCCAGCGTGATGATGGAATCGCGGGTGATGCCTTCCAGGCACGAGGTCAGGTCAGGCGTGTACAACTTGCCCTTCTTAACGATGAAGATATTCTCGCCCGCACCTTCGGCCACGTAACCGTCCACGTCAAGCAACAAAGCCTCGTCATAACCGTCATTGGCAACTTCCTGATGCGCCAGGATGGAATTGGTATACGTGCCGACGGACTTGGAGCGGCACATGTTCACGTTCACATGGTGGCGGGTGAAGCTGGAAGTCTTGACGCGAATGCCCTTGGACATGCCTTCTTCGCCCAGATAGGCGCCCCACGGCCATGCGGCGATGGCGACATGCACGCTGACATTGTTGGCCGCGATACCCATGGCTTCGGAGCCGTAGAACACGATAGGGCGGATGTAGCACGACTCGAGCTTGTTGGCGCGCACCACTTCCTTCTGTGCTTCGATCAGGGTTTTCTTGTCATATGGCATCTTCATTTTGAAGATGTAGGCAGAGTTGAACAGGCGGTCGGTATGTTCTTGCAGACGGAAGATCGCCGTGCCCTGAGTCGTCTTGTAAGCGCGCACGCCCTCGAACACGCCCATGCCGTAATGCAGTGTATGGGTCAGAACATGGGTGGTGGCATCGCGCCAGGGGACGAGCTTGCCGTCGTGCCAGATGAAGCCGTCGCGGTCGGACATGGACATGGTGATTTCCTTGAAAGCGTTGGGTTTGAATTCGGGGTGGGGATTCTAGCTGTTTCCAGTCTGATTATGAAGGTGCACGAACGCCATAACACGCAATTGAGGCATATCGCTTTGTCGGGCCTTAAGGTAATATCGGGCCCATTGTGTCGCAGGGCCAAGGGGCGGTATGGTGCATCACATCAGTACTAAGCAAATAATTCCAGAGATTCTTGATACGCAGGAAGACAAGCTGCGCAAGAGCCTGCTCATCTTTGCAGCCGCTTTTATGACCTTCGCCGTGATGTTCTGGCTGGCTATCTACTGGATGATGGGATTGAACTTCTCCAGCAACGTCCCGTTGGCATATCAGATTATTTCTGTAGGTTCTCTGGCCCACTATATGAAGAAGCGCAACTTCGAAGTGTTGCGTTTCGTTCAGCTGAATCTGTTCCTGTTTGCACCTTTCATCATGCAGTGGAGCATAGGCAGCTCCATTACTTCCAGTGGTGTAGCGCTGTGGGCCTTGCTGGCACCGATCGGCGCGTTGGTGGTGTCTGGTTGGAAGGAATCCATACCCTGGTTCGTGGCCTATATGGTGCTGACGGGTGTGTCTGGCTTCTTCGATTTCTATCTGGGTTCAGGCTATACAAGCGGCATTCCGCTGAACACCATCGGTTTCTTCTTTGCGCTCAACTTCGCCGCGATGTCTGCCATCCTGTATTTCCTGGTGCGCTACTTCGTGATCGAGACGGAAAAGATCAAGCACCAGCTGGATGATCAGCATGCCTTGCTGGCAGAGGAACAGAAGAAATCCGAGCGCGTGCTGTTCAACGTGCTGCCTTCGAACATCGCCGAGCGCCTGAAGAGTAACGAGGGCCTGATCGCGGATGGCTATGCAGACGTGACAGTGATGTTTGCCGATCTGGTCAACTTCACCCAGCTCACCGAGCAGATGTCGCCGGAGCAGATGGTCGGCCTGCTCAATACAGTGTTCTCCGGTTTTGACGAACTGTCCGAGAAATACGGATTGGAGAAGATCAAGACGATCGGTGATGCCTATATGGTGGTGGGGGGGCTGACGCGCGAGCGTCCTGACTATGCGGCAGATGTGGTGAACATGGGGCTGGAAATGATCGAATTCGTCAACAAGCATCCCTTGTCAGCCAAGCGTAATCTGGGTGTGCACATCGGTATCGCGACCGGCCCGGTCGTGGCGGGTGTGATCGGTACCAAGCGTTTCATCTACGACCTGTGGGGCGATACCGTGAATATCGCCAGCCGTCTGACTGACGATGCCAAGGCTGGCTATATTCTGACCGACCGCCTGACCTTCAACCGTCTGCGTCACGAATACCTGTTCGAGCCGCCTAACGTGTTGAACATCAAAGGCAAGGGCGAATTGACATCCTATCGACTGACCGGCCGGGCAGAGGTCAAGATTGACGCTGGCAAGAACAACGTCTACCAATTACCACCACAGGGTGATGCACCGGCCGTCGCCTGATCACTGCCCGAACAGCATATTCCACAAGGTTGTCACAGCAGAGGTATCTAGTCTGCCTTGCGCTATGCGTGAGGTAGTCTGGTTGTTCAAGCGCATCTGATGCTGCAATCTGCGTAATTCACGGTAGTGTGCCTGCAAGGCGGTGCTGACGTCCCGATCGATCAGTTGCAGTTCAGCCGCCGTGTGCAGCAATGCCAGGTTGCCACTGTTCGCCGCCAATTGCGGATAGCGGGAGGCATACGCCAGCACGATGAACTGCACCATGAATTCGATATCCACCATGCCGCCACTGTCGTGCTTGATATCGAACAACTCTGTCGGATTCGGATGTCCGTCATGCATCTTCTGGCGCATCTCCTTCACATCCACTTTCAGTTTTTCGAAATCGCGCGGCATGCACAATATCGCTTTACGTATCTGTTCGAACTTCTCGCCCACAGCCGGATCGCCGGCACAGAAACGCGCCCGCGTCAGTGCTTGATGCTCCCATACCCAGGCATGTTCGCGCTGGTAGGATTCGAATGCCTCGGTCGAGCTGACCAGCAGGCCACTGTCACCGTTCGGACGCAGTCGCAGATCGACCTCGTACAGCCGCCCGGCGGCGGTGTAGCTGGAGATCAGCGTGTTGATGCGCTGTCCCAGTCGTGCATAGATCTGCCCGGCCTCCGGATCGGCATCCTCATAGAGAAACACCAGATCAAGGTCTGAGGCATAACCCAGCTCCTTGCCTCCCAACTTGCCATAGGCGATCACCGCGAACTTGGGCTGTTCGATGTGTTTCTTGCGCGCATCACGCCAGCACAGGCGCAACACATGTCGCAGGATCAGATCTGCCAGATCGCTCAGGTGGTCACTCAGCTTTTCCAGTGGCAACACTCCCTGTAGATCCATCGCCAGCAAGTGGAAGGTCTGCACCTGCCGGAACTGTCGCAATACGTCCATTTCGCGCTCGGTGTCGCCATGGTGGGAATCGAGCTGCGCTAACAACTGTTCGTCCAGTACTTTCCAGTCCGGAGCCTCATACAGTTCGCGCGCGTCAAGCAATTCATCCAGCAGGATGGGGTGCTGTGCCAGATAGTCCCCTGCCCAGGCGCTGGCGCCGAGGATGCGCATCAACCTCGGCAGCGCCTGAGGATATTCAGCGAGAAACGCCAGATAGGCCGCGCGGCGGGCGATGGCTTCCAGCAGATTGAGCGCGCGCCGCAGTGCGGCATCGGCATTCGGTTCGGCCGCGCACAGTTTGATAAAGCGCGGTACCAGACTGTCCATGCGTTGTCTGCTGATCTCGGGCAATTGTCGATAACGGCCGCTGGCACGCATCTGCAACAGTATGTCGGCGATTTCGGTCGCCTCGGCATAACCCGCGGCAGTGAGCTGCTTCGCCAAGGCATCATGGTCGCCATTCGCATGCCAGAGACTGTCGTCGCTCCCTCCCTGCTTGCTGCCGAAGACGGCTTCAAACTGTGTGCTGACGAATTCCCGCAGCGGGTCCAGATCCGCCAACAGGGCGGCATAGTCGGCATAACCCATGGCGCGAGCAATGATGGAGCGTTGTTCATCGCCCTCCGGCAGCATCTGCGTCTGCTGGTCGTCCAGATATTGCAGGCGGTGTTCCAGATTGCGCAGGAACACATAACTTTCATCCAGCCGTTGCACCACATCGGCTTGCAGTTCGCCTTCCTGTGCGAGCAGTTGCAAGACCTTGCGGGTGGGCTTGATGCGCAGGCGGGCGTCACGTCCGCCACGAATCAGCTGGAATACCTGGGCGATGAACTCTATCTCGCGGATGCCGCCGGCACCGAGCTTGATATTGTCCTGACGGTCGCGGCGCACGACTTCGGCACGTATCTGCACATGCAGTTTGCGCATGGAGTCGAAGGCACCGAAATCCAGATATTTGCGGAACACGAAGGGCTGCGCCAGTTTCTCCAGTTCGGCGATGCGTGAGTCGCCAAATGGCGAGATGACGCGCGCCTTGATCCAGGCATAGCGTTCCCATTCACGACCCTGTGCCACCAGATATTCCTCCAGCGCGGCGAAGCTCATCGCCAGCGGGCCGCTGTCACCATAGGGCCGCAGACGCATGTCTACACGGAACACATAGCCGTCAGCGGTGAGGTCGTTCACCAGCGCGATCACTTTACGTCCCAGCCGGCTGAAGAACTCATGGTTGGAGAGGGTGCGTGCGCCGTTCGTTTCGCCTTCTTCCGGGTAGACGAAGATGAGGTCGATGTCGGATGAGACGTTCAGTTCGCCGCCCCCCAGCTTGCCCATGCCGATCACCAGCATCTGCTGCGGTTCGCCACTTTCAACGCCGACAGGTTGGCCGAACTGGGCGGTCAAGGTTTCCATCATCAGCGCCTGAGCGCGTTGCACGGCCAGTTCGGCCAGCATGGTCATGGCGCTCATTACTTCTTCCAGTCCGCACAGGCCGCCCAGATCGCGCAGTATCAGATGCAACATCACGCGTTTGCGCAGCAAGCGCAGGGCACGCGAAAGTTGCGTCTCGTCGCCTGCGGGATGCGCGTCCAGCCAGCGCCGGATCAAAGTCTCGTCGGCAGGTGAGCGGTGGTCGGCGCGCAAGGTTTCCAGCCAAGCGGGTTCCGCATCCAGCAATCTGGAAAAGTAGCGGCTGCACTGGGTGGCATGCAGGACGAGTTGCTCGAAATCGTTGCTAGGTTCGGGGTTTTTCATGGCTGGTTTCGGTTAAAATATGGGCCGTACATCCTGCATCGCATTATAGTCTTCCATGTTCCACTGCTTCTCATATCGTCGCGAAATCTGGCGCGCCGCCGCATGATGCTTAAACTCGCGCTCCGTTCTACTGCGATCGGCACCTGGAGAGTTTCCCGTCTGCTATTTCTGCTATTCGTTCTGCTCGGCGCGGGTGGCTTGCTTGCCTTGCGCTACTGGGTATTGCCTGGCGTCGAACGCTACCATTCCTTCATCGAGCTCGCTGCCAGCTCTGCAGTGGGGAGAAAGGTCTCCATCGGCCATATCGAAGCTGATTGGTACGGATTCCGTCCGCGCCTGTTGATGTCCGATGTGCGCATTCTGGACGAGCAGGGCAATGCCGCACTGCAGTTTCCGCTGTTGAGGAACGCGGTGGCATGGAGCACCTTCTTCTCGGGTGAGCTTCGTTTCAACAGTCTCGAACTTGAAAATCCGCAACTGCTGGTGCGACGAGATGCGCTGGGCAATCGTTTCATTGCCGGCCTCTCCTCCAACAGGCAGGGTGAACTGAGTTCGGATGCAAAAAGCCTGGATTGGCTGTTGCATCAATCGCTCATCGTGATACGCAACGGCCGCATCATCTGGCAGGACGAGATGCGCAACGCTCCGCCCATCTCTTTCGAACATGTCGATCTCATCATCCAGAATATACGGGGGCGGCATCGTCTCGCCTTGAATGCCACCCCGCCGTCTGCATTGGCTACCCCCATCGATCTGCGCGCCAATCTTCGCGGTGACAGTTTCGCCGATGCGACAAGCTGGGAGGGCGAGGTCTACACCAGGATGGATCACACTGAGGTCGGTGCCTGGCGCACCTGGTTCGATTTGCCCGCGGCCATAAAGCAAGGTAGCGGCGGCGTGCGACTCTGGTTGGGCATATCAAGGGGTTTGCCGGCGAAGCTGGATGTCGATGTGGATCTGCACGCCGTCAACGCACAGCTGGCGCAGGATCTGCCCGAACTGTTGCTGCAGCGCATGCAGGGGCGTCTGGGTTGGCAGCAATCGGATACCGGATTCTCAGTGTCGAGCGAGAAACTCTCGTTGCGCACGCATGATGGCTTTACCTTGCAACCGACCGACTTCCTGTTCAGCCTGTCTGCCAAGAGCGGTTACCGTTCCGCTTCGGGCGAGATCAAGGTGAATGCACTGAAGCTGTCTGACATCAATCGCTTGCTGGTCTACTTGCCGGTAACAGAAGACATCAAGAGCAAGCTCACTGAGTTAGCACCGCAGGGCAAGATACGAAACTTGCATCTGGGTTGGCAGGGTGATTTCGAAAAGTTGCAGCGTTATCAGGTGCGCGCCGAGTTCGAACAGGTCGGCCTGAAGCAAGTCGGTGATTGGCCGGCTTTCTCGGGTTTGAGCGGCACGGTGGATGGCAACGACAGTGACGGGATACTGAACATCGACAGCCGGAAGCTGCGTATGCAGGCACCCGGTTTCCTATCCGAACCTCTCACATTCGACCGCATGTACGGCCAGCTCGACTGGCAACGCAACAGTCAGTATGGCTGGGACCTCAAACTGAACAAGGTGCTGGTCTCCAATGCCGATGCAGAAGGTACCGTTTACGGCAGTTACCAGATCAACGACGGCCCCGGCATCGCCGACCTGACGGTCAGTCTGTCTCGCGTCGAGGTGAAGAACGCAGCGCGTTACATCCCGATGCATGCCTTCAACGACAAGACCTATCGCTGGCTGCAGACGGGCTTGCAGGGCGGTATCGCTGACTCGTTCCAGATGCACGTGCGCGGAGACTTGAGTGATTTTCCGTTCCCGGACAGTAAACAGGGTTTGTTCCGTCTGACCGCCAAGGCTAGGGATGTCGTCATCGAATTCGACCCCGGTTGGCCACGCATAGAAAAAGCCAGGACGGATCTGCTGATACAAGGGCGTTTGCTGCAGGTGAAGGCATCCAGGGCCGAAACGGTGGGGGCCGCCTTGCAGAACGTGCGAGTCGCCTTGCCCGACACCTTGTCGAAATCCCTGGTGATGGAAGTCGATGGTGAAGCCGCCGACCAAACCGAACATTCGCTGGATTACATCCGTAACAGTCCGGTGCGCGGCTACCTGAACGGATACACCGACGATTTCCACGCCACAGGTCGCGGTCTGCTGAAGCTGCGTCTGGATATCCCGCTCAACGGTGATGGCCATACGCAGGTAAAGGGCAGTTACCGCGTCGATGGCAACGAGATCGACCTGGGCGGAAGCGTCCCGCTGCTACGCAAGACGAACGGCAGTCTGACTTTCACCGAACAAAGCATCAAAGCAGAAGGCGTGACTGCACAGATCCTCGGAGGGCCGGCACGTGTCTCATTGCGCAACGATGGCAGCGTGCTGCATGTGCATGCGGACGGGACGCTGGATGCCGACAGTCTTCACGAAACCTACAGTTATCCCTTGCTGCGGCGTCTGCACGGCAAGACCGGCTGGCAGGCCGAGATCAGTGTCAAAGACAAGCGTGCAGATGTAAGTGTCAGTTCAGACCTGCAGGGATTGGGTTCTACGCTGCCGCGACCGTTCGACAAGGTGGCGGCACAG
Source organism: Gammaproteobacteria bacterium (assembly GCA_018819205.1). Classification (GTDB taxonomy): domain Bacteria; phylum Pseudomonadota; class Gammaproteobacteria; order Burkholderiales; family Gallionellaceae; genus Sideroxyarcus. The sequence continues at coordinate 41,461 of JAHJQE010000036.1, forward strand.
CATCAGCCACTGAAGTTCGAGTTGAAAGACGTAGACGCGCGCAACGATCAACTGAAATTCCATTACGGCGAGATATTCAAGATCGAGTTGGACAGAATCGAGAACGAGGCGGGGCAGTGGGCCATCAAGCGCGGCAACATTGCGCTGGGAAAGGTGGCGGATGCACCGGCCAAGGATGGAATCTGGATCACCGGGCAGTTGCCGTACTTCGTAATGCAAGGGTGGAGCGGCTGGACATCCCTGCCGGATAGTGAAGGGGTGCTGCCCAACATCGCCGGTATAGATGTGAAGATCGATGAGGTGCAGGGGTACGGCAGCGCGCTGCATGAGCTGCGCGTCATCGGTAGCGGACGCAACGGACTGGTCAGTACCCGACTGAATGCGCGCGAAATGAGCGGTGACCTGATCTGGCAACCGCAGGGTGAGGGCAAACTGTATGTGCGATTGAAGCGCCTCATGTTGGGCGAAGCTGCCAATGATTCGGAATCCAGCCTGCCGCAGCAAGAGCCGCCTGCAGTGGCGGAAGATATCTCCATGCCGGAGATAGACCTGGTTGTAGATCAACTGACATGGAAGCGCAGGCAGCTGGGCAAGCTGGAGATGTTGCTGGATGACGATGCCGGCGATGCCGTCCTGAAAAGGATGCGCCTGACCAACCCCGACGGCGTGGTGAACGTAGGTGGGCGCTGGAGTCCAAAACAGGGTGAGACGGAGCTCAGTGCGCGTATCGAGATCGCTGATGCCGGTCGCATCCTGGCGCGTTCCGGCTACCCGGAGAGTCTGACCGGCGGTGGAGGCTTGCTGGTGAGTGAACTGCGCTGGCGTGGTTCACCTGATGCATTCGATTTCCCTAGTCTGAACGGAAGCCTGCAATTGACAACAGGTAAGGGGCGATTCCTGCAGGTCGATCCCGGGGCAGCCAAATTGCTGGGCGTACTCAGCCTGCAATCGATACCCAAGCGCATCTCACTCGACTTCACCGACGTGTTCACACCCGGTTTCGAGTTCAGCAGCATCAAGGGTGCAGCGGTCATCCAGAACGGCCTGCTCAAGACCGACGACTTCGTGATGACCGGTTCGGCAGCCAAGGTCACCCTGCAGGGCGAGGTCGATCTGGCGCGTGAGACGCAGGAACTCAAGGTGCGTGTCCTGCCGGCCATCGGCGACAACGTTTCGCTGCTGTCTTTCGCCGCCGGGCCGGCAATCGGTGTCGGTGTGTTGCTTACAAACAAACTACTGAGCGATCCGCTCGATAAGCTGGTGTCGTTTGACTACAATGTCAGCGGCAGTTGGGCCGATCCTAAGGTAGAGCGGATCGGCGAGCCCGGTTCGCAAGCTGCGACTGAAATAAAAAAATAGACTCTCAACGTATACAGAAAGCACTGACAACATGAGCGCTCTTGATTCCACACAAGCCCGTATCGCCGCGCAACAAAGCGCATTCAAGGTCGCAGCCATCCAGATGGCGTCCGGCCCCAATGTCGAAGGCAACCTGAGCGAGGCGCGGCGTCTGGTGGCCGATGCGGCCGGTCAGGGAGCGAAGCTGGTCGTCCTGCCTGAGTTCTTCGCCATCATGGGCATGAACGAACAGGACAAGGTCAAAGTATGCGAACAACCGGGTGAAGGCCCGATCCAGCAATTCCTCAGTGAGACCGCGCGCAAGCACAAGATATGGCTGATGGGTTCCCTGCCGCTGGTGTCGAACACGCCGAACAAGGTGCGCAACAGCCTGCTGGTGTTCGACGAGACCGGTGCCCAGGTCGCACGCTACGACAAGATCCACCTGTTCAACCTGACGCTGGGCAACGAAAGTTACAACGAAGCGCAGACCATCGAGGCAGGTGACAAGGTCGTTGTGATCGACAGCCCGTTCGGGCGTATCGGCCTGGCAATATGCTACGACCTGCGCTTCCCCGAGCTCTTCCGCGCCATGAAGGATGTCGACATCATCGTGCTGCCCTCAGCCTTCACCGCCACCACAGGCAAGGTGCACTGGGAGCCGCTGATCCGCGCACGCGCCATCGAGAATCTGTCCTACGTCATCGCCGCAGCACAAGGCGGCTACCACGTGAGCGGACGCGAGACGCACGGCCACAGCATGATCGTCGATCCCTGGGGCCGCATCATGGATGAATTGCAGCGCGGCTCCGGCGTGGTCTTCGCCGATGTCAACGCCTCCTACCAGAAGAGTTTGCGCAGCAGCCTGCCGGCTTTGTCCCATCGCACCATCAGCTGCACATGTTGCGATAAGACATGAGTGCAAGCCCCCTCAAGATCGCCGAGCACACCCTGCTTGATGCCCATGGTTTGAAAGCAGGGCAGTTGCAGCACGTGTTCGGCAGCATGCTGACGCACAAGGTCGACTATGCCGACCTGTATTTCCAGTACAGCCGTGCCGAGAGCTGGTCGCTGGAAGAGGGCATCGTCAAATCCGGAAGCTTCAATATCGACCAGGGCGTGGGCGTGCGCGCCGTCAGCGGCGACAAGACCGCCTTTGCCTATTCCGACGACATCACGCTCGACGCGCTACAACAGGCCGCCATCGCAACACGCGCCATCGCCCGCCAGGGCGGCAACCAGACCGCACCCATGTTGCGCCGCAGCAAGGCGCATGAACTCTATCTGCCGCAGGACCCCATCGCCTCGCTGCGTGCCGACGACAAGGTGGCATTGCTGGAAAGACTGGAGCGCATCGCACGCGCGCTCGACCCGCGCGTGACGCAGGTGATGGCCAATCTGGCCGGTGAATATGAAGTTGTGCTGGTCGCGCGCAACGACGGTTTGATGAGTGCCGACATCCGTCCGTTGGTGCGTCTCTCGCTGCAAGTCATCGTCGAAGGCAATGGCAAGCGCGAACAGGGTTCGGCGGGCGGCGGCGGTCGCTTCGGTTACGACTACTTCACAGAAGAGGTCCTGCAACGCTACGCGAAGGAAGCAGTGCATCAGGCCGTGATCAATCTCGATGCGCGTCCCGCGCCGGCAGGCAACATGACCGTGGTGCTGGGTAATGGCTGGCCCGGCATCCTGCTGCATGAAGCGGTGGGGCACGGACTGGAAGGCGACTTCAACCGCAAGGGCAGCTCGGCCTTCTCCGGTCGCGTCGGCAAACGCGTGGCCGCCAAAGGCGTCACCGTGGTGGACGACGGCACCATCAAGGACAGACGTGGTTCGCTCAACATCGACGACGAAGGCAACCTCACGCAGCGCACCGTTCTGATCGAGGACGGCATCCTGCGTGGTTACCTGCAGGACAGTATGAACGCGCGCCTGATGAAGGTGCCGGTCACCGGTAACGCGCGCCGTGAATCGTTCGCGCACCTGCCCATCCCGCGCATGACCAACACCATGATGATGAACGGCGACAAGTCGCCGGAGGAGATCATCGCCTCGGTCAAGCACGGACTGTATGCCGCCAACTTCGGCGGTGGTCAGGTCGACATCACCAGCGGCAAGTTCGTGTTCTCCACCACCGAGGCCTACATGATCGAGAACGGCAAAGTCACTTATCCGGTGAAGGGCGCCACCTTGATCGGCAACGGCCCCGATGCGCTGACCCGCATCAGCATGATCGGCAACGACATGGCACTCGATAGCGGCGTCGGCACTTGCGGCAAGGAAGGGCAGAGCGTACCGGTCGGTGTTGGTCAACCGACCGTGCGCATCGACGGACTGACCGTAGGCGGAACGGCCTGAGGCAGGGCAGGACGGCGATGACGATCTATGCATTCCTCGCCGTCGGATGTGGTGCCGCATGCGGGGCGTGGTTACGCTGGATCCTCGGCGCATGGCTGAACCCGACCATGGCTGAGTTGCCGCCCGGAACCCTGGCAGCCAATCTGGTCGGCGGTTACCTCATCGGCGTCGCCGTCGCCTTCTTCATGCAGCATCCGGGCCTGTCGCCCGAATGGCGATTGTTCATCATCACCGGCTTCCTCGGCGGCCTCACCACCTTCTCGACATTCTCGGCGGAGACGGTCACGCTGTTGATGCGCGGGCAGTACGCCTGGGCATCCGGCATCGTCGCGGCGCACCTTGGCGGTTCGCTGCTGATGACGGTACTGGGGATACAGACTTTCAAATGGTTCAACGCGGGAGCGTGATATGCAAAGCAATGTCTATCTCAAGTTCTACCTGACCGAGAAACAGCTGCATCAAAGCAAGACTATGTCCGAGTGGCTGCTGGAGACGGCACGCGCGCTGGGGGCGCCGGGAGGTTCGGTGTTCCGCGCAGTCGCGGGGTACGGACGTCACGGTCGCCTGCACGAAGAGACCTTCTTCGAATTGGGCGCAGATCTGCCGGTACAGGTGGAGTTCGTGCTCGAACCCACGCGTGCCAACCAGTTGCTGGGTGTCATCGCGGCAGAGAACATCTCTCTGCCGTATGTGCGCTACGTCGTCGAATGCGGCAACACGCTGCCGCAAGACTGAAGAATTACTTTCCGGACAGCATCGACTCTATCTGGATCTCGGCAGCGATCCAGTAATCCATCGAGCCGCCGGAAAATCCGTTCTTCTCGGCCAGGAAATAGGCGGCATCCTGCACCATGCGATAACGCTGTTCTGGTGATGGAACATACTTGGCTGCGGCCTTCTTGGCAGGCGCTTTCTTCGGTGCGGCAGGTTTGGCAGCCGGCTTCGCTACTGCTTTGGCAGCGGGCTTGGCAGCAGTTGTCGTCGTCTTCGCTGCAGCCTTGGGGGCTGCGACTTTCTTGGCAGCCGGTTTCGCAGCAGCCTTGGCAGCGGGCTTGCTGGCCGTCGTCGTTTTCTTGGTTGCCGTCGTGGTCTTCTTGGTCGTGCTGGCAGATTTTGCAGTAGCCATGATGTTCCCCTTTTAAGTGGTCTTCGGTACGTCGGACTAAGGCTGAAAGCCTGTCCCTGTGGCGATTCTACACATTTCCTGTGACGCGGAGATTAAATCGTGAACATGCCGCCTTTGCAGGTATGGGCCTGTTCGATGCGCGTGATCGTCGGCAGCAGATTCAGTCCTGTCTTGTTTTTTAATTTCTCCGCATCATCCTTCAGATCATCCAGCGAGACCTTGATCGGTTTGCCTCGTGCCGCGATGGCGATCACATTGCCGCTGTCGCATGAAGGGAAAGCCAGCGCACGACCGTCGAAGGTTTCGGAGATGCGTTCGAAACTGGCCTTGTAGCCGCGTGTGCGACCGAGCAGATTCACTGCCATGATGCCGTTCTCGTTCAGGCGTGCGTAGCAACTCTCATAGAACGGTGAAGTGTCGAGTTCACCGGCGCGTGCATTCTCGTCGAAGCCGTCCACCAGTATCAGGTCGAACTGTTTCTCATACTCTTCCACGAATCGGGCTCCATCGCCGATTACGATGTTCAAGCGCAGCGGGTCTTCTGGAAGCTTGAAGAACTGCTTCGCCGCAGCTACCACGCCCGGTTCGATCTCCACCACCGTCAGATTCGACAGCGGATAGTTGCGATACAGGAACTTGGTGATGGAGGCGGCGCCGAGTCCGATCAGCAGCACGCGGCGCGGAAAGCGCGTACCTTCGCGCAACAGCAGACTGGCCATCATCTCCTTGGTGTATTCCAGCTCCAGATTCCACGGGCGTGCGATGCGCATCGCGCCCTGTATCCAGAGTGAACCGAAATGAAGATAGCGGACACCCGCCTCTTCGCTGATGTCTATGGGGAAACTCATGTTAATTAAGTGAGGTTGGTGGGTGTAAAGTCGTCGTCATTGCGGTGTGCGGTCGGGGCCGCGCCGTTCCAGCATCGCTTCGATATGCTGGCATAGCAGATCGTCAGGTTTGCCATAGATCTCATCATGGGCCAATTGAAAGACCGCCTCTTCCAGTGCGCCCTCTTCGCCGAACTCGAAACCGATGTCGTGGCGCTCGAGCATGCGTGTCGCCCAGGCTTTCAGATCGGTGGCGCACAATTCACGTTGTTTGAATTGATGCAGGATACTGATGAAACTCGCTCTCGAAACGTAAGCCAGATAACCGTCCGCGTTCGTACCATAATTGTTCAGTGCTTCTAGTACCTGTGCTTCAGGGCGGGGGTTGAGGATGATTTCCATCAGCAGTTCGATGTGATTGTTCATGTGTGCCTCCTGACTCTGAAGAGATCGTTACACGTGGATGATGGATCAACTCGCTTTTCCGTTATTTCCGACATTATCGTTACGAATTGCCAATCGGCGCAGTGCGAGCTTTATCAGAGCCCGTAGTGATTCAACCAGCAACAGAATGGCCAGCACAAATCCTGCGGCGAAGGTCAACACATCCTGACCCAGTGGTGCAGCATAGGAATACTGCGCGAGCGTCTCATCGAAAATCTCTTGGTCGGCCTGCATCAGCACATGCCACACTCTGAGTGCAAGATTCACATTCAAAGCTGTGATCTCGGCCTCGAAACGCAGCTTGCGTTGCACCATTTTCTCGATGGCAGAACCTTCCTCCTGGAACGCTCTCTCGCCGCTGCTGCGATGCAGCGCGATCAGCTTGTCCATGTCGCCCGCGAAATATTTGTCGGCGATGGCCTGGAACGGTTGCAGGTTGACGGTGACCTCGCGCAGATGCGCATCCACCCGCTTCTGATACTGATCGACGAAGTTCGGTAGCTGCAAGCCGAGCAACAGCGCGGCGCAGGCGACGAAGATCATCAGGTAGCGGTAGAGCGGGTCACTCATGGTTATCTCAGTGGGGGCGCCATCTGGTTCAACAACCAGCGTGCCCATTCGGTCACTTCGGTCGCACTCATGCCGATGGTGGCGACCTGTTCGGCTAGCGCATCACCCGCCGCGCCGTGCAGATGCACCGCCAGCAGCAATGCCTCGTCGGCAGCCAGCCCTTGTGCGACAAAGGCGGCGATCATGCCGCTCAGCACATCGCCCATGCCGGCCGAGCTCATGCCGGGGTTGCCTGTCTTGTTTACGAATACCTTGCCGTCGGCGCTGGCGATCAGGCTGTCTGCGCCTTTCAACACCACACTGCCGTGATAGCGCTTGGCGATGTCCAGTACCGACACGACACGTGCGTCCTGTACTTCCTCTGTCTTGAGATGCAGCAAGCGCGCCGCTTCGCCCGGATGCGGGGTGAGCAGGGTGGGGCGCTTGCGCTCGAACAGCATGCCGCGCAGGTCGGGGCGCTCGGCCAGGATGTTCAGCGCATCCGCATCCAGCACCAGCGTCACATCCAGTTTGATCGCATCGAACAGCAATTTCTGCGCGGGCAGGCTGCGGCCCAGCCCGTTGCCGATGGCCACCACGTCCAGCCCAGGCAGCTTGAGTGCGTCCTGCGCGCGGTGCACCATCAGCTCCGGCATGCGCATGTCCACGGCAGGCATCTTGTCCGCCAGCAGACCGACATGCACCACGCCCGCCCCCAGCTTCAGCGCGGCACGCCCCGCCAGAAAGGCCGCACCGATCATGCCCTCGCCGCCGCCGATGATGGCGACAGTACCGAAATTGCCTTTATGGCTGTCTTTTTGGCGCGGTTTCAGGAAGGCAGAAACCTGTTTTTGGGTGATAGTGGTGGGGCGGGGGAGCTTCATGCGGTTTTCCTCGGGTCGTAGAGAGTCGGCTGCATTATAATCGCTGCCTGTTTTCAACGCCGTTTATCCAAGCCATGTTCCTTACTTCGACAGGTAAAGCCGCTCTCTCCTCCTTCCGTCTCGACAAACTGCGCGCAGCACTGGCTGCCACCGGCAGCGGCATCACTCTCGAAGACACCCGACATTGCTACTTCACTGAACTGTCAGCTGCGCTCGGCGCAGAAGAACACGCCCTGCTGCAACGCTTGCTGAATCTGGATGAACATGCTGGCGCACCCAAGGTCGCAGCGGGCACACAGTCCGTGCTGATCGTGCCGCGCCTCGGCACCATCTCCCCTTGGTCGTCCAAAGCCACCGACATCGCGCGTCATTGCGCGTTGCCGCAGGTGATGCGCATCGAGCGCGGCGTCACCTATTACCTGAAGAGCAAGAGCGGCAAGGCGCTGACCGCGGCCGAACAACAAGCCGTGCTGCCCTTGCTGCATGACCGCATGACCGAGTCCGTGGTGTTCGACACCGACGGTATCGAAGAGAAGATCTTCCAGCACGGCACCCCGCAGCCACTGTCCAGCGTGGACATCCTCGGCGGTGGCAAGGCAGCGCTGGAGACAGCCAACAAATCCATGGGTCTGGCGCTGTCGCCGGACGAGATCGACTATCTGGTGGAGAACTTCGGCAAGCTGGGGCGCAACCCCACCGACGTCGAACTGATGATGTTCGCGCAGGCCAACTCCGAGCACTGCCGCCACAAGATCTTCAACGCCGACTGGATCATCGACGACGAAGCGCAGGCCATCTCGCTGTTCGGCATGATCCGCAATACGCACAAGCTGCACCCGCAAGGCACGGTGATCGCCTATTCGGACAACTGTTCCGTCATCGAAGGCGGCGACTTCGAGCGCTTCTATCCGCGCGTCGACGGCAGCTACGCATTCAGCAATGAACGCACCCACATCCTGATGAAGGTGGAGACGCACAACCATCCGACCGCCATCGCCCCGTTCGCGGGTGCGGCCACCGGCAGCGGCGGGGAGATCCGCGACGAAGGTGCGACCGGTATCGGTTCCAAGCCCAAGGCGGGCCTCACCGGTTTCACCGTGTCAAACCTCAACATCCCCGGTTTCGCACAGCCTTGGGAAGCGGATGCCATCGGCAAGCCGGGCCGCATCGCCTCACCCCTGCAGATCATGATCGACGGCCCGCTGGGCGGCGCAGCGTTCAACAACGAATTCGGTCGCCCCAACCTCACCGGCTACTTCCGCACCTTCGAAGAGAAGGTGAACGGCGAAGTGCGCGGCTATCACAAGCCGATCATGCTGGCCGGCGGCGTGGGCAACATCAGCGACAAGCACACCAAGAAATCCGATCTACCCAAGGGCGCGCTGCTCATCCAACTGGGCGGCCCCGGCATGCTCATCGGTCTGGGCGGCGGCGCGGCCTCTTCCATGGATACCGGTTCAAACGCCGAGAATCTGGACTTCGATTCCGTGCAGCGCGGCAATCCAGAGATGGAGCGTCGCGCGCAGGAAGTCATCGACCGCTGCTGGCAGATGGGCGAGAACAATCCCATTCTCTCCATCCACGACGTGGGCGCGGGCGGTATCTCCAACGCCTTGCCCGAGCTGGTGCATGGCGGCGGCATGGGGGCGCGTTTCGAACTGCGCGAAGTGCCGAGCGAAGAACACGGCATGTCGCCGATGCAGATCTGGAGCAACGAAGCGCAGGAGCGTTACGTGCTCGCCATCCCGGTCGAGCGTCTGGAAGAGTTCCAGGCCATGTGCGAACGCGAGCGTTGCCCGTTCGCCGTGCTCGGCACGGCGGTGGACGAAGATCGTCTGGTGGTGCACGACAACGAATTCGACAACAACGCCGTCGATATGCCGCTCTCCGTGTTGCTGGGCAAGCCGCCCAAGATGACGCGCGACGTGAAGCGCGAGCAAGTCGCGCTGAGCAAGTTCGACACCCGCAACATTGCCATCAAGGATGCTGCCGAGCGGGTGCTGCGTCTGCCATCCGTGGCCGACAAGACCTTCCTCATCTCCATCGGCGACCGCACCGTGGGCGGCTTCACCGCACGCGACCAGATGGTCGGCCCGTGGCAAGTGCCGGTGGCCGACGTGGCCGTCACCACCTTCGGCTACAACACTTATGCGGGTGAGACCTTCGCCATGGGCGAACGCACGCCCATCGCCGTTATCGACGCACCGGCCTCCGGTCGCATGGCCATCGGCGAAGCCATCACCAACATCGCCGCCGCGCAGATCGCCAAGATCGGAGACATCAAGCTCTCCGCCAACTGGATGGCCCCCGCCGGTCACCACGGCGAAGACGCCGCGCTGTACGACACCGTGAAGGCCGTCGGCATGGAGTTGTGCCCGCAACTCGGCATCAGTATCCCGGTCGGCAAGGATTCGATGTCGATGAAGACTGCGTGGGAAGAGGGCGGCGAGAAGAAGACCGTCACCGCGCCGCTGTCGCTCATCATCTCCGCCTTCGCCCCCACACCGGACGTGCGCAAGACACTCACCCCGCAACTGGTGGCCGACACCGACACCGTGGTGCTGCTGTTCGACCTGGGTTGTGGCCAGAACCGCCTCGGCGGTTCCGCACTGGCGCAGGTGTACAAACAAGTGGGCGACATCGCGCCGGACGTGGACGATGCCAACACCCTCAAAGCATTCTTCAACCTGATCCAGCGCTTCAACCGCGAAGGCAAACTGCTCGCCTATCACGACCGTTCCGACGGCGGCATGTTCGCCGCGCTGGCAGAGATGAGCTTCGCCTCGCACGTCGGCCTGGATGTGATGCTCGACGAACTGAAGGACGACGATCTCGCCGTGCTGTTCAACGAAGAACTGGGCGCGCTGGTGCAAGTGCGCCGCGCCGATCTGGCAGACATCTTCGTGCTGTGCGAAGAAGCCGGGCTGGCCAACGTGCACGAAGTGGCACGCCTCAACACCAGCGGCACGCTCAACGTCATGCGCAACAAGCAGACGATCTACGAAGAGAACGCCATCGCGCTGCGTCGCATGTGGTCTGAGACCACCTACCAGATGCAGAAACTGCGCGACAACCCGACCTGCGCGCAACAGGAATACGACCGCATCCTCGACGCCAAAGACCCCGGCCTGCATGTGAAGCTGAGCTACGACGTGAACGAGAACATCCTCAGCACTCAGCACTCAACGCTCAGCACTGGCCTCACCCGTCCCAAGATGGCCGTCCTGCGCGAGCAGGGTGTGAACGGCCATGTTGAGATGGCGGCTGCGTTCGACCGTGCCGGCTTCCAGTCTGTGGACGTACACATGAGTGACATCATCAGCGGCCGTGTGAAGCTGGAAGACTTCAAGGGTGTGGTCGCCTGTGGCGGCTTCTCCTACGGAGACGTGCTGGGTGCGGGAGAGGGCTGGGCCAAGTCCATCCTGTTCAACCCGCGTGCACGCGATGAGTTCGAAGCCTTTTTCAACCGCAACGACACCTTCGCATTGGGCGTGTGCAACGGCTGCCAGATGATGAGCAACCTGCACGAGATCATCCCCGGCGCGGACAACTGGGCGCACTTCGGCCGCAACCAGTCCGAGCAATTCGAAGCGCGCTTCGTGATGGTGGAAGTGCAGCAGTCGCCTTCCATCCTGTTCGACGGCATGGCCGGTAGCCGCATGCCCATCGTCGTCGCGCACGGCGAAGGCTATGCCGACTTCGGCAACACCAAGCGTCTGCATGCCGCACAGGAAGTGGTCACCCTGCGTTACATCGACCACTACGGCAAACCGACCACGACTTACCCGCTCAACCCCAATGGCTCACCGCAAGGCATCACCGGTCTTACCACCGCAGACGGTCGCTTCAGCATCATGATGCCGCACCCCGAGCGCGTGTTCCGTGCCGTGCAGAACTCCTGGTATCCGAAGGTGTGGCAAGAGAACGGCGCTTGGTTGCGTATGTTCCAGAATGCCAGGAAGTGGGTGGGATAAGTTAGGAGTTGTAGAGGGAATTAAAAAGGCGACCGGTAGGTCGCCTTTTTATTGGAGCTAACAAAATTTACAAACTCTCTACATTTGAACCGTTCTTTGTAGCTGTGGTACGCAAGGATTTTGATGCGGCTTTCGCAATTTTCTTTCGTGCTTCATCTGCTTTTTCGCCTTCAATTACTTCACGTTTTATGACTTCATTCAGGAGTACATCTTTTATTTGCTCAATATCGATGCGTACATCCGGAGAAATACGGTGCAATTCCCGGCGAATGATTTTTAGAACATCGTCTGTTTGAAGCATGGCTCCGACAAAAAATCGGGAGAGAGCTTGTTGCTGATTGTGATATTCGCCAAGAACAGAATGTTGCCAGCCTTCTTTACACCATAGGTAAAGCATTTCAAGATCGTGCTGGCTGCGAATATTCAAGGTGGTAAAGTCAATATTGACTACTAATTCACTAGAAATGGGTTTTGAAAAAGTCAGGTGATAAACGCGCCAGCAGATACCGTTTGTGAGCAATACCCAATCCACCCCTTGATTGGCTGCGTAATCGACCGCTTGTTTAACATGCTGGTCCTTTAAGTCCAATCCAATGGCTTTTACTTCAATAAGGGTTTGCAGACGACCATTTACTTTGGTGGCTAAATCACAATAAGTACCCCTGATAGCATATTCGGAAGTTAGCTCAGAGTATTTGTCGTATCCAAAGATATCTTGGAACATATCCTTGATGATCGTGACAGTATCCGCTTCACCTACATCACGTGATTTCGCGGCTTCAAGAATTGGTTGGTATTTTTTGATGCCACTTACCAGTCGCTCAGCAACTTTCTTTGGAATAGAAGCCATCGTTTTCCCCTTTTGCGAACAAGTTATGTGCTAACACTGTTCCCGTCAGTGCGGGAATCACGTCTTGCGCCAGCCTCCTGTTCCGGGGATTTCGCTGCGTGCCTCGCGCCGTTCGTGCGGGGCGATGTGCGTTGAGCGAATCTGCAAGTGCTCGAACTCTAGGACAGCGGTGCGGGCGGTGTCAATCGATGTTTGCACCGCTAGGTTTCCTGTCCCGCTAACTGTCAGAAATTGTAGATGCCTATGTAGTGCGTGGTTTTCTGCTGTTCGTCCTTGATGGCGGTGATGGTGAGCCAGAAGGGGTGGAGGATGCGACCGTCCTTGTTCTTGATGCGTATCTCGCCGCACCATGAACCTCTTTCATGCAGTCGCTTCCACATCTGTTCATAGAAGGGTTTGTCATGCATGCCGGATTTGAAGATACGCGGATTCTTTCCTACGATCTCGTCCATGGTGTAGCCTGATTTGGTCAGGAACTTCTCGTTGGCCCGGATGATGTTGGCATCGGCATCGGTGATGATGGTGGGGTCCTTGATCTCGAAAGCGACAGCGGCGATGCGCAGATCATCCTCTATCAGTCTGGATTCGGCGATGCGTCTGATCAAAGGCCTGAAGATCAGATAGTAGAAGAAGGGGAAGAGCAGCAGAGACAGCAAAGCGGAATCCAGCAAGGTGCTGTTCATTCTGCTCATGGGTGGGAGCAGACGCACCACTTCCATCACGAACGCTTCGCTGAAAAACACTGCCGCGATCAGGATGATCAGCAGTCTCTTTACCGACTGATGGGTTTCTTTTTTTTGATGCTCTTGCGGAGCTGATAGATGATTGGACATGGTGGCCTCGCTGTTATTTGATCGTCATGCAGACAAACCGGCGACATTCATGATTCTTCCGGGTGCGATGTGAGGCCGGTGTGTTTGCGTTCGGGTGTTTTCACATTGCTTAACAGTCCGTGCGTGCGCTGCGAAGTAAGTAGAGCGCATCAGCGACCTGATTGAACTGTAGGCCTGGTGGTCACGACTGTCAACGCTGCAAACAGGGTTGTGTGATCTGGGTTGATTGATACACTTCGCGCATGGCCCTGTGGGCATCCATACGAAGAGGCGTGCACATGAAAAAGGAATTCTGGCTGGAGCGGTGGGAGCGCGCGGAGATCGGCTTCCATCAGGAGGAAGTGAATCCGTATTTGCTGAAGTATTGGGGCGAGTTACATGAGGCAAAGGGCGGCGAAGTGTTCGTTCCTTTGTGCGGCAAGAGCCTGGATATGCTGTGGCTGCGCCAGCAGGGGCATGATGTGCTGGGTGTGGAACTGAGTCCGATCGCGGTGCGCGATTTCTTTGCCGAGAGCAATCTGACGTTGACGCATACAAGCGAAGGCCACTTCGATCGTTGTGAGGCGGATGGTATCCGTATCCTGTGCGGTGATTTCTTCGAACTGTCACGCGATCATCTGTCGCGGGTGAGTGCGGTGTTCGACCGTGCCTCGCTGGTGGCGCTGCCGCCGGAGATGCGCGAACGCTATGCGCGCCACCTGGCGGAGATATTGCCTTCCGGTACGCAGACCCTGCTGGTGACGTTCGATTATCCGCAGCAGGAGATGCCGGGGCCGCCATTCGCGGTGTCGGTGGAGGAGGTGCGGGCGCTCTACAGCGCGTATGCCGATATCCGTTTGCTGGCGCAGGAGGATATCCTGGATCGTGAACCGCGCTTCAAGGTGCGCGGTGTGACGAGGATGCAGGAGAACATCTTCTTGCTGACGATCAACTAGTTCCCATGTTGAGGTTGGCGTATCGACAGGTGATGGTTTACATGCCTTGCCCGTGGTCGATCAGCCTGATTTGGTGAGTGCGCTTAACGATAAGCCCCGCATCGGCTGTATGCGGCATGAGTGGTCACGTTAGGTATGGTCAGTTGTTGATTGACGCAGCTCCAGTATCTTTTTTCTTTCTGGAGGCTCATCTCTTCTGCTCGCTTTTCCTGTTGCAATCTGCGTTCTTCAGCTTGTTCGCGTTGCAGTCTTAACCTTTCTTGCTCGGTCTCATAGCGCCTTTCCTGTTCATATCTTTGCTGATCAAGTGTGCGTGTTCGCAATTCGTATTCCTGCCGTTGGCGCTCCATTGCTATTTCAGCTGCTGATTGCTTAATGTCGATATCTGCATAGGTTTCAACTCTATCTGTTTCGGTGGTGGCGTTGGCAAAATCGCGCTGGATATCTACGACTTCCTTCTGAATCGAATGTGAGTTCTTTGCCTTGAAAAAGTCGAGACCGAGGTATCCCAGCAGGACGAGAGAAAGTACTCCTATGACCACTGAACCTTTATGACCGGACAACCAAGTGGTGGCTTTTGGCAGGTCTTCATAATCGACCAGGTTATTCCTTCGCGTCATTTCATTGTTGACGCTTTCGAGGAGCTTGCGGTCATACTGTTCGCGCAAGCTCGGATCGCCCAATACCCTTTTTGCATAATTGAATTCCGAGATGGAAGTTGCGGAAGCGATCTGATTATCCACTTCACGTTCAGCGATGGTTGAGGCGACCGTGGCATCCGATGCATCTGCGCCCAGTCCCAGCGTGATATAGAGACTGGATTTCTTGGTTATGGCCAATTTCCGTTTGAGCTCGGCGCGCAATCTGTCTAATTCTGTGTTGCCTTGTGTGAAACTTGGCTGAATTGGATTGGAGTTGGTTGCCGGGACCGTATTCAGTGAGGGGGTTCGAAGCAGATCACGGTATCTGAGGCGGATATAGGCAGCTTTGGTTTTATCGATATCAGCGTCTGAAATTGCCAATGCTTGAGTCCAGATAGCCGGGTCGGTTTTATTCGACGCAAGTTCATCTGAAATGATTTGGTAATAGACCTTGTCTGACATTTGTAATGTTCCAGGTTGGTAGCTGTCTGTCTTTCTTGGATGCAATTGTTTTTTTAGCTTGCATTCCAATGAATCCGAACTGTCAGGAAAATTAACATAAATCTCCGCAGTAAGTTTGTGGAAATATATCTATATATAGGGGCCTGCAGATATAGATATTGCATGGCAGAAAAAGAGTGCGGGATGGGCGTGAGACTGCATCTGGCAAGTCGCCGATGCAGATGCTCAGCACAATTTCATGGATGAATAGGCTGGATGCGATTCAAAATACATGGCTAAACGACAGTGAGCCCGAGCGAGCACCAGTCCTGCATGCCGCCGCGGTACCACTTCAATTTCACGGCGGGGTAGCCGAGTGCGAGCAGGGTGCGGATGTAGTTGGGCGTCTGGCCGCACCATGGGCCGTTGCAGAAGATGGCGAGGTTGCGGGCGTGGCTGAAGTCGAAACCTGCATTGATTTCTTCC
Organism: Gammaproteobacteria bacterium; assembly: GCA_018819205.1. Classification (GTDB taxonomy): domain Bacteria; phylum Pseudomonadota; class Gammaproteobacteria; order Burkholderiales; family Gallionellaceae; genus Sideroxyarcus. The sequence continues at coordinate 57,144 of JAHJQE010000036.1, forward strand.
ACACCGAACAGCTCCAGCAATGTCTTTTTCACACCTGGCAGGTCGGTCGGTTGTCCGGCCATGTTCTGTACAAAGGGCACGTTCATCGAGCCGGGGATGGTGACTTTCTCATACCAGTCCGCTGTGCGTGAATCGATCACCATGCATTGCGTGTCGCCCGCGTGGATGCGCTGCAGATAGTCCAGCATTTCCAGTTCGCCGAATGTCTCGACGCCCTCAGCCAGTCGCATCGGCTGGATGCAGTAGGGCGGGCAGGCGCGCGCGGTGGGCGCATACTCGGCACGGATGGTGGCGGAAGGGTCTTGTTCGCGCTGGATGGCGACGGGCTGGCCGTGGTGCAGCACCGTAACCGTGGGCAGGCCCACGGTGATTTGGTATTCGGTCATGCATTGTTTCCGATGATGGTGTTAAACGGGATTGAGGGCCGTCAGGCCCGGCCTTCATTGTTGGCTACCCACCGGCAGCTGCCTTTTCCTTGGCACATTCCGGGCAGCCTTCACTCGGCAGGAAGACCAGACCGTGCTTGGGGCAGCGTTGCAGGATGACGGTCTTGCCGTCGTGCTCGCCTTCTTCGTTGATGATGATGGAGTCGTCGTCGGGGTGGGTCATGGTTTCCTCCTCTTTTAATGGAATGCGCCGTAACGATCGCTACTTGGCTTTCATTTAATCAGGGCCAAACAGTTCATCCAGCGGGTTCTTGCCAGTGGGTGCATAGGCAGATACTTTTTTCACTGTGAACTCTTCTTCGATGTTGTCGCGGAAGAAACTCCATGCCGCACCCGAACTGCTGAGCCTGCGCCAGAGGTCTTCTCCGACACCAAGATATTGCAATGTGTCGCCATTGTCGAGTTGAACTTGCAGCGTGCGCGCCCGTGCATCGTAGCCGATGGCGCGCAACTTGCCGGAGTTGATCTTCTTCATTTCCATGCGCCTGCTCCTTCAGTGGTTCACTGCAGGATAAACGAAGTCTTCAACGGCAGGTTGATGTGTCCGACGTTGTCCTTGAGGGTGATGCTGACTTGCCACACACCGTACGGATCGTTCTGTTCACCGATGAATTTGATGATCGGCGCTGAGAGGTAGAGATAGTTCGGCTGGCCTTTGAGTGTACCTTTGAAACAAGTGGCATCAGTCTGCTGGAATGAGGCAATACCGTCCGGTTTGCGCAGGTCGATATCGCATGTGATATCGGCAACCCCACGATCGTCGAGTTTGGGGTTGCTGAAGAAGGTGAGGGCGTAGACGGGCTTACCTTTTGAGATGGTTTCGGCCATGCTGAAGTGCGGGATGGAGGCAGGCTCTGTTTTCCATTTCCTTTCCCAGTCGGTATCAGCGGTGACGAGCAGCCAACCGCCAAATCCATTCTGAACTTTTCTGGAATCGGAATCTGGTTCTAAGCGTCCCTGAGCGTCTTTCCACCCTGAGTCGAGTCTTTTGAGCTGGATCTGGACGGGTTGCGACATCATCATCAGCGCGACCAGGGTGTATTCCTTTTCGCCGGGACGGAAGATGGAATCTTGCCGACAGAACGCGAACGCGTGGTTATGGACGCAGGAAGGATGGGTATCGTTCAGTTCGTTCTCGCTAAAGAAGCGTGCCAAGTCGTGCGCTTTGGACTCTTTCAGCAGGCAGTTGCGCGCACAGGTGGCGCTGGCCCAAGTGCCGTCCGGTTGGCGTTGCTCGACATTCCACTGGCCCTCGTTATGCGAGACGAAGAAGGTGAAGTCGGTGATGTGTCCGTCACGATGCATTACGGCGTAGTTGCCGCTGTCTGTTTGATCGAGCGCGGATGCGTTAAGCATGAAGCTGAAGAGCGCGAAAAATGCTATGCGGTGAATCATGAAGTCCCCTTTATTGCGAACTGGATCAATCTGGCTGCTCCCGTCATGGCGGGAATCATGTCTTGCGCCAGCCTCCTGTTCCGGGGATCTCGTCTTTGGCCCCACACCGTGCATGCGGTGCGATGTGCCTTGTACGAACTGCAAGTTGTGTATGAATGTAGGGGGAAGTAGGGGAGCTGTCAATGGATGAGGAAGTACCATTTCCGTGCTAGGTGGGGGCGTATACGAATATCCGGTCACGCCCGGCCTCTTTCGCCCGGTACATGGCGCTATCGCCCCGGCTGAGGATGTCGTACTGATTGTCTGACTTGCCATCGAATAGCGTGACACCGATGCTGCTGGTGCATTCGTGGGTGACGGCGATCTTCTCGTCTCCCTTGACACGGGTCAGGTTATAGGGCTCAGCCAAGGCTGCGGCGATCTTCTCTGCGACGACGTAAGCCTGTTGCCGCATCTCTTCCTTGCTGCTGGATAGATCACCCAGTACGACTACGAATTCGTCACCACCATAGCGGGCGACCGTGTCGATCTCACGCACGGTAGAGGTGAGGCGCTGGGAGACTTCAATAAGCAACTGGTCGCCGACTTCGTGCCCGCATTGGTCATTGATGGGTTTGAAGTTATCCAGATCGAGGAACAGCAAGGCGCCGTAGGCATCGTTGCGTTTGCTGTTGGCGAGTGACTTCGAGAGTCTGTCGCTCAGCATGCGCCGGTTGGGAAGGTGGGTGAGCGGATCGAAGAATGCCAGGGAATAGATCTCCTGCTCGGTCTCCTTGCGTTTGCTGATGTCGCGGCAGAAGGCGATGTTGTATTCGAGTTCGCCGAACTGCACATGGTTGGCGGAGACTTCGACCGGGATGATGCTGCCATCCTTGCGCCTGTGCCGGGTCTCGAACAGCTGCGTCTTGTCTTGTTTGAGTTCTTCCCAGTGGGCCTTCCAATGATCGACCGGGAAGTCCGGATCCAGATCCGGGATGGAGAGTTTCATCAATTCTTCCCGGTTGTAGCCCAGTGTCGAGCAACCCTGGTTGTTGACGTAGCGGATGTTGCCATCCTTATCCAGCCAGTAGATGGCATCGAACGCCTTGTCCATGGCGAACTTGGAGAGTTGGAGTTGAACTTCCGACTCTTTTTGGTCGTTGATGTCGACACAGCTGCCGATGTAGCCGAGGAACAGGCCTTTGCTATCGTAACGAGGAACGCCGTGGTCGACGATCCAGCGGTATTCACCTGTGTGATGACGCAGGCGATATTCCAGTGTGAATGGCCGTCGCGCATCGAAGGCCAGGATATATGCGTGCAGACAATCTTCCCGGTCATCCTGATGAATGCCTTGAGTCCATCCATCTCCCAACTCCTGCTCCATCTTGCGACCTGTGAAGTCCAGCCAGACCTGATTGAAATAGATGGATTTCTTGTCGGTCCCGGCGATCCAGATCATCACGGATTCGTTCTTGGCCAGTACACGCAGGTTCTCTTCGCTCTTGCGTAATTCTGAAACGGCAGTTTCGGCTTTGTTCAGAGCTGCGCGCGACTGCGTAAGTGCTGTGATCAGGAAATAAAGCAGGATGCTGGTAATAGTGCCACCGAAGAAGATCATCCGGGCCTTGCTGTAGTCCAGTCCTTCTTTGTGGGGGGCAAGATGTTCCGATACCAGCGTCCATTCGTGTCCGCCGAATTCGAGCCGTTGCTGGATGATGAAAGGCTTGGCCGTCTGGTCTTTCTTTTTGAGGTTGGAGTAGAGCAGTGCATCCCGGCCGAGATGTGTTCCATCATAGATGCTGATCTGAAGAGGCGTGATTTTGCCTTCCGGTTTAGCTGCGCTAAGGGCATTCTCGACCATGTCTTTCATGCGGAAGGGGCTGTATACCCAGCCTTCCAGTGCGGCACGACGCTGTGCTACGGTTTCGTGCGGCATACCTTTTCGATAATGCGGGAGATACATCAGAGTGCCTGCCTGCACATCCTCCGTGGTCTCTTGTACCAGCTTAACTTTTCCGGAAAGCGCTATGGCGTTCGTGTCGCGCGCGCGCTCCATTGCAGTGCGACGGGTGGGTTCGGAGTACATGTTGTAGCCGAATGCGCGCAAATTGCGTCCGCTGAACGGCTCCAGGTAGAGGATGGAGGTATAAGCGTCCAGATCCTGTTTCGGCCACACTTCGTATTCGGGGAATCCTTCGCGGCGTACCGATGCGATGTGGGAAGCGAGCTGATCGCGATGTATCCACTGGGCGTAGCCCAAGCCCTGCACACTCTTGAAATGATCGTTCAACTCTATGCGACTGGCGTAGCGTTGCCATTCATCGCGCGTCACTTTGGATGAGGAATCGAGGAAGGCGGCGGCACCGATCAGTACTTGTTCATGCGAGCTCAGGGTGGCCAACAGATGCATGCGCACCTCATCGGCATCTGCGGCAAAGTGTTCGATCGCGATCTTGTCCGCATCGACCTTGGCTTCGTAGCTTAAATACAAGGTGATAGCCAAGCCTGCAAGCATGGCTACAAAGGCATACTTGCAGAATTGGCTCACATCTGCCAAGTGCATGGCGGATTTATCAAGCTGCTTTGCAAGCACTCGTTTCCCCCTGGTGTGGACAAGTAACGGCTGCAACCCTATTCAGGAATACTTCCTTGCGCCAGCCTCCTGTCCGGGAATCTCGTTGTCCTTACTGCACCGTACTTGCGGTGGAGTTTGAGGGCCTCGAATCTGCAAGTCGTACTAAACTCTATGGGGTGTATGAAGATGTGTCAATGATACGACTGCATTTATAAACCATTCAGTAAAAGAGGTTTGCATGAAGCTGATATTGGTCCGTCACGGCGAGAGCGAAGGTAATGTGAAGCATGTGATCAATGACGATCCCATGCGTGCCGTCGCGCTGACGGAGAGAGGCAGGGCTCAAGCTGTGGCCGCTGCAGAACGATTGCAGGGAATACGGTTCACTCATGCCTATGTTTCCGAGTTCACGCGTGCCCGGCAGACGGCAGCCATCCTGTTGCGGCAACATGGGCTCGTACCTGTGGTCGATGCACGATTGAACGAGCGGATATCAGGCATGGATGGTCTGCATGTCGATGTGTTCAACGACCTCGTGCGAGAAGACTATCTGCATACCAAGCCACCCGGAGGCGAGTCCTTTCTGGAGCAGATGGCACGGATACGCAGTTTCCTTGATGAGATATCGCATCGCCATCCTGATGGCATCGTGCTGGTGGTCTCGCACGAGAATCCCATCGTTGCCGCGCTGACGCTGAAGAGTACAACACCGGAATCAGCGTGCCTGCAAAAGCTGGATAACTGCGAATCGGTGGTGCTGGACTGGCCTTAGGTCGGCGGTTCGATCTTGCGCAGCAGGGCGATACGGCGTGTTTCGGCGATCTTTAGCCAGAGCACGACTGATGCCAGCAGCAGTGTGATGCTGTTCGCCGCGATCACCGGCAGGCTGCCGATGGCGATTCCGTAGCCCAGCCAGAGGGCAACTCCCAATGTGAATAGGGTATACATCGGCAGTGAGATGCCGGCGAGGTTGCGGGTGCGCCAGGATTGCCAAGCCTGCGGCACGAAAGCGATAGTGGTGAGGAAGGCGGCGGGGTAGCCAAACAGGTTGCTGAGTTCGGTCGTCATGGCGGGCTGCTTCGTATTCCTTTCCGCCGGCAGGCGGGTGGGCGCATTCTACCCAACACCATACTCTTGCGCAGCATGCTTCAATGCCCGTCGTAGAGACTCTCGAAATCGCGGAAGAAGTGTTCCAGAACTTTGGCGCGCTTGACCTTCAGCGTCGGGGTGAGCAGGCCGTTGTCCATGCTCTAGGCTTCGCCCAGCAGTGCCAAGCGGCAGGCAGGGCGCGTTCCTGAAAGGTGGCGGTTCAGTGTTGGCCGTACTTGGCAAAACTATCAGGTCTTGTCTACGTAATTGACGGGCGCGTGGTCGCCAAACGGCTTGGGGGGGCGCATCCATCCTAACAGCCAGTCCATCCAGCCGCGCGAAGCGGGCGCTTCAAGTGTCTGCAACTTTCCGATATGTCGGAAGCCAAGTGCCTCGGGGGGTACAGTCGCGACGATGTCCTCACCGTACACGACGCGGTGGATGCTTTCGGCCATGCCATCGAGTGACGCGACGAATTCTTCATCGCCCACACGCGGGGAGCCGAAGGTGTAGAGCGCGGTCGGTGCGATGCGTGCGGCGGCCAGCGTAGCCAATGCAGCGCCCAAACTGTGGCCGGTGAAGAATAACGGACATTGCAGCCGCTTTAGTGCGCGTTCGATGTCAACCCACACGCTGTCGAGTGCCTGGGTGAACCCGGTATGGGTATCAATCTTGCCGTCGTTGTTGCGCAGGTATCCTACTGTGAGATCGGTGACGAGATCCTTGATGTGCAGTTCGGTGCCGCGAAAGACGAGCACGGCGAATGGCGCAACAGTCCCGAATTCCAGCAACATGGCCTGCGTATCAGTCTTGCGCGAGAAGAAGAACTGTCTGCGGGTACAGCCGGCCTTTTTCAGAAACAGGGTCTGGGTAGGTTGTGTTGGTGAGTCAGTCTCCTCCGCGTCGTGGCGATAGATCAGACGGCTGAGTTCGGCAAGCCAGTGGGCGTTGCCGCTTTTGTAGCTGCGTGTGCTGGGATCGAACGGAGGTAGAGGCCGACGCGAGAAGAAATCCCTGGCGTCGCCGGGATGTAACAGTTCGTTCCAGGTTGCCATATCTTCCTTTCAATATGTGTATCAGACGACCGCCAGATCGTAGCCCATGTTCTTGAATATGCTCGAGAGCTGTTTGATGCCGAAGCGTTCCTGTTCTTTCACCGCCTGTTGGAAGCGGTACCAGTGGGTGCTTTCGCGTGTGCTGCTGTCACGCCAGTGATATCGATCCTTGAACAGGGTGAAGCCGTGCAGCAATCCGTCCGGGTTGTCTTTCATGCCGCGCACTTCTGTTTCGATGGCTGCGTCGAACCACACTGTCTCGTCGAACTCCGGGAACCAGTCCAGACGTTTCCTGTAGCTGCTGAGGCGCGCATCCTGATAACGCAGTTCGTCGCCGGTATAGGTCTGCCCACCGATGGTGATGAGATCGCTTTCCAGCAACGGCCACTGAGCGGAATGATCCGGATTCCCCTCGCTGACTTGGTAACTGCAGTAGCGTTTGAACAAGGCCTCGGCGGCATCGATGAAACGGTTGCGGTTGCTGATCTCGTCATCGACCAGACGGTTGTCTATCCATTCATGGCAGACCCAGTCGGGATGGTGGCCGCCGGGCGCGTGGCCGATGGCGGGGACGGGTTTGAGCTCGATCTGGTTGTAGTGGTCGTACCAGCCGACGAAGTTCTGGTGCGCCCAGGTATCCACGAAGCTGTGGGAGGCGATGCCGATGCGATACAGGCGGGTATCGGTATGCGCCTTTAACGCATCGTCCAGCATGGCGTTCGCATGTTCGTTGTTCGGCGTGGTGTTGAGCAGATGCATTTTGCCGTCGCGTCGGCGGGCGGTATAGGCCATCGGGTCGCCAGGGATGAAGTGGAAGATGGGATAGATGCGCATCAGGCTGTCCTTGGGCTTGAGGATGTTCATCGTTTGGCTCATGAAATTGATGTAGGGCCGCAATTTTCCGGAGCGATCCAGAATCTCGTGGCTGATGTCGTTCTCGTCGACGTATTCGGACGCGTAGGCGATGGTGAGTGAATCTTCCTTGCTGAAGCCGGCACGATGTGCGACCAGCCCGGTGAGCCAATAGTGGAATTCGATGTCCATGCGTTTCCCCTTTTGTGACAGTTCGGTCTGACGGAATCTCCTCTGATTCGGAAATGTCGTCTTGCGCCAGCCTCCTGTCCGGGGATCCCGTTGCCAGTCTTGCACCGTACCTGCGGTGCAATGTTCTTGGGCGGGATTGCAAGCTGTGCTGAATGTAGGGGAGGTGGTCTTCGAAGTCAATCAGGAGCGATGCGTATCGGCATAAATGTCGATCTTGGCATCGGTATAATGTGTCGCTGTTTCCTGGTTCAACTCTTATCTGGAGTCATCGTGTTCAAGCTTATCGCTATCGTAGTCGGCTATATATTTTTCGGATGGATGGGGGCTTTCTTCGGCCTGATCCTGGGCGCGGTCATCGATCGTATCCGCGCATTCGGCCAGGGAGCGCTGAATCCCCTGCATGCCGCATTACGGCAGACGGTGTTTCTGGAGACGGTGTTCATTGCCATGGGCAGGTTGGCCAAGGCAGACGGGCGCGTGTCGGAAGCGGAGATCGCGCATACCGAGGCGTTGATGCAGAAACTGGGCATGACGCCTGAGCATCGCCAGCAGGCCATCGCGCTTTTCAAGAAGGGCGCTGCGGGTGATGGTGACATGTATGCGGCGTGCAAGAAGTTCATGTCGGTATGCGGCCATACCCATCACTTGAAAGAGATGCTGCTGGTCTATCTGATTGTGATGGCGATGGCGGACGGGGAATACCATCCGGAAGAAGAGAAGCTGCTGATGGAGATCGCCGGGCATCTTGGCTATGGGCCGGAAGCTTTCAGGCGACTGCTGGATATGGTGGTGAACCAGACGCATTTCGCAGGCGGTCAGGCGAACAGTGAGACTGCGCTGGAGGATGCCTACAAGGCCCTTGGCGTGAGCAAGGACAATACCGATGCGGAAGTGAAACGCGCCTACCGCAAGCTGATGAGCAAATATCACCCGGACAAGCTGATGGGGCAAGGTTTGCCGGAAGACATGATCAAGGTGGCGACCGAGCAAGCCAAGGACATCCAGCTCGCTTACGATCTGGTGAGCAAACAGCGCGGGATGTAAGGCAGATCCAGGCACACCGCATAACGCATGGCGCGTTGTGCGGTGTGCTTGTTTTCAGATGGTCGAGCCAGTGCCGGAGATGTTCGTCATAGATTAGGGGGATGCCGCTCTCAGTAGCCGAACAACGGTTCTTTGGCTTCCTTGGCGCGATACATCTCTTTCAGACGTGCCTTGGCTCCCTCATGTCCCTGTTCCGCCGCCTTGCGATACCACTCGACTGCCTGATTGAGACTTTTCTCCACGCCCATCCCTTTGCGGTAAAGGCCACCTAACTGGAATTGTGCTTCTGCATTGTTCAATGCTGCCGACTTGGAGAACCAGGCGAAGGCGATGCGGTAGTCGGGGGCAAACGCCATGCCGTCGCTGTACATGATGCCGAGCGCCATGTAGGCCTCGGGATAGTCGCGGTTGGCTGCTTGCTGCAACCAGTTCAGCGCCTCGGAGTCGTTCTGCCGAACTCCGATACCCTTGGCATAGCTGGTTCCCAGACGGAACATCGCCCATGCATCGCCCTTGCCTGACAGGTGGCGATAGAGTTGGATCTTCTGCGGGCAGATGGTCTTCTCAAAGCGGGCGAGGCGATCGGCGAAATTTTCATCGACTTCTTTTGCAATACGGGAATACTTGTCGCGCCAATCACCGCGGCGGTAACTGTCCAACTGCAGCAAGGCTGAGTTGAAGTTGCTGCACATGCGTGACATCTCGCCGTGCTTTTCCAGTTGCTCCCCCTCTTTGAACGCTGCATCCGCCTGATCCATCACCTTGCGGGCGCACTTGGATTCACGGTAATGCATGATGCTGGTATCGGAGACATCCGTTTCGCTCGGGTCGCATGAGGAGGCGAACGCGGCGCCGTTGCCCAGAGTCAGGGTGGCGGCGAGCATCAAGGGGAAAAGAAAGCGAGGCATGGTTGTGTTCCTGACTGTGAAATTCGATGGGCTAACTTTAGGGGGAGTGCGCTGGGGCTGTCAACGCTGAATCATGCCTGATATCCAGACGGGCAGGGCTATAAATGAAAAAGGACATCGCGAGGATGTCCTTTTTGGTTGCTGCGGCCGGAATCGTTATTCGATGCGTGCCTTGCTGCGCAGTTCGGCGATAGCTTTCTGCACGGCTTCCTGTTTGCGACGCTGTTCCATGCGCGGCTTCATTTCCTCATAGGTCGGCACCTTCAGATCGCGGGTATCTTCCAGCTTGATGATGTGCCAGCCGTACTGGGTCTGCACCGGAGCGCTGATCTGGCCTTTCTTCAGCTTGAGGATGGCCTCGCCGAAGGGCTGTACGAAATTGCTCGGCACGGTGAAGCCCAGATCGCCGCCCTTGTCCTTGGAGCCGGGATCCTGCGACTTCTGCTTGGCGACCTTGGCGAAGGATTCCTTCTTTACGCGCTTGGCGATGGCCTTGGCTTCTTCCTCGGTCGCGACGAGGATGTGGGATACCTTGTATTCCTTGTCGCCCACGCGCGATTTCATGCTCTCGTAATCCTGCTTCAGCAGTGCTTCATCGATGGGGTTCTTCTTTACGAAGTCCTGTACAAAGGCGCTGGCGAGTACGGATTGACGAGCCAGTTCCAGTTGCTGTTTGGTGTCGTCCTGCTTGTCGAGTCCCTGTTTGTCCGCTGCCTGCGACAGCACTTCCAGATTGATCAGGTCTTCGCGTATGGCCTTGCGCAGTTCCTCGGAATCAGGTTGGCCGCCTTGGGTCGCTGCCACGTTGACGCGCAGGTCGACGCGCGCTTGCGGGATCGCCACGCCATTCACCAGTGCGACAGGTTTGTCGGCATCGGCGGCTTGTGCAGCAGAAGCGAGCAGCAGAGCCGACAGCAGGGCGAATCGGGAGAAATTCAGCATGTTTCTTTCCTTTGAACGTTAGTTAACAGGATGGGTGTAATAGTCCGGCGCGAAATATAGCACAGGGTGGAAGGTGATTTCAGCGGGGGAAGACTTGTTTGAAAGGACGCACCTCGACTTGAGCGTAGACGCCGGCCGCCACATAGGGATCGGCAGCGGCCCATTCCTTTGCCGCCTGCAGGGTATCGAACTCGGCGACGATCAGGCTGCCCGTGAAACCGGCTGTCACCGGGTCGCTGGCGTCCACGGCAGGGAAAGGGCCGGCCAGCAGCAAACGACCCTCGGCTTGCAATGTTTCCAGACGTTCCAGATGGGCGGGGCGTGCCGTTTGGCGTAGCGGCAGGCTATTCACAATGTCTTGGCCGATGATGGCATACAGCATGTCATGACTCCTTGTGGTCTTCTTCTACGTACTTGGCCAGTATCGCCGCCTGCGCGAGGATGAACACCAGCATGATGCCGGTGGCACCGAACAGTTTGAAGTTCACCCAGGCATCGGTACTGAAACTGAAAGCAACGTACAGGTTGAGGATGCCCAGCAGCGCAAAGAACCCACTCCAGGCAAGATTGAGACGATGCCAGATGAGATCGGGCAAGGTCATCTTCTCATGCAGCAGCGCACGCATCAGATTCTTCTTCAGGAAGATGGAAGAGAACAGCAAAGTCGCAGTGAAGAACCAGTACAGGATGGTGGGCTTCCACTTGATGAAGGTCTCGTCGTGCAGCAACAGCGTCGCACCACCGAACACCGTGATGATGCCCAAACTCACCCACAGCATGGTATCCACCTTGCCGTGATGGTATTTCACCCATGCGACCTGCACAAATGTGGCGGCGATGGCCGCTGCCGTGGCGGCGAATACACCTGCCACTTTGAATACGATAAAGAACAGGATGACCGGGAAGAGATCGAACAGGAGTTTCATGTGCGATCCAATGCCAGCGAAGCGGAGTTGAGGCAGTAGCGCAAACCTGTGGGCGCAGGGCCGTCTTCGAACACATGGCCGAGGTGAGCGCCGCAGTTCGCGCAGCCGACTTCAATGCGCCCCATGCCGAGCGGATCCTGGTCGCTGTACTCGACGGTCTCTTCAGCGACGGGTTGCCAGAAGCTGGGCCAGCCGGTGCCGGATTCGTACTTGGTCTCGGAATCGAACAGCGGTGCACCGCAGCACACGCAGCGGTAGATGCCGATGTCGTGGCAATCCCAGTATTCGCCGGTAAAGGCGGGTTCAGTACCGCCTTTGCGGCAGATCTCGAATTGCTCGGGCGTCAATTGTTCGCGCCATTCTTCGTCTGTCTTGTCGATATCGTTCATTTATTGTCTGCCAGTGAAAGTTCTACGCTTGGTCGCACGCGCATGCGCTGGAACCATGCGGCCAGGTTGGGGTGAGTGCCACGCCAGTCGCGTTCGGGCTGGCGCAGGTCGAGATAACCCAGTGCACTGACTAGCGCCAGATCGGCCAGCGTGAGCGCATCGCCTTCACACCAGTCGCGTGTGCCGAGTTGCGCGGCGATATGTTGCAGGGTATGGGTAATGGCGCTGTTGTGCAGTGCCTGTGTGGAGGCGAGTTGCATCGCCGGCGGGCGCGTCACTTCGTTGCGCACCACGACGGCGGAATCCATGATGCCGTCGGCCAATGCCTCCCAGCGCCGCACCCGCATGCGCGCCATGGCATCGCCGCGCGGGATGAGGATGGGCGTGTCGTTCAGCGTGTCGGCATATTCCGCGATCACCACCGAGTCGAAGATGCATTCGCCATCGTCAAGAATCAGCGCCGGGATGCGGCCAAGTGGATTGACGCGATACACCTCGCTGTTCGGGTCGCTGGGCGGATCTACCACGTAATCGTGCGGCAGATTCTTCTCCAGCAGCACCAGACGTGCCTTGCGCACGTAGGGGCTGGTGTTGGAGCCGATCAGTTTCACAGCACCTCGCCAGCGTGGTCTGCCAGACGCGAACGTTCGCCGCGTTGCAAGGTGACATGGCCGCTGTGCGCCCAGCCCTTGAAGCGGTCCACCACGTAGGTCAGGCCGGAACTGCCTTCGGTCAGGTAGGGCGTGTCGATCTGCGCGATGTTGCCCATGCACACCACCTTGGTGCCGGGACCGGCACGGGTGATCAGCGTCTTCATCTGCTTGGGCGTCAGGTTCTGCGCTTCGTCGATGATGAGGAACTTGTTGAGGAAGGTGCGGCCGCGCATGAAGTTGAGCGACTTGATCTTGATGCGTGAACGGATCAGGTCGCGCGTCGCGGCACGGCCCCATTCGCCGCCCTCGTCGCTGGACTGGTTGAGCACATCCAGGTTGTCGTCCAGCGCACCCATCCAGGGCGACATCTTCTCCTCCTCGGTACCGGGCAGGAAGCCGATGTCCTCGCCCACCGACACGGTGACACGGGTCATGATGATCTCGGAATAGATCTTCTGTTCCAGCACCTGCATCAGACCTGCCGCCAGCGTGAGCAGGGTCTTGCCGGTGCCGGCCTGGCCAAGCAGCGTGACGAAATCGATCTCCGGGTTCATCAGCAGGTTCAACACGAAGTTCTGCTCGCGGTTGCGCGCGGTGATGCCCCAGATCGCGTTCTTGGTATGCGTATAGTCGGTCAGTGTGAGCAGGGTGGCGGTGTCTTCGCTCTGCGCGGCGACCACGGCATAGAACGGCTTTTCAGCATCGTCCTGATACACGAATTCGTTCACCAGCATGTCACGGCACATCGGCCCCTTGATGGTGTAGAAGGTCTGGCTGGCTTGAGTACCTGACTTCATATCCTTGCCGTGCGTCTCCCAGAAATCGGGCGGCAGCTCGCGCGTGCCGGCATAGAGCAGGTCGGTGTCTTCCAGCACCTTGTCGTTGAAGTAATCCTGCGCCGACAAGCCCAAGGCACGCGCCTTGATGCGCATGTTGATGTCTTTGGACACCAGCGTGACCTGACGATGTGCCTGATGCTTATGCATGTGGGCGACCACCGCCAGGATGGCGTTGTCAGCCTTGCCGTGGGCCAGGTTCTCGGGCAGCTCGTGCGTGATGAATTCGGTCTGCAGATAGAGGCGGCCGGTGGCGTTCTTGTTGCCCAGTGCATCCAGCGGCACACCCTGTTCGATGCTGTCTTCCGATTCGCTGACCAGATTGTCGAGGAAACGGCTGGCCTGACGCGCGTTGCGCGCCACTTCGGTCATGCCCTTCTTGTTGTTGTCCAGCTCTTCCAGCACGAACATCGGCAGGTAGACATCGTGTTCCTCGAAACGGAACAGGCTGGTCGGGTCGTGCATCAGCACGTTGGTGTCCAGCACGAACAGCTTGGTGGATTTGTCCGACGAGGTTTTGCGGGCGTTCATGTTTTTCCTTATAGAGATTGAACGAATTCGAGGACTTCCTGTGCATGGCCGTCGGCTTTCAGGCCGCGCCATTCCTTGCGGATCACACCCTTGGCATCGAGCACGAAGGTGCTGCGTTCGATACCGCGTACGTCTTTTCCGTACAGTTTCTTCTGCTTGATCACGCCGAAGATGTTACAGGCGACTTCATCAGCGTCAGACAGCAACGCGAACGGCAGGGTGAACTTGGACTTGAAGTTCTCGTGCGACTTGATGCTATCGCGCGAGATGCCGACGATATCGCAATCAGCCTTCTGATACTCGGCATACAGGTCTCGGAACTGCTGCGCTTCGGTGGTGCATCCCGGCGTATTGTCCTTGGGGTAGAAATAGATGACCAGAGACTTGCTGCGTATGGGGTGAAGCGTGAAATCGGCACCGCCGGTGGCGGGCAGGGTGAAATCGGTGACTGGCTGGTTTGACATTCAATACTCCGTTGGATGGCCTGCATTGTTGTCAAAACGGCGGCATATGGCAAGCACAGACAAGCAACTTTATCTGTGCTACGTTGCTGCCCCGTACAAATCGCACGAAGCAGAACATGCAGGACGAAGATTACATGCGCGAGGCATTGCGACTGGCTGAACAGGCAGCCCAGGCAGGCGAGGTGCCGGTCGGCGCAGTGGTGGTGAAGGACGGTGAGATCGTCGGGCGCGGTTTCAATGCGCCGATCTCGCGCCATGATCCATCTGCCCATGCCGAGATGATGGCGTTGCGTGATGCCGCAAAGAACATCGGCAACTACCGGCTGGTCGGCTGCGAGATGTTCGTCACGCTGGAGCCCTGTGTGATGTGCGTCGGCGCCACTTTCCATGCCCGCATCGCGCGCGTGGTGTACGGCGCGAAAGAGCCCAAGACCGGCGCGGCGGGCAGTGTGTTCAACCTGTTCACCGAACCGAAACTGAACCACCATGCGCGTATCGAAGGCGGCTTGCTGGCAGATGAATGCGGCAAAGTGTTGAGTGATTTCTTCGCCATGCGCCGCGCGCAGCAAAAGTCGCAATGAAGATCCGTATCCACATCCCCACACAGACCCTGCAATTGCTCGATGACAGCGGTGCTGTGCTGCACAGCTATCTTGTCTCTACCGGTGCAAAGGGTGTCGGTGAGGAGAACGGCAGCTTCTGCACACCTCGCGGCAAGCACATCATTCGCGCCATGATCGGCGCAGGGCAACCGGTCGGAACAGTGTTCGTGCGGCGCCGTCCGACCGGCGAGATATATACCCCGGCACTGGGCGCGAAACATCCCGGGCGTGACTGGATACTGACACGAATCCTGTGGTTATCCGGTCTGGAGCATGGATACAACCGGGGAGGAAGTTGCGATACCATGCGCCGCTACATCTACATCCACGGAACGCCGGACGAGGTCGAGATGGGCAGACCGGGTTCGCATGGCTGCATCCGCATGCGCAATGCCGACCTGCTGGAATTGTTCGCACGTGTCGATGCCTGCACCCAAGTGGAGATCGTTGCATAACGACTTAGGAGGTGAGGATGAGCAATCCTTTCACAGTCAGTCTCGTGTCATGGCATGACGGAGAACCTCTGCTGCGCGCGATACGCGAAACGGTGTTCATCCGCGAACAGGGCGTGCCGGAAGAACTGGAGTGGGACGAGTTCGACGAGACCTGCCGTCATGCGCTGGCACTGAGTCTGTCCGGTGAAGCGATCGGCTGCGGACGCATCCTGCCCAACGGGCACATCGGTCGCATCGCCGTGATGCAGCCATGGCGCAATCAGAAGGTCGGCACCGCCCTCATGGAAGCCTTGCTGGACGAGGCGCGATCGCGCAAATACCAGTTCGTGGATGTCGATGCGCAGGTGCATGCCGTGCCGTTCTATCAGGGATTCGGTTTTGTCGCACAAGGCAAGGAGTTCCTGGATGCAGGTTTGCCGCACATCAAGATGACGCTTGAGCTCCAGCCGCGCTAAAGCCTTTATTTCCCGTCCAGATACTCCGCATCGCTGAAGTTCTTCACCGCCTCCGGCTGGAACACCGTGAAGGCGGTGATCAGCATGCCGGTCATGAAAGCCTCGGTCAGCATGATGATGGGCGCGGCGACCAGATAGTGGCGCTGGATCTCGGCCCATGAGTAATGGCTGAGCAGGAGTAGCAATAGCGTGGTCGTCGCCACGTTCAGCACGATAGCCAGTCCCGCGCAGATGAAACCGTTCCACAACACATAAAAGAACAGGTTCTTCGGCAGGTTCTTCCGGCTGAAACGCAATAGCCATTCCGTGAACAGCACCGGGATGGCGATCATCAGCAGGCCGTTCACGCCGAGCGCGACCCAGTCAGCATCGGCGCGAAAGAATGAGGCCATCATCACCAGGGTAAGGCTGGTGACGGCGATCTGCCAGCCGAACATCAGCACGAACAGCGTCGCGCCGAGGATATGGAAATTGAAACCGGGACGGATGCCCGCATTGAACTGCCAGAACACGAACGCACCGATGACCAGACCGACCAGCGCGTTGGTCATGATCTGGTTGTCGAGCAAATACCGCCAGTCAGCGAACTTAATCGCGCGATAAAGGAACCCCGCGAACAGCAGGTCGAACAGCCACAGCCAGTCAGAGGTGATCAGAGTGGCTGGCAGGTTCACGGCAGCGCGTAGGGCAGCGGTTCAAAATCCAGACGCTGCCCGGTCAGCGCACCCAGATGCACCGGGAAGGAATCCGCGCTCTCTGTCTGCACCACCACCAGCATCTCATAACCACCATGCGCGGCCTGGGCAGCGTTCACTACCTCGCCGCAGGGCTGTGCGGGATCGGCAGCGCTGAACACCTTGTCGCCGGGCAGCGGCGCGGCATCGGTCATCACGCGCGCCAGATACATGCGACGCTTCGCCTTACCGAGGTAATGCATGCGCGCCACGACTTCCTGCCCCGGATAGCATCCTTTCTTGAAATTGATTCCGCCGATGAGTTCGAAGTTGACCATCTGCGGCACGAAGGCTTCCTGTGTCTGCGGCAGGATGAACGGCACACCGGCGCGGATGTCCAGCCAGTCCCAGCAAGGCGAGCCTGCGGCTGTGGCAGCGGAACTCAACGACTGCCAGATGTCGGTAGCCCGCACGACATCGGTGACGATCTGCATGCGGCGTGCATCCCGGCGGATCAGCGTGGCATCGTTTGCCTGTGCCACGCTCATGCTGTCTGTCGGCATGTCCGCATACAGGCCTTGCAGGGCAGACAGCGCCTTGTCGCCGCTCACTCCGATACACACACGCTCATCGCTGATGTCGGCGATCTTCACTTTGGAACGCAGCACATACATGGATAGTTTCTTGCGCATCGCCTCGCACAGCCCGCGCGGCATCTGCAGCTCATAGTCGTCGCCTTGTTTCCAGACCAGCATGCTGGCCAGCATGCGGCCCTTGGCATTGTTGAAGCTGGAAAGCTGTGCGCGACCGTTATCCGTTTCGCGGATGTCGTTGGAGAGCAGGTTCTGCAAGAAGCTCTGCGAATCTTCGCCGCTCACGCGCAGCAGGCCGAACTGTGAAAGGTCGCACAGGATGTCGCCTGTCTCGGCGGCGGCGCGTTCGGCTGCCGCATCACTGAAATCGTGCACTACACCTGCGTCGAGGTTCGCCTGCCTGGTTGCGAGATGGTTTTGCCAGTCTTGGTTCATGATCGTGTCCAGTGGGATGTGTTACGCAATGTTACCGTGAAGCCGCACCTTTCGGCTAAACTCTCGCATCATGAAATCCCTGTTGCTGCTCCTGTCTTTGCTGTTGCTCACCGCCTGCGATGGCGCGCTGTGGAACTCTCCCTACTCAAGCGATGACGATGGCAAGTCCATTCTCTACACCGCGTTCACCGAGCGCCCCAAGCATCTCGATCCTGCGCAAGCCTATAGCGAGAATGAATACGAGTTTCTGGCGAATATCTACTCGCCGCCGCTGCAATACCATTATCTGAAGCGCCCCTACCAGCTGGTGCCGTTGGCTGCCAGCGACATGCCGCGCGTGAGTTATTTCGACCGGCATGACAAACAGCTGCCGCTGACCGCGCCGGATGCACGCATCGCCTACAGCGTATATGAGATCCGCATCAAACCCTATATGCGTTACCAGCCGCATCCCGCACTGGTGCCGACCAATCTGTAT
>JAHJQE010000101.1 GCA_018819205.1 Gammaproteobacteria bacterium
CAAGAGCGCGGTCGATCTGGCGCGTGAGCTGCTGGCCCATTTCGGCGGGCTGACGGCGATGTTCGCTGCTGACGAAAAGTCTTTTTGCGAGATACACGGCATGGGGCGTGCCAAGTATGTGCAGTTACAGGCGGTGCTGGAGATGTCGCGACGAGCGCTCAAGGAGGAGGTGCATGCGGGCGTTGCCTTGAATTCGCCGCAAGCAGTGCGGGACTATCTGCGGCTGTTATTGCAGGGGCGGGAGCAGGAGGTGTTCGTGGCGCTGTTCCTTGATGCGCAGCATCGCGTGATCGCGATGGAGGAATTGTTCCAGGGCACGCTGACGCAAACCAGTGTCTATCCGCGCGAGGTGGTGAAGCGCGCGCTGCATCACAATGCGGCGGCGCTGATATTCGCGCATAACCACCCTTCAGGCGTGGCCGAACCGAGCCAGTCCGATCGGTTGCTGACGGAAGCTTTAAAACAGGCGCTGGGATTGGTAGACGTGCGTGTGCTTGACCACTTTATTGTGGCAGGTACCGCCTGCTTGTCCTTTGCGGAGAGGGGAGAGTTGTGATGGACGAGAATAGTGCAGTGTCTAGCAGTGCGATGCCAGAACAGGTCGCTGTGGTGAGTGTCATCATCCGCGATTTCATTCATCTGACCGAGCGGCTGTCGACCGAGGGGCTCGCCCGGCTGATGGGCAACTACTATGAAAAAGTCGAAGCGCTGGTCGCGCAGCAGCAGGGCGTCCTTTCATCGGTAAGCAACCACGGCATGCTGGTCACGTTCCCCTTCGTGCCTGCCTCAGACCATCCGGCGCGCAGGGCGCTGCGCTTCTCGCTGTCGATTGCATTGATCGCCTATCAAATGCGTTTCCTCATAAGACAGTCTTTCCCTGAGGCGGGGCTGGATCATTTTGGCATCGGGGTGGGCATACATAGTGGCGAGGTAATGAGTACGCAACTGGGCGTTGCACCTTATATGCAACGCGTAGTGAGTGGCCACGCTGTGGCAGTCGCTTCGCTGCTGGCAGGAAAATCAAAAGAACTGGACTGGAATGTGGTCTGCAGCGAGCAGACGTGCGAAGCAATCGGTCGTGGCGTACGTGTCAGGCGGCGGGCGGAGATTGGTGCCGACTGGCTGAAGCAACCGGTGCGCGTGGTTGAAGTGCTGGTGGTGCGGGAGGTTGAGGGCGAGGATGTGGAGGCGACCATGCGCATGGCTCGCGGCAGTCGTTCTGGACACTACAAGGCTTTCGAGCCGTTGCTGTTTGAACCCGGGGAGGAGGCGATCCAGATGAACCTGCCTCAAGTGCCGGGCTATCGCTGCCTTAAACCGGTGGGGCGTGGCGGTATGTCCAGTGTATTCCTCGCCGAGCGGCTCAGTGACAAGAAGCTTATGGCGCTGAAGTTCGCCGATAGCAGCGTGTCGGAAGACAGTGAAGTGCTGTATCGCTTCGTGGAGGAATACGGCCTACTCGAACAGGTGCGGCATCCGCATGTACTGCAGATATACGATCAGGGCGTGACAGACGATGCCGTGTTCATCGTGATGGAATATCTACCGGGCGGAACACTTAAACAACGTATCGGTCAGCAGGGGCTGGAGGCAGGCGACGCATGGCGGGTGCTGCGTGAGATCGTGCAAGCATTGATCGAAGTCCATGAGCGGGGCATCATCCATCGCGACATCAAGCCGGAGAACATCATGCTGCGAGATGACGGCTCGGCAGTACTGGGCGATTTCGGTGTGGCAAGGCGTATGCATGAAGTGCGTGCGGACGGTTGTCTGGAGGCTGTCGTTGCTACGCCGTACTTCATGAGTCCGGAGCAGGCGCTCGGAATGCCGGAGGATGATCGTACCGACATATATAGTATGGGAGCCGTGTTCTATAACATGCTGACCGCTCTGAAGCCTTATACGGGCGATACGCTGGAGAGCATCGTGCAACAGCACTTGACGGCCGCAACGCCCAGCTTGCAGCCGAAATATCGGCATTGGCAACCCTTGCTGGATGGCATGATGGCTAAAGACAAGTCGCAGCGCCACTCTGCAAGGACACTGATGGCACATATGGATACATTCAAAGCCATGGTTTGAAGCTTGTTTAGCCTGGTCGAATGACACTGGCGGAAAATTTGCCCAGATTCTTGGCCTATTTCGTATTTTCCCTTTGACACAGTCCGCGGTTATATGGATAATCGCGCGCTCTTTTTGGAGGGGTGGCCGAGTGGTTAAAGGCAGCAGACTGTAAATCTGCCCTCTTATGAGTACGATGGTTCGAATCCGTCCCCCTCCACCAAATTGAAAAGCAGTTTGCTGTTGTTAAAAGTGGGCTGGTGTTGGGTTTTGCGGGAGTAGCTCAATGGTAGAGCTGAAGCCTTCCAAGCTTATGACGAGGGTTCGATTCCCTTCTCCCGCTCCAAAGTTTTGTAGGCCCATGTGGCTCAGTGGTAGAGCACTCCCTTGGTAAGGGAGAGGTCGCGAGTCCGATTCTCGCCATGGGCACCAGATTTTAGTATTTAGGTTCTTTTCGTTAATTGGGTTGATGGGGGATTATCATGGCAAAGAGCAAATTTGAACGTACCAAACCGCACGTGAACGTCGGCACGATCGGCCACGTTGACCACGGCAAGACCACACTGACAGCGGCGATCACGACTGTGCTGTCGCGCAAGTTTGGTG
>JAHJQE010000005.1 GCA_018819205.1 Gammaproteobacteria bacterium
AGGGGCCAAGCTCGAAATAGTTTTGAGATGAGCGGAGATCATGACTTCCACGGCACATAGGATAATCGGGGACAGACCACGGTTTCCTAGTAGCAACATTTCCCTTGCCATTATTTCCTCGCTCGCTAGAATGACCGTATTCAGTCTTTATTCGGTAATCTGCCATGCAAGAACAAATCATTAGCCTGACCGATTTCAAAACCTCCGCCAGTCGTTTGTTGCAGGAGACGCGCGGGGGATCCAATATCATTTTGACGCAGAACGGTTCGGCGAGTGCGGTGGTGCAGGACTATGCAACCTACCGCGCCCAGCAGGATGCCTTTCTGATGTTGAAGCTGATGGTGCAGGGCGAGGCCGATGTGCAGAAGAATCGTCTCACTCCGCAAGCCAAGGTGTTCGATGGATTGCGCTCGTCTTTGCTGAAGCAGCAAAAGCGACATGGCTGAATCAAAGTCGTATCAGGTGCTGTGGTCGCATACGGCGCAGCAGGATTTGACGGAGATCATCGAGTACATTGCACAGGATAGTGTTGGCGATGCGCTGGCGATCCTGCAAAGACTGGAAACCAAAGCAGCTCTTTTGGTCACCTTGCCCAATCGCGGTCGTGTTGTGGCTGAGTTGTTGCATACCGGGATATCTCAATACCGGGAGTTGGTCAGCGCGCCGTGGCGTATCGTTTATCGGGTTGATAGCAAGCAGGTCTTGATCATGGCGGTGCTGGATAGCCGCCGTGATTTGCAGACGGTGCTTCTCGGCCGGTTGGCTCGGTGATACAGCTAGGTCGCGGGATGAGGAGTGTCGGCCATGAGTAAAACAACCCAACTGAGAAACATCCATCCCGGCGAAGTGCTGCGCGAAGAGTTCCAACGCAAGTCCGGGGTCAGATACCGTCTTGATAGTCAAGCACGAGGCCTGAGAAATTGGCATCAAATGGCTGGCCGGATTTGATGACACCGTAAATGAGATGTGCCAGTTTGCGCATCACCGCTCCCACCACCGCCTTCGGTGCCAGTCCTGTCGCGCTCAGCCTATCACCAAAGACACGTAGCACCGGATTGTGCTTGCGCGCCACCAACCCTGGCATATACAGCGCTCTTCGCAAGTCTGCATGACCTGTCCGGCTCATCATGGTGCGCCCTTTAACCGAACTTCCGGACAGATGCTGTCGTGGTGTCACTCCGATGAATGCTGCCAGGGAGGAATAATCGGGGACAGACCACGGTTTTCCCTCCTCCTGAATCCGGAATCAAAGGAGTCGGAATCAAAGGAGTCAGCTTCGAAATTATTTTGCGATAGATGGTGCGTGGCGGGTTCAGAATCTTGCGATGCAACATTTCAGTGTTGCATTGACACCGATTTAAACAGGGTTGAAGGAATATCCGCAAAGGTGGAAAGTGGAACGCATGTAGTTGGCTTGAGCGGTTCTTTTTAACCTGCTTCACTTCAACAGGAGGTCATCATGTTCTCACCTGTCACTATCCCTTTCGGGGCGAAAATGCTTTTCAATACGGCCACGATCAAACCCGGTGTGGCTTTCGAGGATGTTGAGGTGGCGCTGGCCGAGATGTGCAACGTGGTGAAGGACACTTACGGCGGCGACAAGGGCGGTTTCATCGCCGGCCAGGTCTATTCATTCTCCGGTTTCCTTTCGGCAGAAGGCACACTGGGCGATCCGGGCTCGGCGGAGAAACATATCGCGATCGTGACTTACTGGAAGTCATTCGAGGAGCATGAACGCTCGCACGCCGACAAGGCATTCAAGGATAAATTTGCGGCTTTGGCCAAGCTGTGTGTCGAGACCAGGGAACTGGGTTACGACATGCTCTGGCAGGGCGCGCTGGAATAGACATCTATAGGGTGGAGCTATGTTGAGATATTTTGTTGCCGGTATAGCGGTGCTGGTGGTGGTCGGTTTCTTCATGAGAGATACAGGTTCGCCTGTCAAAGCGTCGGCTGAGATCGATATCAAGGCGCCGCTAGATAAGGTGTGGGGTGTGCAAACAGATATTGCGCGCTGGCAGGAGTGGAATGCCGATATCGAGGAGATGAAGGTGAACGGTCCGCTGGCGGCCGGTACCGATTTCGTGTGGAAAGCGGGCGGTATGACGATCCATTCCACGATTCAGGATGTGGCGGATCGCCGGCATATCATCTGGACCGGCAAGACGATGGGTATCGATGCGATCCACAAGTGGGAGTTCGCTTCAGCGAACGGGGTGACGCATGTGTATACCGAAGAGGAATTCAGCGGCATGCTGGCCTGGTTGTTGCCGGGCACGATGCGCGAGGTGATCCGGAATGCGCTTCAGCATGGCGTACAGGTGCTGAAGGTCGCTGCCGAGAACAAAGGCTGAAGGGAATAAAAGGGCGCAGCATCGCAATGGTTTTGAAGTCTGATTAGCGGGCGCATAATGCTCCCGCAAATTCTTTACAGGGCGAGACGATGAAAACCAGCCTGCAAGAATCCATTGAGCGGCAGCGCAAGATCCTGAAAGGCTGGCTCTCTTCTTCGCTCTCCATCCTGGCGGAAGACTGCATGCAGGTGTGGCCGCAGCGCGAGGCGCTCGAAGCCAGACTGGTGCAGGGGATGAGCGAGCTGCCTTATTGCAAGTATCTCTACTTGCTGGATCCCAAGGCGAAGCAGATCACTTCCAATGTGTTCCGCGGTGGTTTAATTGAGAAACAGTTCGGTCGTGACCGCAGCCACCGTCCTTATATCGCGGAGGCGCTCGCCGGCAGCGATTTCTCGCTTTCGGATGCCTATATCAGCCAGAACGCAAAGCGGCCTTCGCTCACTGCGGTGCAGGTGGTGCGTGGGGAGCAGGGGGAGGTACTGGGCTATCTGGGGGCGGACTTCGACCTGCGCGAACTGCCCGCCACCCAAGCACTTTATTCCCAGCCCGGGCAGTGGATGCAGCTCAAGGGCGATCCGGCGATCCGTGGCGGGCTGTTCCATCAGCAACGTGTGGAAAGCCTGATGGATCAGCAGATCGATACCGTGCTGGATGTCGTCAACGAGCTGGTCACGATACACGGGGTGTTCCACGTCAAGCTGCATTTCTCCAGCTCGCGCGCCACGATATGGGAAGTGACGGACCCATACCGCTTCCGCCTGCACGGTATCGACGAACTGGCCAAACCCGATCTCTGTCTGGCTTATCCCAGAGTGGATTATCCTGCCGATGCGGAGATACCGCCGGACGCGGTGCTCAAGATACTGAACAATTTTCGCGAGCTGCGTTTCATGGACGAGACGATCTATCTGCGCTCCGGGATGCTCAATATCTTCAACGGCATGATAGGCCTTACCTTTTCCTGCGACGGTACGCACTACATGCCCTGGCGGGAGTTTCTGGATAAGAACCAGAAGTTCTGGTTGTGAAGCGGGGCCGTTTGGCGTGAACAAGCGGCGCATGCTTTCTTGAGGTGAGACGATGAAATACAAGATAGACCAGCATAAGGGCGGCATCGATATCTCAGTCGCCG
>JAHJQE010000037.1 GCA_018819205.1 Gammaproteobacteria bacterium
CTCCGCCGCGTATCTTGCCCATCACCTGTTCCAGTCGCTCGGCATTCAGTTGCGCAAGCAGAGACACATCCTCCTGCGGGGATACTTGCTTCACCTTGCCGCTCTCGATGCTGACGAATGCCGCATCCGCCGCCTCGTGCGCGTAGGCATAACAGGCGAGCTGCACATCCTCGCCCGGTTCGCGCAGCTTGTTGCGCAGCAACTGGTCGCTTTGCGTCTTGTAATCCAGCACCAGTTTCTCTTCACCGCGTACGTCCAGCCGGTCGATGCGGCCGCGCAGACGGATACCTTGCAACGGCCAATCGAAGGCTTGCTCGGATCCCGCATAACGCCAGCCTTCGGCCTCGCGCCCTGTCTGCCAATCCAGATAAGCGGGCAAGGATTGATTCCAGCGCGCCAGCCAGGCCCGTGCGGCGAAGTCATGCGCCAACAGGTCGGCGAACACCTCCTCGCTGATATTCTGCAGGGCTGCTTGCAGCTCTTCCAGGTCACGCCCCATCACCAGCGGATATTGCTCGTGGAAACGCTGCAGGATGCCGTGTACACGCTCGCCGTAGTCGCGCTTCTCGATGGCTTCCGGCACTTCATCCAGCTCGTTCAGTTTCAGGATGTGGCGCGCATAGTATTGATACGGGCAGGCGACCAGCGCATTGTATGCACTGATGGAGATGCTGTGCGGCACGCTGTCCGACGATACACAGGGCGCAGGCCGAACCGACTTTGCAAGTTCTACTGGCTGCGCTTCTTCCGCCGCCAGACAGGCATGCAACTCGCGCTCGCTCAGATCATCACCATACGCTTGCTGATGTGCGTCGCGCACCATCTGCAGGAACGGGCTGAGCAAACGCGCTTCGCTGTTCTGCTCCTTCTGCCAGGTGACCAGCACCTCATCGTTCATGGCCAGCAGTGCACGCAGGTCATCGTGCTGACGCGTGGCATGGAATGCACGCGTCGGCAGGCCGAGCGTGGAACGTACAGCATCGTTGAACCAGCGGCCACCATCGCCCGCGCTCGGCAAGTGACCGGCATCGCATCCGAGCAACAGCACCGCATCGAAACTGCGCCAGCGCGTGGCAGCCAGGTGCGTGAAACGCACCGGGCTGTCGATACTGCTGTCGCGGAAGGTCTCGGTGTCAAGTTGCTGCGCCAGCCAGCGCCGCCATTCGTCGAAACGGTAACGGCCCGCGTCACCGTGCAATTCCTGCTTCCAGTTCTGCAGCGCACGCAAGAGTTGCAAACCGGCATCGTCCCGCTGCAAACCGGCATCGATGCCCAGCACGCCCAGACTTTGCTGCAAGGCCGCGAGCCATTCCGCCAGCGTATGTTTCCTGTTCTGTTCCAGCGCTGCCGCGGCCTGACGCAAGCGCGCCAGCGGCTGGTGCAGCGCGACTTCCTGCGCAGTGAGTGCGACGAAGTTCTCCAGCCCCGCCACGACACCCTGTTTGCGCAGCAGTTGTTCCAGCTGATACACCGCCGCCTTGCGTTCGCTCGCCGTCATGTCGGCATAGATGAACGGCGACTTGAGCAGATCGAGCAGGTCGTGATGATAGAAATCGCTTTGCAGCGCAGTGAGCCAGCGGTCGAGCACAGTGCTCACCGATAGCGTGGCGAAGGTCCAGCCGGTCTCGTCCGCGACAAGTATCTCGGCGCGCTCCAGCAGGGCGCGCGCGCGGCGTGCCGCCACACGGTCTTGCGCGACGATGGCGATATTCTGTTTGCCCGCTTGCAACCACAGGCGCACTTGCATGGCGGCAGCGTGCGCTTCTTGCTCGAGTGACGTTGCAGCGAAGAACTGTGGTGCCTGGCTTGGCACATCCATCTCGCGCACATCGAACACCTTCACCAGCGCGTGCTGTTCATATTCTTCGAGGAAGCGTTGCTCCAACGCATCCCATTCAGACGTGCGCAGCACATACAGCGGACGCTCTGCCTGCTGTGCCAGTTTGCCGAGGCGCATCTGGTAGGCCCGCGCGGCATCCAGTTCGTCGCCGCTCTGCATGGCATGCCACAGTTCGAACACCAAGCGCGCTTCAAGTTGCAAGGTAATGTTCTGCCTTGCCTGATAGGCCTGCTGCACCGCAGCTGCAAAAACATCTGCATCGCCCGGCAGCGCATGCAGTGCGTGCGTCAGCTCATCGAACAGCTTGAGCAATTCCTGAGTCATGCTCCACAGCTCGGCATGCTCGAACCACTGCAGTTTTCGCAGTTGCTGATAGAGCATGGCGCTGCGCTTGCTGTCACTGGCGACGGGCGCGGCGAGCGGCACGCTTTGCGCCCATTCGTTCAGAGTCACCATCTGCGGTAACAGGATGGCCGCCACCTGCGCACGGCGCATCAAGGCCTGCGCCAGCGGTTGTGCGGCATGCATGTTGGGGAGGATGACGGTGATGCCGCGCAAGTCGGGCGCGGGGTGCGCCGCGAGGATGCGCTGGGCGACACGGTCGAAGAGTGCGTTTGCCTGACTCACTTCTTCAGCAGCTGGAGTTTGTCTTTGACCTTCAACCAGTCATCGGCATCTGGCGGTGCATCTTTCTTCACCGTGATGGGTTGCCACTGTTTGGCCAGCTCTGCATTCAATGCGATGAACTGCTGTTGATCTGCAGGTAGATCGTCAGCTGCATAGATGGCATCGGCCGGACATTCCGGCACGCACAGCGAACAGTCGATGCATTCTTCGGGATCGATGACGAGGAAGTTCTCGCCCTCACGGAAGCAGTCGACTGGACAGACTTCCACACAGTCGGTGTATTTACAGCGGATGCAGTTTTCGGCGACGACGTAGGTCATGCCGCATTCTAACTCGCGCGCGGAGCGATGCCGTGTATCCAGTGCTGGTAAAGTTGTTCGGCAACTTGGTTCAGTCGCGGCAGTTTGCCGTGCATCTGCGCCTGCATGGTCGCAGCACTCTGTACACCCGGACTGGCAAGGTTGGCTGCGAGTTCTTCGGCACCGGCCCGGCACCAGTCTTCGATCATCTGCTCGGTCATCTCGACATGGCATTGCATGCCCAGATGCTTGCCGATGGCAAAGGCCTGATTGGTGCAGTACGGGCTGGAAAGAAGACGGACAGCGCCGGGCGGCAGCGAGAACGTCTCGCCGTGCCAGTGGAAGGAATCGAAAGATCTGATAGCGCCGAACCATTCACGGGCGATGTCGTTGTCGGCCACGGTAGTTTCGCCCCAACCCAGTTCTTTCACGGGATTCTTGGTCACCACACCGCCCAGCGCCTTGGACATGAGTTGTCCGCCGAGACAGTGGCCCAGCATAGGGATGTCCTTTGTATAGGCATCGCGGATCAGCGCGAGGGTTTGGGGGATCCAGGGCAAGTCGTCGTTCACGCTCATCACGCCGCCCATGAACACCAGCCCACTGAAGTCGTCCGCATGCTCCGGTACTACTTCGCCCTGATCGATATGGAACATCTGCCAGGGGATGGCATGCCGTGTCAGGAACAGCGCGATATGCCCAGGCCCTTCATTCGCGGAATGACGAAAGACAGCGACCGGTTTCAAGATCAGCCCTGCGTCTTGTTGCGCTCGATCAGCGCGTAAGCAGAGTGGTTATGTATCGACTCGAAGTTCTCGGATTCGACGATGTAGGCTTCGATGCGCTCATCTGCATTCAATGCCGCCGCCACGTCGCGCACCATGTCTTCCACGAACTTGGGGTTGTCGTAAGCGCGCTCGGTAACGAACTTCTCGTCTGGACGCTTCAGCAGACCATACAGTTCGCTCGATGCCTGTTCTTCGGCAATACGCACCACGTCCTCGATCCATACCGATGCTTTGGTGCGCACGGTGAGCGTGACGTGCGAGCGCTGGTTATGCGCACCGCGCTCCGAGATCTCCTTCGAACAGGGGCAGAGACTGGTGACCGGTACCAGTACGCGCATGGTGAACTGATAGGCGCCATCGACGATCTCGCCGATGAAGGTCACGTCGTAATCGAGCAGGCTCTGCACACCCGAGATCGGGGCGGTCTTGTTCACGAAATACGGGAAGTTCATCTCGATGTAGCCGGATTCCGCCTCCAGTCTTTCCACCATATCACGCAGGATGCTCTCGAACGATTCCACCGATATCTCGCGGCCATGTTCGTTGAGGATCTGCACAAAACGTGACATGTGCGTGCCTTTGAAGTTGTGGGGCAGACGTACATACATATTGAATGTGGCGATGGTGTGCTGCACGCCTTCACTCTTGTCGCTGACGACGATGGGATGGCGGATGCTCTTGATGCCAACTTTATTGATGGCGAGCTGGCGGGTATCCGCACTGCTCTGCACGTCGGGAATGGGCGCGGGAGCGTTCATTATCATAACCTTTGCGTTGTGGCCGAGGGCCGATTATAGACAATCTCCGACGGTTTTAGTCGGGTTTTGTCGTTATGCGGAAACATGCACCTTGCGGATGGCGCTTTCGATGCCGGCGGCATCCAGCCCGCAATCGGCCAGCAACAGTGCATGATCACCTTGTTCTACAAAACGGTCGGGCAAGCCCAGATGCAGCATGGACACCTTCATGCCATGCTGTGCGAGACATTCTGCCACCGCACTACCGGCACCGCCCTGCACCGCGTTCTCTTCCACTGTGACCAGCAGCACATGTTCGCGCGCCAGCTTCAATACCAGTTCCTCATCCAGCGGTTTGACGAAGCGCATGTTGGCGACCGTGGCATTCAGCTTCTCCGCCGCCTCCAATGCGGGTGCCAGCATGGTACCGAACGAAAGGATGGCGACGCCGATGCCGTTGCGGCGAATCTCGCCTTTGCCAACTTCAAGTGCATTCAATTCCTTCGCAACCTGCACACCAGGACCGGTACCGCGCGGATAGCGCACGGCGGTCGGGGTGTTCATGCGATATGCAGTGGTCAGCATCTGGCGGCATTCGTTCTCGTCCGCCGGTGCCATCACGGTCATGTTCGGGATGCTGCGCAGATAGCTCAGATCAAAACTGCCTGCATGTGTCGCGCCGTCTGCACCGACCAGACCGCCGCGATCGATAGCCAGCATGACAGGCAGGTTCTGGATGGCAACGTCGTGGATCAGCTGATCGTAGGCGCGTTGCAGGAAAGTGGAATAGATGGCGACCACCGGCTTGCTGCCCTCGCAGGCCATGCCCGCCGCGAACGTCAGGGCATGCTGCTCGGCGATACCGACATCGAAATATCGGTCCGGATATTTCTCCGAGAACTCGGTCATTCCGGAGCCTTCACACATCGCAGGCGTGATCGCGACCAGCCTGTCATCAGCCGCCGCCATGTCGCATAACCATTCGCCGAATATCTGGGTGAAGGTGCGGTGCGGTGCAGGTTTGGGGATGATGCCGCTGGTGCGGTCGAACTTGGATACACCGTGATAGAGCAGACAGTCTTCCTCCGCCAGCGCGTAGCCCTTGCCCTTCTGCGTGACGATGTGCAGGAACTGTGGCCCTTCCAGCTTGCGGATGTTGTTCAGTGTATCTATCAATACATTGAGGTCGTGACCGTCGATGGGGCCGATGTAGTTGAAGCCGAACTCCTCGAACATCGTGCCGGGGATGACCATGCCCTTGATGTGTTCCTCGGTGCGTTTGGCGAATTCCAGCACCGGCGGCATGCCTTTCAGCATCTTCTCGCTGCCGCGACGCATCGCCGCATAGAAGCGACCTGACATCAGCTTCGCCAGATAGTTGTTGAGCGCGCCGACCGGACGCGAGATCGACATATCGTTGTCGTTGAGGATGACCAGCAGGTTGGCATCCATCGCGCCGGCATTGTTCAACGCCTCGAACGCCATACCGCCGGTCATCGCGCCGTCGCCGATGATGGCGACCGAACGCTCGTCCGACCCGCGCAACTTGGCAGCGGCTGCCATGCCCAGCGCGGCCGAGATCGAGGTGCTGGAATGGCCGGTGCCGAATGTGTCATAGGGACTTTCGTCGCGCTTGGGAAAACCGGCTATACCGCCATGCATGCGCAACCTGCCCATCGCTGCGCGGCGACCGGTGAGTATCTTGTGCACGTAGGTCTGGTGACCGACGTCCCACACCAGCTTGTCCTGCGGCGTATTGAACACGGCATGCAGGGCGATGGTCAGTTCCACAGTACCCAGATTGGATGAAAGGTGACCGCCTGTCTTGCTCACCGATTCGATCAGGAACTCGCGCAATTCGTCCGCCAGTTGCGGCAACTGCTCACGCGGCAGCCTGCGCAGATCCTCGGGACTATTGATGGTATCCAGTAAAGGTGTCATCAGAACTTTCTCAACACGATGAAGTCGGCCAACTCGCGCAAGCGACGCGCCGACTCTCCGAACTCGTTCAATGTCGCCATGGATTCGCTATGCAGGCGTTGCGCCATCTCTTTGGCACCCGCCAGACCGAGCAGGCTGACATAGGTAGGTTTGTCGTTGTCTGCATCCTTGCCGGCCGTTTTCCCCAGCGTCGCAGTATCCGCTTCGCAATCGAGCACGTCATCCACCACCTGGAAGGCCAAGCCGATCAGTTTGCCGAAATGATCCAGCCGCTCGAGCTGTGCCTCGCTCAGCTTGTCACCGCAATAGGCGCCGAGCAGAATGGCAGCACGAATGAGTGCGCCGGTCTTATGGATATGCATCTGCTCCAGTTCGGGCAGTGAGAGTTGCTTGCCCACGCTGGCCAGATCGATGGCTTGCCCGCCCGCCATGCCGCGCGAACCGGAGGCGACCGCCAGCAGCTTCACCATCTGCAACTGCCTGCCCACGTCGTCGTTCAGGCGATGCTCAGACAACAACTGAAAAGCCAGACTTTGCAGCGCATCACCGACCAGTAGCGCAGTAGCTTCATCGTATTCCACATGGCAGGTCGGCTTGCCGCGACGCAGCACGTCATCGTCCATGCAGGGCATGTCGTCATGCACCAGCGAATAGGCGTGAATAAGCTCTACGGCCGTAGCGGCGATCTCCGTTCGCTCGACAGGAGCACCCGCCAGCTCGCCTGCGGCATAGGCCAGCAACGGACGCACGCGTTTGCCGCCTTCCAGTACGCTGTAGCGCATCGCAGCATGCAGCCGCTGCGGCGCGATCTCGCTTGCCGGCAGCAGCCGCTGCAATACATCTTCAAAACGGGATTGATGGGTGGACACCCATGCAGTGAATTCGGCCACCATCAGTTCGCATCACCAGCGTTGAAATCCTTGAGCACGCCCTCTTCGAGCACGCGCACCTGCTGTTGCGCTTCTTCCAGCCGGGTACGGCAGTAAGACATCAGTTCAGCGCCGCGCTTGTAGGCAGCAAGTGAGTCTTCCAGAGACAGCTTGCCTGATTCCATATCAGCCACAAGTTGCTCCAGATCGGCCATGGCCGTCTCGAAACTCGGCTTCTTTTCAGACTTTGTCGCCATCATCATTCCTGTGTGCATTGTTTCGCATAGGGGCGGCATTTTACCCAAGCCTATACAGTGCGGCCAATTTTTGTTGCCCCCCCCCTGTTTTTCTAGGACAATCCCCGACCCCGTAAACATCCGGGAATCAAAGGGCATGTTTTATTTGCATTGCCAGATTCCCCGTATTCACAGAGGAATGTGGGTATGTCCGAAATAGCCAAGCTGCAACAGTTCAATCCCGTCTCCGCGCAACCGCCGCTGAGCTGGTATTTCGATCCCAAGATACTGGAGATCGAACAGCGCGTATTGCTTGATGCCGGTCCGCAGTATGTCGGCCATGAACTGATGGTGCCCAATCTTGGTGACTATCACGTGATCGAGTGGATGGATAAAGCGAAGATGCTGGTACGCAATGAAAACGGCGTCGAGCTGCTTTCCAATATCTGCCGCCACCGTCAGGCCACCATGCTGGAAGGGCGCGGTACAGCCAAGAACATCGTATGCCCGCTGCATCGCTGGACCTATGAGAACACCGGCGAGCTGATCGGTGCGCCGCACTTCCCGCAGAACCCGTGCCTGCATCTGAACAAGACACCGCTGCAGAACTGGAACGGCCTGCTGTTCGCCGGCAAGCGCGATGTCGCGAAAGATCTGGCCAACATGCCGGCATTCAAGGAAATCGATTTCTCCGGCTACATGCTGGACCGAGTCGAGATCGACGAATACAACTTCAACTGGAAGACCTTCATCGAGGTGTATCAGGAGGACTACCACGTCGTGCCGTTCCATCCGGGCCTCGGCCAGTTCGTCGACTGCGACGATCTGCAATGGACCTTCGGCGAACACTTCAGCGTGCAGACCGTAGGCATCAATCACGCACTGAAGAAGTCAGGCAGTCCGACCTATGCCAAATGGGCACAGCAGGTGCTGCGCTACAACAACGGCGAATTGCCGAAGTACGGCGCGATCTGGCTGACCTACTACCCCAACATCACGGTCGAGTGGTATCCGAACACGCTGGTGGTCAGCACAGTCGTGCCGCGCGGAACGGACGCCTGCACCAACATCGTCGAGTTCTACTACCCGGAAGATATCGTATTGTTCGAACGCGACTACATCGAGGCTGAAAAACAGGCCTACCGCGAGACCGCAGTGGAGGATGATTTCATCTGTCTGCGCATGCACCAGGGACGCCGCGCCCTGTACAAACAAGGCATCGAAGAGCAAGGGCCTTATCAGTCCCCAACCGAAGACGGAATGCTGCACTACCACGAGTTCCTGCGTCGCAACCTCGAACCGCACTTGAAATAACGACGTGGGATCGCTGTGGATGCTGGTTGCAGGTCTGCTTTTCGCCTGCATGGGCGCGCTCGTCAAATTGGGCGCGCCACACTTCTCCAGTGCTGAACTGGTGTTCTACCGCTCCTTCTTCGGCCTGCTCATAGTGTATGCACTGGTACACCACTCTCGTATCAAGCTGACCACCTTCCACTGGCATGCTCACTTGTGGCGCGGCCTGTCCGGCACGGTCGCCATGCTGCTGTTCTTTCACTGCATCACCGCGTTGCCGCTGGCGACCGCCATCACCTTGAACTACACCTCTTCTCTGTTCCTTTCGCTGTTGACCGTAGTGGTCTTGAAAGAGAAATTCCACTTTCCATTGAGCAGTTCTCTGGCGATTGGATTCTCAGGCGTGGTGTTATTGCTGCAACCCACCTTGGAACATAAGCAATTTGCCGATGGCTTGCTGGGCTTGGCGTCGGGCTTTCTTGCCGGCATCGCACTCATGAATGTGCGCCATCTTGGTGTGCTGGGTGAGCCGGGGATGCGCGTCGTATTCTATTTCAACCTGATCGCCACGCTTGCCAGCGCGATCTGGATGCTGGGGGATGCACTGCATCCAGTCACACTTGGTGACCTGCCTTTGCTGATCGCCATCGGTGCGTCCGCAACCTTTGCCCAGCTTTTCATGACGCGTGCTTATCGCACCGGACAGACTCTAGTGGTCGGCAGCCTTGCCTATAGCACTATCGTATTCTCCGCATTGTTCGGGTTGATATTCTGGCGTGAGCAATTAAGCCTGCTGGCATGGCTGGGCATCGCGCTCATCATCGCCAGCGGTGTGTTAAGCTTGAAACTGTCTCCCAAGATTCAGGAAAAAACATGATCACCATCGCAGACAGCAACAATCTGGTCAACATCGCCGTCATGGGCGAATTCACACTGGCCGACTTCAAGCAGTTCGAACAACATGCACTTTACAAACTCAAAAGCGGCGCCGGTCTCAACCTGATCTTCGATCTGCGCGGCATGCTGTCCTACACCACAGATGTGGCATGGGAAGAGATCAAGTTCTTCAGCCGCGAACACAATCATGATTTCAACAAGATCGCAGTGGTCACCGATGACCAGTGGGTGACCTGGCAAGCATGGCTGTCACGACTGTTCGTGGATGCCGACATCCGCGCCTTTGGCGAATACAGCGAGGCACAAAGCTGGACTGAAGCCTGAACGCTTTTTGATACAAACAAAAAAGCCCGCAGTGATGCGGGCTTTTTTGTTGGGACCGTTGCTGAATTACTTCAGCTTGGTTTCCTTGTATGCGACATGCTTGCGTGCCACTGGATCGAACTTCATGAATTCGAGCTTTTGTGGAGTGGTGCGCTTGTTCTTGTTGGTAGTATAGAAATGCCCCGTACCAGCAGAGGATTCCAGCTTGATCTTCTCGCGTCCGCCTTTAGATGCCATGGTGCGTCTCCTTTATACCTTCTCGCCGCGAGCACGCATCTCGAACAGGACGGCTTCGATGCCGTTCTTGTCGATAGTGCGCAGTGCGGCATTAGTCAGGCGCAAAGACACCCAACGGTTTTCTGATTCAACCCACAAACGACGGCGTTGCAGATTCGGCAAGAAACGACGCTTTGTTTTGTTGTTGGCGTGGGAAACATTGTTGCCCGTCATTGGGGCTTTTCCCGTTACTTGACATACGCGTGCCATGACTAACTCCAGACCAATTGCAAAAATGAGGCGCGGATTCTACCCAAACCCGTCCAAACACACAACTTATTCTTCATCCTTAAGAAAATTCCCCGAAAATCCATCGATTGGGCACACCGCGCAACACCGTGTTGCACCCAAGCAGAGGATTCAAGAGGAATTTTTACGATACAGGGCGGACTGGGCATGTGCCTGCAACCCCTCGCCAAACGCCAGTGTTGAAGCGATGGCGCCCAGTTTTTTCGCTCCGGTTGCCGATACCTGGATCAGGCTACTGCGTTTCTGGAAGTCATAAACCCCCAGCGGCGAGGAAAATCGCGCCGTACCCGAAGTCGGCAGCACGTGATTCGGCCCGGCGCAGTAGTCGCCCAGCGACTCGGAGGTATATCGCCCCATGAAGATCGCTCCGGCGTGTTTCAGCCTGGGCAACCATGCTTGCGGCTCAGCCACCGACAGTTCCAGGTGTTCTGGTGCGATGCGATTGGAGATCGCGCAGGCTTCGTCCATATCCGCGACATGGATCAATGCGCCGCGATTCTCCAGCGCGGTCTTGATGATGTCCTTGCGCGGCATCTGTTCCAGCAGCTTGTTGGCACTGGCCGCCACAGCCTCGATGAAGGCGGCATCGGGCGAGAGCAGAATGGCTTGCGCCAGTTCGTCATGCTCGGCCTGCGAGAACAGATCCATAGCCACCCAGTCAGGGTCGGTCTGCCCGTCGCAGATCACCAGGATCTCGGAAGGGCCCGCGATCATGTCAATGCCGCAGGTACCGAACACGCGGCGCTTGGCAGAAGCGACGTAGGCATTGCCGGGACCGACAATCTTGTCCACCTTGGGGATGCTGGCTGTACCGTAGGCCAGCGCTGCTACCGCCTGCGCACCGCCGATGGTGAACACGCGATCCACGCCACACAGGTGCGCCGCAGCCAGCACCAGCTGGTTCTTGGTGCCATCCGGTGTCGGCACCACCATGATCAGTTCCGACACGCCTGCCACCTTGGCGGGCAAGGCGTTCATCAATACGGATGAAGGATAGGCCGCCTTGCCTCCCGGCACATACAGCCCGACGCGATCCAGCGGCGTGACTTGCTGACCCAACAGCGTGCCGTCTTCATCCTCATAGCTCCAGGAAGCCTGCACCTGCTTCTGGTGATAAGCGGTGACGCGTTGTGCAGCCTGCTCCAGTGCGATCCTTTGCTCGGCGGGCAGACCGTCGAACGCAGCCTTCAGTTCGGACTTGG
Organism: Gammaproteobacteria bacterium; assembly: GCA_018819205.1. Taxonomy (GTDB): domain Bacteria; phylum Pseudomonadota; class Gammaproteobacteria; order Burkholderiales; family Gallionellaceae; genus Sideroxyarcus. Next base: position 11,579 of record JAHJQE010000037.1, read on the forward strand.
GCAGCTCCATCGCGGCCGCATCGGCCAGCGGCAGCCGGTCGAACTTGCGCGTGTATTCCAGCACCGCCTCATCGCCGCGCTGCTTCACATCGGCAAGGATGGCGGCGACAGTCGCTTCCAGCTTCTCGTCGGCGGTCTCTTCGAAAGCGAGCAGCGTGCTCAGGCGCGTATCGAAATCGGCTTGCTGGGTCGAGAGTCGGGTGATGTTCATTTGATGGCTCCGGCAAAGGCATCCAGCATGGGCTGGATGGTCGCGCGCTTGAGTTTCAGCGAGGCCTGGTTCACCACCAGACGCGAAGAGATGTGCACGATCTCTTCCACTGCGACGAGGTTGTTGGCTTTCAGCGTCGCACCGCTGCTGACCAGGTCTACGATGGCATCGGACAGGCCGACCAGCGGGGCCAGCTCCATCGAGCCGTACAGCTTGATCAGGTCGACATGCACGCCCTTGGATGCGAAATGCTCGCGCGCCGTCTTCACATATTTGGTCGCCACGCGCAGACGCGCGCCTTGCTTGACTGCCGATTCATAATCGAAACCGTTCTGCACGGCGACCATCATGCGGCACTTGGCGATATTCAGATCGAGCGGTTGATACAGTCCTTCACCGCCGTGCTCGTTCAACACATCCTTGCCCGCCACCCCGAGGTCAGCCGCACCGTATTGCACATAGGTCGGCACGTCGGACGCGCGCACGATGATGAGTCGCACATCGTCGCGATTGGTCGGCAGGATGAGCTTGCGCGAAGATTCCGGGTCTTCCAGCGGTTTGATGCCGGCCGCTTCAAGCAGCGGCAGCGTCTCTTCGAAGATGCGGCCTTTGGATAAGGCGATGGTGATCATATTTCTACTTTCTTTCTTTACAAACGGCGCATGCGCCAACCTGAATGATCATTTTATGCGACGGATGTTAGCACCGAGCTGCGAGAGCTTGCTTTCGATGTGCTCGTAGCCACGGTCCAGATGATAGATGCGATCGATGACCGTCTCGCCCTGAGCCACCAGTCCGGCGATGACCAGACAGGCGGAAGCGCGCAGATCGGTGGCCATCACGGTCGCTCCTTCCAGATGCCCGACCCCTTTGACCACCGAGGTATTGCCTTCCACTTCGATCTGCGCTCCAAGGCGGCGCAATTCCTGCACGTGCATGAAGCGATTCTCGAAGATGGTCTCCACCACCATGGCACTGCCTTCAGCGATGCAATTCAGCGCCATGAATTGCGCCTGCATATCGGTGGGGAATGCCGGGTGCGGTGCGGTGCGCACATTGATCGCTTTCGGGCGGCCACTCATTTCAAGATGGATGCTGTCACCGTCGACCTTGATCCTGGCACCCGCTTCGCTGAGTTTTTCCAGCACGGTTTCCAGAATGTCCGCGCGCGTCTCGCGCAGCGTGACACTACCGCCGGTCGCTGCTGCAGCAACAAGGAAAGTGCCGCTTTCGATGCGGTCCGGCATGATGCGATGCGTGGCGCCATGCAGTGCTTCCACACCGGTGATGGTGATGGTGTCGGTCCCGTCACCGCTGATCTGGGCACCCATCGCACGCAGACAATCGGCAAGATCGACCACTTCCGGTTCGCGCGCCGCGTTTTCCAGCAAGGTGACGCCATCAGCGAGCGCTGCCGCCATCATCAGGTTCTCGGTGCCGGTGACACTGACGATATCAAAGAAGATGCGCGCACCTTTCAGGCGCTTGGCCTTGGCGTGGATATAACCGTGCTCGATGGCGATCTCAGCCCCCATCGCCTGCAACCCCTTGATATGCAGATCGACCGGACGCGAACCGATTGCACAACCGCCGGGCAGGGAAACCTTGGCATCACCGAAGCGCGCCACCAGCGGCCCCAGCACCAGAATGGCCGCGCGCATGGTTTTCACCATATCGTACGGCGCCTCCCAGTTCGTTACACCACTACCATTGAAGATGACTTCGCCGGTCGCAGCCTCTGCTGTCACCCCCATCTGCAAGAGCAGTTTGCGCATGGTTCCGACGTCGTGCAGATCCGGCAGGTTAGTCAGGTGCAAAGTGTCGGCGGTCAGCAGACTGGCGCACATGATTGGTAACGCGGCGTTCTTGGCGCCGGAGATGCGGACCTCGCCGCGCAATGGGGCGCCGCCCTGTATGGCTAGTTTTTGCATGTCAGATCAATTTGTAGGGTTGTCTGTGGCCGCCGTGAACAGCATGGTGGACACATCGTATAGGTCGGCGAGACTGCGCAAGCTCTCAGGGATGTTGATGAAATCAAGCGTACCTGCATGCTGGCGCGACCACTGCATGAGCACGCCCAAAGCGGAAGAGTCGACGTTGGTCACTCCGGCAAGATCCACGATCGACACACTGCCTCCGGCAGAGATGCCGGTGAGAAAGGCTTCTCTGGCCGTTTCCAGAGTTAGCGGCCCCGTCACCAGCATGCGATCACTTTCAAACTGTATCAATTCCTATCCTTTTTTTCTTGCTGAGGCGACATCGCTCGCCTCCCGATTCTTTTCCGACAGAGTCTTGATCAGTCCGTCTATGCCGACCTGCTTGATCTCGTCGGCGAACGAGCCACGATAGCTGGTCACCAGGCTGATCCCTTCCACGGTCACATCGAAGGCTTTCCAGCCACCGTCAATTTTCTTCATTTCGTAGTCTATCGTCACCACACGTCCGTCCGACACCCGGATGATGGTACGTACTGTAGATTCATCCTCGGACAGCAACTTGGCCGATTTCACTTCCACCTCGGGATCGGGATAAGTGCTGAACACCTTGGTGTAGGTACGCACCAGCATGGCGCGGAACTCACGTACCAGCGCGTCTTGCTGCTCAGGTGTAGCCGTCCGCCACGGACGTCCCACGGCCAGCTTGGTCATGCGCGTGAAGTCAAAATGCGGCAGGATTCTCGCATCGACCAGTTCCAGCAAGCGTGCCTGGTCCGACACTATGGCCTTGTCGCGCTTCACGATCGCCAGCACTTCTCGTACGGTTACCATGATCAACCCATCCGGTGTCGACTCGTCCTCCTGCGCCAAGGCAGGCAGACCCAGCGTCAACATCAGCAACATCACCAACAATCTCTTCATGTCGATTCCCTATCTATCCTGCAATCACTTGGCGTCCGCCTGACTGAACAGGAACTTGCCGATCAGATCTTCCAGCACAATGGCCGACTGTGTCTTGCGGAACACCTCTCCATCCTGCAACACCTCTTCATCCCCGCCCGGGATCAGGCCGATGTATTGCTCACCCAGCAAGCCGGAAGTCAGGATGTTGGCAAACGTATCCTTGGGGAACTGGTAGCGTTTGTCTATAGAGACCGTCACTTTGGCTTCATACCGATCCGAATCCAGCGTGATACTGCTCACTCGCCCCACCAGCACCCCGGCACTGCGTACTGAAGCGGTAGCTTTCAACCCGCCCACATTGGTGAAATACGCAGACAACTGATAGGTCTCCGACACGTTATAAGTGCTCAAGTTTCCGACTTTCAGTGCCAGCACCACCAGCGCGGCGATCCCCGCCACCACGAAAGCTCCCACCCACAGATCCAATGTCGTGCGCTGCATCGTCAAACTCCCCTGAACATGAATGCGGTCAAGATGAAATCAAGCATCAAGATCGCCAAAGATGATTCCACCACAGTGCGCGTGGTCGCGCCCGACACGCCCTCCGCCGTCGGCGGCGCATCGAAACCCTCGAACAAGGCGATCACTGTGACCGCCACACCGAATACAAAACTCTTGATCACGCCGTTGATGATGTCATCGCGAAAATCCACCGAGGCCTGCATCTGTGACCAGAACGACCCCTCGTCCACGCCTATCATCACCACCCCGACCACATATCCGCCGAACACCCCCATCGCCGAAAACAGTGCAGCCAGCAACGGCATGGAGATAACGCCCGCCCAGAAACGCGGTGCCACCACGCGCGCGACGGGATTGACCGCCATCATCTCCATGGCGGCGATCTGCTCGGTCGCCTTCATCAGGCCGATCTCGGCCGTCATCGCCGAGCCGGCGCGGCTGGCGAACAACAGGGCGGCCAGTACCGGCCCCAGCTCGCGCACCAGCGAAAGTGCGACCAGCGATCCCAGCGCCGATTCGGAACCGTATCGCTTCAGCGTCTCGAACCCTTGCAAACCCAGCACCATGCCGACGAACAAGCCCGCCACACCGATGATGATGAGCGACATCACGCCGCTGGAGAACATCTCCTTCACGATGAGCTGGAAGCGCCGGAAACTCATACCCGACTGCAACAGCGTCATAGCCAGGAAGCGGGACGCGACGCCGAGGCGCCACACCGAATCGACGGCACTATGACCGACAGCTCGAACACTCTTGATCAGCGGCATCAGTCAGTCACTCCCATGTCCTGCGCATACGTCTTGGCTGCCGGGTAATGGAAGGGCAGCGGCCCATCCACCTCGCCGTGCACGAACTGATGCACAAAAGGATCGTTCGATGCGCGTATCTCGTCCGGCGTACCCTCCGCGCGGATCACGCCATCAGATATGAAATATACATAATCCACGATCTTCAGCGATTCCTGCACATCATGCGTCACCACTACCGAAGTCGTGCCCAACGCGTCGTTCAGTTTGCGGATCAACTGCCCCACCACCGACAGCGAGATGGGATCAAGTCCGGCGAAAGGCTCGTCATACAGGATCAGCATCGGATCCAGCGCGATGGTACGCGCCAGCGCGACCCGTCGCGCCATGCCACCGGAAAGCTCCGCCGGCATCAAATCATGGGTGCCGCGCAAACCTACCGCGTGCAGTTTCATCATCACCAGATCATGGATGATCTCCTCCGGCAGGTCGGTATGTTCGCGCATCTGGAAAGCGACGTTGTCGAACACCGACATATCCGTGAACAAAGCACCGAACTGGAACAACACGCCCATCTTGCGACGCATCTCGTACAAGCCTCTGTCACCCAGTTCATGGATGACCTTGCCGTCGATGCGCACCTCACCCCGGTTCGGACGCAATGCGCCGCCGATGAGCCTGAACAGGGTGGTCTTGCCACAGCCACTGCCACCCATCACGGCGATAACCTTGCCCTTGCCGAAGGACATATTGATGCCGTTCAGCACGGGTCGCTGATCGTACGAGAAGTTCACATCCCGTATTTCAACTAACGCTTGTTCTGACACAAAGACACCTCGACTGATAATCAGGCGCGCATTCTATCACCTCGCCCCTGCTGTTTCGCCATGCTCAACTCTCCGGCACTTCTGCCACGGTGCCGGCTTGAGCTAGACCTGATTACTGGCTATCCTGCGCGCACTGCCAACCCAAGACACAGCAAAACATTGAACTCCGACGTCCGCCCCAGCCTGCTCATCGTTGATGACGATCCGCTCATACGCGATTCGCTGCATCTGGCACTCTCAGACGAATTCAATATCCTGCTGGCCGAGGACCGGCCGCAAGCTGTGCGGCTGGTACGCGACCTTGCCGAGCCGCCCCAGCTGGCACTGGTCGATCTGGGCCTGCCGCCCACCCCGCATCGCCCACAGGAAGGCTTCCGCCTGATAGCGGAACTGCTGGCCCATGCGCCCGCGATCAAGATCATCACGCTTTCCGGGCAGAGCGATGAAGGCAATGCACGCCACGCGCGCGCATTGGGCGCTTTCGAATTCGTAGCAAAACCCAGCAAACCGGAAGCGTTACGCGCCGAATTGCGCGCGGCCCTCATCGCCCAGCACAGCGAACGCAGAAGCGCGGCATACAGCGAGCAGCAACTTGGCATCATCGGCGACAGTCTGCCCATCCGCACCATGCGGGACCAGATCAAGCTCTACGCGAACACCCCCTACCCGGTGCTGATCCAGGGCGAATCCGGCAGCGGCAAAGAACTGGTGGCGGCGGCGCTGCAGCGTCTGAGCCGCGATCCGAACGCCCCCTTTATCGCCATCAACTGCGCCGCCATCGCCCCCAACCTGCTCGAATCCACCCTGTTTGGTCATGCCAAAGGCGCATTCACAGGCGCGACGACTGCTCAAGTCGGCTTCTTTGAGAAGGCGGCAGACGGCACTTTGTTCCTCGACGAGATCGGCGAACTGCCACAGGAATTGCAGGCCAAACTGTTGCGCGTGCTGGAGAACGGTGAATATCAACGCGTAGGCGAGACCGCCACGCGCAAAAGCAATGCGCGCATCGTTGCGGCGACCAACCTGGTCCTGGCACAAGCGGTGCGCAGCAACGATTTCCGCAGCGACCTGTTCCATCGTCTGAGCGTCTTCACCATCAACGTACCTTCTTTGCGTACGCTGGGCGAGGACAAGATGTTGTTACTCGACCATTTCCGGCGTCTCTACTCCCAGCAGATGCAAAGCACTCCCTTCACGCTGGATGAGTCGGCTGAAGCGAGCTGGAACAGCTACAGCTTTCCCGGCAACACCCGCGAACTGCGCAATATCGTGATCCGCCTGGTCACCAAACACCCCGGCGCGCACCTGACAGCGCGGCAACTCGAAAGCGAGTTCGACCTGCATCCGGAACTGTCAGAAACGCTGACCTCGTCACCGGATGCCAGCGCGCGCGAACGTTTGCAGCGAGGCGACTTCAATCTTGACGATCTGCTGATGGGCTATACTCAAAGCTATATCGATGCAGCCATGGAATTGGCGCACGGCAATGTGAGCGAAGCGGCCAAACTGCTCGGCATCGCACGCACCACCCTGTACAGCCGCATGGACGCATTACAAAAACACAAAGCACTGCAACGCAATCAATAAGGGGAAATGATGTATCTGGAGCATTTCGGCCTCAACGAGCCTCCCTTCAAGATCACACCGGTCACAGATTTCTTCTTCACAGGCGCCAATCGCGGCGAGATCCTCGATGCGCTGGTCTACGCCATCACCGACGGCGAAGGCATCATCAAGATCAGCGGCGAAGTCGGCAGCGGCAAGACCATGCTGTGCCGCATGCTGCTGGACAAACTGCCCACCAACATCAAGGCGATCTACCTCGCCAATCCCAGCATGTCGCGCGACGAGTTGCTGTATGCCATCGCCGACCGGTTGCAACTCGATCTGGAAGGCAAACGCGTCAATGTCATCCTGCAGACGCTGCAAAACCACCTGGAAGCTATGTACGAGCGCGGCGAACGCGTCGTGGTGCTGGTGGACGAAGCGCATGCCATGCCGCTGGAGACACTGGAAGAGTTGCGTCTGCTCTACAACCTGCAAGTCGGCAAACACAAACTGCTGCAGATCGTATTGTTCGGCCAGCCGGAACTGGACGAGAAACTGTCGCAGACCAATATGCGCCAGTTGAAGGATCGCATCGTCCATCACTTCACCATCCTGCCGCTGTCGCCCAAGATCGTGCATGACTATCTGATGTTCCGCATGCGGGCAGCCGGCTACAAGGGACCGGATATCTTTTCCGCGCACGCCGAAAAACTCATCGGCAAAGCCTCGCAGGGGCTGATGCGCAGAGTCAACATCCTGGCCGACAAATCATTGCTCGCAGCCTTTGTGGAGAACACGCACCAGATCGAAGAGCGCCACGTACAGGCCGCCTTGCGCGACAGCGAGATGACGCCGATGCGCAGCTGGAACGGTCGCCGCTACTTCTCGGTAATAGGAGGGCTGGTTTTGTTCGTCGCCATCCTTGCCGGCGCAAGCTGGTTCCTGAATCAGGAGCGCATGCATGAAACACCCGAACCTGCCAACCAGGCAGCACTTGTGCCAGCCGCCCCTGCTGCAGAAGTCGCTATGATGCAAGCCGTCTCTGCTGTAGCCGAAGTAGCACAGCCAGCGGAAACTGTCGCCAGTTCGGCTGTCAACGCCACCGAGCCCGCCGCAAATACTCCCGGCATTGCTGAGGCTCGCCCCCCTATCAAACTTAAACAACTGTCCGGCATTTCGCCACGCAGCCTGCTGCAGCAGAGACTGGATGCCACCGAAGCCATGCTGAACGCAATGCCTCAGGGCAGCACCAGCATCCAGCTGTTCTACACCGAAAGAGTACAGCCCGAGCGCATGGAAGGATTCCTGCGCCGAGCCCGTAAACTGGGCAAGCTGGAGGATATCTTCATCATTCCCATCGAGCTGAAAGGCAAGGATGCTTTCCGCGTGCTGTATGGCAGTTTCCCCAGCAGCAGCAAGGCACGTGCAGCCATTCCCGAACTGCCAGAACGTTATCAGGAAGCTTTTGCACCGACCCTGCACTTACTGGAAAGCTATCAGAACACGCCTTAAGCTGATGAAACAAAAAATATATAACTCACACGAGCGGTTGCGAGGCAAAGTGTTTTAGGTTACCTTGCACTCAAACCTATGGGGGGGCAGGGAATGAGGTCCAATCACGTGTTACTTTGCGCTACCGGCGTGCTTCTGGCCGCTTGTAGTACGAAGCCACTCAAGCAGTCCGATTTGCACATACAACAAACGCCGGACACCGTCGCCCGCAGCAGCGGCACCATCCCGCAACTGAGCAAACAAGCAGTAGTCCTCCCTCCTCCCAAATCCGCAAAAAAGGTTGAGACTTACAGCGTCGTCGTCACCAACCTCCCGGCCCGCGAAATACTGTTTGCACTGGCACGTGATGCCAAGATCAACATCGACATCCATGGCGGGATCGACGGCGTAGTCACGCTCAACGCCATCAACCAGACGCTGCCGCAGATCCTTGACCGCATCTCCAAGCAAGTGGAAATGCGTTACGAGCTGAAAGACGATTTGCTGGTCGTAATGCCGGATTCGCCTTTCCTGAAGAGCTACAAGATCGACTACGTGAACATGGCGCGCGATGCCGATGGCGGCATCTCCAACACGACCCAGGTTGGCGGTTCGTCCACTGGCACCGGCGGCGGGGGCGGTGCCAACAACTCCCAGCTCTCGATCAAGAACTCATCCAAGAACCACTTCTGGGACACGCTGGTCAAGAACATCACCGACATCCTGCGCGAAACCGACAAGATTCTGCCGCAAGGCTCCAGCGAAGTGATCGTGCAACAGCAGAAAACTGGAAGCAAGAAGGGGGACGCGGCCACCGCGGATCCAGACAACGCCGCGATTGTCGAAGGCGAGGGTTCCACCGTGACAAGGCGCAGCACGTTCCGCGAAGCCGCTTCCGTCATCCCCAATCCCGAGGCAGGCATCATCACCGTCCGCGCCACGGGCAAACAGCACGAGAAGATCCAGGAGTTCATCACACAGGTGATGCGCAGCGCACGGCGCCAGGTATTGATCGAAGCCACCATCGCTGAAGTGCGCTTGAGCAGCAATTACCAGCAGGGCATCAACTGGTCAGCCCTCGCAGCAGGTGCCAAGGGCTTCACGCTCACACAACTCGGTTCAGCCGGCCTGCCTGCCACGAACACCGGCAACATGTTCACCCTGCAGTACAACAACGCCACTTCCAGGTTGGGCAACCTGAGCGGCGCGGTCTCCCTGCTCGATTCATTCGGCGACGTTAAAGTGCTCTCCAGCCCCAAACTGAGCGTGATGAACAACCAGACAGCGATGTTGCGCGTGGTCGACAATCTGGTGTATTTCACCATCAAGGCCGACACGACGACCAACCAGACCACATCCACCACGACCTACACCACGACCCCGATCACCGTACCGACCGGATTCACGATGAGCGTGACACCGCAGATCAATGA
>JAHJQE010000038.1 GCA_018819205.1 Gammaproteobacteria bacterium
CGGAAGGCACGACCGTGGTTGAAGACGGCGATGAAGTGTTCTTCATCGCCGCCACCGAGAACATCCGCCATGTACTGTACGAGCTGCGCCGCATGGACAAGCCGGTGAAGCGTGTCGCCATCGTGGGCGGCGGCAACATCGGCTTCCGTTTGGCCAAGGCGATCGAGAACGATTACCAGGTGAAGCTGATCGAACATAACAAGAAAGCCTGCACCCGTCTGGCCAGCGAATTAAGTCATACGCTGGTGCTGAACGGGGATGGCACTGACGAAAAATTGATGCAGCAGGAGCACATCGGCGATGTAGACGTGTTCTGCGCACTGACCAACGATGATGAGAACAACATCATGTCTGCCCTGCTGGCCAAGCAGGCCGGTGCAAGCAAAGTGATCGCCCTGATCAACCGCAGTGCCTATGTCGATCTGTTGCAAGGCGGCAAGATCGACATCGCACTGTCGCCGGCCCAAGTCACCATCGGCTCGTTGTTGGCCTATGTGCGCCAAGGTGATGTGGCTGCCGTGCATTCGCTAAGGCGTGGCGCAGCGGAAGCGCTGGAACTGGTCGCGCATGGTGACCATGACTCATCGCGCGTGGTCGGCCGCCGTATCGACGCGATCGATCTGCCCAAGGGGGCCACCATCGGCGCCATCGTTCGTAACGGTAACGTCATCGTCGCCCATCGGGACACCGTGATCGAAGCTGAAGACCATGTGATCGTGTTCGTCATCGACAAAAAGATGGTGAAGAAGGTCGAAAAACTGTTCCAGGTCAGCCTCGGGTTCTTCTGATGGGTCGCGCCCTTACGGTTTTTCATGCGCTGGGTTTGCTGTTGGTGATGTTCAGCCTCACTTATCTGTTCCCGGTCATCACCGCGCTGATCTACCAAGACACTACCCTGCTGCTGGATTTCCTGCTTGCCATGCTGTGGACAGCCGGTGCAGGATCCCTGATGTGGCTGGCAACCCGGCACTTTAAGGGCGAGCTGTCAATTCGCCACGGCTATTTGCTGGTCGTGACCATGTGGACTGCGATGCCCCTGTTCGCCACCATCCCTTTGTTGCTGGCAATACCGGGTCTCACATTCACTGACGCCTACTTCGAGGCCATGTCGGCGATGACTACCACCGGTGCCACGGTACTGACCGGTCTGGACAATCTGCCACCGGCAATCAACGTGTGGCGCCATGAGTTACAGTGGCTGGGCGGATTGGGCGTGATCGTGCTCGCGGTGGCAGTGCTGCCGCTGCTGGGCATCGGTGGACGTCAACTGTTCAAGGCCGAGACACCGGGGCCGATGAAGGACAACGCCCTGACACCGCGCATCGCTGATACCGCGCGCAATTTGTGGATCATCTATGTCGCCATCACGCTGGCATGTATAGGCGCGCTGAAATGGGCGGGCATGAACTGGCTGGATGCGGTGTGCCACGGCTTCTCGGCAATGGGGCTGGGCGGTTTCTCCACGCACGATGCCAGCATCGCCTACTTCGATTCGCCGCTGATCGAATTCATCCTGATCGTGTTCATGCTGTTCGCTGTGATCAGCTTCGCCACCCATTTTCTGACTTGGCGCGCGCGTTCGCTGCGCACCTATCTGCGGGATGCGGAGGCGGTATCCTCCATCAGCCTGATTCTGGCCAGTTGTGTCGGCATTGCGCTATTCCTGTGGTGGCAAGGGGTGTATCCCGACTTCCTGACTGCGTTGCGCCACGCCAGTTTCAACCTGGTCTCGATCGCCACCGACAGCGGCTACGCCAGCGTGGATTTCGCGCAATGGCCTATCTTCGCACCGATGTGGATGTTCTTCCTTGGTTGTATCTGCGCCAACTCAGGCTCCACCGGCGGCGGCATCAAGATGATCCGCACGCTGGTGCTGGTCAAACAAGCCGGTCGCGAATTCCTCAAGCTGCTGCATCCGGCCGTCATCAACCCGATGAAGATCGGCGGCCATGTGATCGCAAACAACATCGTGTTCGCGGTGCTGGGCTTCATCTTCCTGTATTTCATGACTATCGCCACGCTGGCCTTCGTGCTGTTCATCAGCGGCATGGATTTCATCACCGGCTTCACCGCCGCGCTGTCTATGGTCAACAACATCGGCCCCGGCTTGGGCGCGGTCGGTCCGGCTTCCAACTTCCAGGGGCTGACCGATTTCCAGACTTGGGCCTGCGCTTTCGGCATGCTGGTAGGGCGACTGGAGATCTTCACCGTGCTAATCCTGTTCACGCCGCAGTTCTGGCGCAGATAAACACGTTGAGCCTATGTAGACAAATGCGGTAGGATTCGTCCATATCGCGGTGGCGATGAGACAGGTGGGTGACCATTCCAATTAACTAGGTGGACAGCATGAGCGATAGTCTGGCTGGAATCAGCGTATTACTGATCGACGATAGCAACACCATACGGCGCAGCGGCGAGATATTCCTGACACAAGCAGGTGCCAAGGTGGTGCTGGCCGAAGACGGCTTCGATGGCTTGTCGAAGGTGGTCGATCACAAGCCAGATATCATTTTCGTCGATGTCATGATGCCGCGCCTGGATGGCTACCAGACCTGCGCACTCATCAAAAACCACCGCGACTTCAAGGATGTACCGGTTGTGATGCTGACCAGCAAGGACACGCTTTTCGACCGTGCCCGCGGCAAACTGGTAGGTTCCGACCAGTATCTGACCAAACCTTTCAGCAAGAAGAGCTTGATCGAAGCGGTCATCGCACATACGCAACAATACGAGGATGTGGATTATGGCAATTAACAAAGTAATGGTAGTGGACGACTCAGCAACCGAACGCCATGTGCTGGGGGATATCCTTGGCAAGAATGGCTTCCAGGTGGTGTACGCCGAGAGCGGCGAACAGGCCGTGGCGAATTCCAAGACAGACATGCCCGACCTGATCCTGATGGATGTCGTGATGCCCGGCCTTAACGGGTTCCAGGCGACGCGCGCAATCACGCACGACGAAGCGACCAAACACATCCCTGTCATCATCTGCACCACCAAGGGACAGGAGACCGACAAGTTGTGGGGCATACGTCAGGGCGCCAAGGATTACATCACCAAGCCGATCAGCGCCGAAGAGCTGCTCGGCAAGATCGCCGCACTCGGTTGACTCCCTAGGCCATGTCGAAGCGTTTCAACCTGCGCGAATTCCAGCAGCAAGTGCTGGATCGCCTTCAGGCTCAGACCGCAGGTGACAGCCGCCAGTCCACGCTGGGCATCCAGCTGGGGCAGGAGTACTGGCTGGTGGACATGACCGACATCAGTGAAGTCATGCCGATGCCGGTGCTCACGCCGGTGCCGCTGACCAAGAGCTGGTACTGCGGTGTCGCCAATGTCCGCGGTAATTTGTACAGCATCATCGACCTGAACACCTACACGCGGCAGGAAGCGACCACCCGCGACGCGCACAACCGCGTGATGCTGCTGGGTCAGCGCTTCGCCTTCAACGCCGGTCTGCTGGTGTCGCGCGTACTGGGTCTGCGCAACACAGAGGACTGGACGCAAAACGATGCGCACGGTTCGATAACCTATCAGGATCCCAGCGGGCAGATATGGCACAAGCTGGACATCTATCAACTGCTGTCACAACCAGAGTTTTTGCAGATCGGGGAATGAACCCCATCGCACAGGGAGAATAACAAATGGCTTTCAAGTTACCGTTCGCAAAATCCTCTACCGCGCTCGCCAAGTATAAAGACACTTCGCAGAAAGCTTCGAGCTTCATCCGCATTCCATGGTTCAGCAATCAGTCGTTTGATCGACAGCTGCGCATCCTTGGTTTTTTGCTGATGGTCTTCCTCGTCATCGCAGCCGTATCCACCTATCAGGATACCCGCACCTCGGGCGAAACCTCGCGTTTTGTCGCGCAAGCTTCCAAACTGCAACTGCTGGCACTGCAACTGGCCAAGCATGCTGAGGTCGCCAGTATCTCGGGTGAAAACGACGCTTTCGATGCGCTGCTCAATACACGTGCTGAGTTCACCGCCACTCTTAACAGCCTGGATCAGGGTAGTGAAGACCTGCCTGCCACGACTGGTTTGGCGCGCGGTTCTCTGGATATACTGCTGCAAAAATGGCAACGCCAGGAACTGCTGCTTAATCAGGTGGAAGAGGGCCGCCCATTGCTGGTGACTCTGGAACGCGGCGCTTCGCTGCAACGCGATATGTTGCATCGCGCCGAGGTGATCGCCTTGCGCGCCCCCCCGGTGTACAGTCCGAAGGCGTTCCGTCTGCAACTGTTGCTCGAACAGATCGTGGGTGCGGTACAGACCGTTCAGACCTCTTCATCCATCGACATTCTGGCTACCTTGCCCAACAAGATGCAGGCGGCGCGCGCCCTGTTCAACGAACTGCCTCAAACCGACAGTGACGTGCTGGAGCTTGCTGAGGAGTTCGACGGCTACCAGAACGTGGTGGGCTTCATCATCTCCAACCAGAGCATTCTGCTCAGTTCGCGTCAGGCAGCGCAGCAGCTGCTAGGTGAAGACGAGCGCATGCAGGCGCTGATGCAGAACCTGCTGAAGGACTATGAACAGTCAGGCGCGAATCGTATCACCACTTTCCTGGTGGCCATTTCTGGTGGCATGTTGCTGCTGTTGCTGATGCTACTGTCCAAGATCTATCTGGACGAATCGCAGCGCCGTGAACAAGATTCTGCACGTATCAACCGTCAGAACCAGCAGGCGATTCTGCGCTTGATGAACGAATTGTCCGACCTGGCCGACGGCGACCTGACCGCCAAGGCCACCGTCTCGGAAGACATCACCGGCGCCATCGCCGACTCGATCAACTACACCACGGACGAACTGCGCAAGCTGGTTGCGCGTGTCATTACCGCCTCCGAGCAGGTGAACAAAGCCACCACCGATGCAGGTACCGTCACCAAGGGTTTGTTGAGCGCTGCTAGTAAACAGGCTGATGAGATCCGTGATGCGGGTAGCGCGGTTGAACTGATGACTCGCTCCATTCAGGAGGTCGACAGCAGTGCGGCACAGGCTTCGCAGGTTGCTGCCCGCACCTTGCAAGTGACTGAGCAAGGTGCCAAGGCGGTGCAGACTTCGGTTGAAGGTATGGATGGTATCCGCGAGCAGATCCAGGAGACCTCCAAGCGCATCAAACGACTTGGCGAAAGTTCTCAGGAGATCGGCGAGATCGTGGACTTGATCTCGGACATTACCGAGCAGACCAACGTGCTGGCGTTGAACGCCGCCATTCAGGCAGCTTCGGCCGGTGAGGCAGGACGCGGCTTCGCGGTGGTTGCGGAAGAAGTGCAGCGCCTTGCCGAACGTTCCGGTGAGGCGACCAAGCAGATCGGTTTGCTGGTGAAGACGATTCAGGGCGACACCCAGGATGCGGTGACCGCGATGGAAAAGAGTACTCAGGGTGTGGTCGAGGGTGCGCAGCTTGCTGACGACGCCGGCCATTCCTTGCAGGAGATTGAACAGGCAACGCGTGAACTGACTGACCTTGTGAACAGTATCTCGGTATCCACTCAGGTGCAGACTGACATGGCCCAGGAAGTGGCGGCAGTGATGGCTGACATTCTGAGCATCTCGGAACAGACCTCCAAGGGTACCCAGCTCACCAGTGCTTCGGTCAACCAGCTGGAAGGCCTGGCGAAGGAACTGAGCGGCTCCGTCTCCGGTTTCAAACTCTAATCACGGCACAATAATTTAGTGACTCCCGAGTTCAATCCCTTGCTGCTGTCGTCGGTCAAGTCCGAGCTGGACAGCTCGCTGGCCACCATCATCCGCGAACTGGAACAGTTCTTCTCCACCGGAGGCAAGCACCCGCTGGATGCCGCACTGGCCGAGCTGCACCGTTTGCGCGGCGTGTTGCAGATGCTGCAACTGCATGGCCTGGTGGTGTTCTGCGGCGAACTGGAAACCCTGATACAAGAACTTTCAGAGCATCCGGAAAACGCTACGGTGATGCACCAGGATGCGCTGCGTCATGCCTTGTTCGGCCTGACCCATTATCTGGATGCACTTTCCGCCGGCGCTGCCAATGCCGCCCTGCGACTGTTCCCGGAATACCAGGAATTGCATCAAGTGCGCGGCTTGGATATCGCATTCGAAGTCGACCTGTTTTTCCCCGCTCTGAACGTGGATTTGCCGCCTGAAATACTGGCCGGTGCTTTGCCTGACAATCCGCCTGCACGTATCAAGCAGGCGCGCATGCACTTCCAGCAGGCCCTGCTCAAGTGGTTGCGCCGCGATGAAGCAGATGATGCCTTGCGTGCCATGACGGCAGCTGTTAAAGCCGTCGCAGATTGCGTGACAGGGGATGAACGAGGCTTCTGGTGGGTAGCGCAGGGACTCTTGAGTTGTATCTTGCTGGAAGGCGTGCCACCCGAATTGAACGTCAAAAAGTCGTTCAGCCGCATCGACCAAGGCATGCGTGCCCTATTGGACGACAGCGAGTTCGACAAAGTCGGTGCGATCAGCGAGATGCTCTATCTGGTCGCGCGTAGCCATACTGTGGATGAAACAGTCGAGCAGATCAAACGTGTGTTCGATCTGGATAACTACCTGCCTGAAGCCCCACCGCTGCCGCCTGGCGAGACATTGGAATTGCTGGAAAAAATGCGCTCGCAGCTAAACGCGGCAGACGAAGCATGGGAACAGTGTGTGCTGAATGATCGCGAATCCTGCACCAGCTTCGCCGCCATTTCGGAGCAGCTGCATGCCATGTCGGAACAGCTGGATCGCAACACCCTGCAGTTCCTGTGCAAACAGATCCACACCACGGCTCAGCACGTTGAGAATCCGGAACATGCACAGATCATCTCGATGGATATGGCGATGGCTTTGCTGCTGCTGGATAGCGGCATCGATCACTACCAGCATCTGGGCAGCGGCTTCCACGAGCAGGCGCGCCTGCTCACCTCGCGTTTGCATGAATCATTGCTGAAACAGCCCGAAGACCAAAGCAAACTGGCCAGCTTGGTAGCACTTTATTGCGAGATGGAGCAGCGCGATGTCATGGGGCTGCTGGCGACTGAGATGCAGAACAACCTGCAGCAGATCGAACAGACGCTGAATGCCTTCTTCGGCAATGCAGCCAAGCGGGCTGAGCTATTGCAAGTCAACCGCTTGCTGAGCCAGGTACAAGGAGGCTTGCACATCCTGTCGCTGGATCTCGCCGAGCACTTGCTGATCAGCCTGCGCCAGATCACCGAGCGCTACCATCAGGGCGACACCCCTTCCGCTGCCGAGATGCGCGCCGTCGCGACCTCCATCAGCGTCATGGACGACTATGTCCACGGGCTGTCCTTGGGACAAAAACCTGATCCGATGTCGCTGAACGATGTCATGCGCGACCTGGCTGAAGCCACTGCCGGTCACGCGCAGGCCCTCACAGTGTCTGCTGAAGAAGAGGCTTCTGCAGCGGTGGTGAGTATCCGCTCGGGTGACGAAGACGCCGAACTGCTGGAAGTATTCCTGGAAGAAGCGCAGGAAGTGATGGAGACTTTGCGCGCCAATCTGGAAATCTCCCGCCTGCATCTGGACAGTCGCGAGCCGTGGGTCACCATGCGCCGTGCCTTCCATACACTCAAGGGCAGTGGCCGCATGGTCGGCCTGACCGAACTGGGCGAGATCGCATGGGCGGTCGAACGCGCCATGAACAAATGGCTCGCCTCGGACCAACCTGCCACCCCCGAGCTGCTCGACCTGGTCGGCGATGCGGAAGTATTGTTCCAGCACTGGATCGACATGCTGAAGAGCGGCAGTACTACCGCCCAGATCGACACTTCCAGTCTGCTAACGCTGGCAGATTGCATTGAGCACGATAAACCGGTGCCACAACCAGTTACACCTGAGATCGAGGATGTAGCCGAGCCGGAAGCCGTACCCGCAGCGCCTGCAGAAGCTGAACCGGAACCAGAACCAGAGGAAGAAAGGCCGATTATCATCGGCAACGTCAGCATGTCGCCGATGCTGTTCAACATCGCTTCAGAAGAAGCGCTGGAGCATGTGAAGTCCCTGCGCACATGCTTTGATAGCGTGCAGGAGTCGTCCAAACCTGTCGTCGGCTACGATTTCATGCGCGCCGCCCACACGCTGGCCGGTGTCAATCGCACCATGGGTTTCTTGCCCATTGCCGAACTCGCCTACACACTGGAGATGTGGCTGGAACCGCGTATTGACAAGGCAGGCGCCGTCGGCACACCGCAGTTGGTATTGCTGGACGATGTCATCACCCGGCTGGATGAGCTCTGCCATGGCGTACGCGAACGGAACTCGCCGTCAGACCAAACCGAGCTGATCGCACGCCTGCAGGCCGACAAAGTTTCAGGTGGCTCAGAAGTCCCTCAGAAACCTGAGCAAGCAGCTAGCGAAGAAGTCCTCGATTTTGCAGCTGCGCCCGAAGCAGTTGCTCCAGAGCCGCAAATTTCGCCACCAGAAGTGGAACTGGAAGCTCAGGAACCTGAGCAGGCAGCTAGCGAAGAAGCACTCAAAATTGCAGCTGCGCACGAAGCGGTTACTCCTGAGTCGCAAATTTCGCCACCAGAAGTGGCACTGGAAACAGAAACTGAAGTGGCTCTGGAAGCTCAGGAAGAGCACACTACGCCTGTTCGAGTTGTGCAACACCAACGTACCGTCCACGACGAGGTGGACGAGCAATTGCTTCCCATCTTCCTGGAGGAAGCGCACGAGCTCTATCCACAAATCGGCAGCACCCTGCGCGCATGGCGAGAGAAACCAAGTGATGCACAGCAGGGACGCAATCTGCAGCGTAGCCTGCACACACTCAAGGGCAGCGCGCGCATGGCGGGTGCCATGCGTCTGGGTGAGTTGACCCACCGGGTCGAGGACCGCGTCGGTAAGGCGATTGCACAAAACGCGCTGGACGAGTCCTTATGGAACGAGATGGACAACTATCTCGACCGTATCGCGCACGCCATCGAGCAGTTGACCCAACCCCCGCCGTTCGAGCCTACACCCGCTGCCGCAGAACAAACCGAATCTGCCAGCACAACGGCACCCGCAACCCCAGCGCCTAGTGCCGCATTGGATATCGGCGCCGAGCGCGCGATGCAGTCCGCACTGCTACGCGTACGATCCGACGTTGTGGATAAACTGGTCAACGAGGCCGGCGAAGTCAGCGTGGCGCGTTCACGTGCCGAAGCTGAACTGCGCGAATTCCGCACCAGCGTGCTGGAACTGACCGACAGCGTGAACCGGCTGCGCAAGCAATTACGTGAGATCGAGATCCAGGCCGAGGGCCAGATGCAGGCTCGAGTCTCCGTCAGCGGCGAAGTTGAGCAGCAATTCGACCCGCTTGAGTTCGACCGTTTCACACGCTTCCAGGAACTGACTCGCTTCATGAACGAGAGCGTGCACGACGTGCAGACCATACAGCAGTCCCTGCTCAAGAATCTGGACGAAACCTCCGCTGCACTGAACGCGCAGGCCCAGCTCAACCGCGATCTGCAGCAAGGCCTGATGGGGATCCGTATGGTTCCCTTCGGCAGCATCACTGAACGTCTGTATCGCATCGTACGCCAGACCGGCAAGGAGCTGGACAAGCGCACCAATCTGGAGCTGTCCGGCACCGAGATCGAGCTCGACCGCAGTGTGCTGGAGAAGATGACCGCACCGTTCGAACACCTGCTGCGTAATGCCATCGCGCACGGCATGGAAACACCTGAACAGCGTACTGCAAGCGGCAAGCCTGCGATCGGCGAAATCCGCTTCTCTCTGCGTCAGGAAAGCAACGAGGTTGTATTCGATCTGGCGGATGATGGAAAAGGTCTCGATTTGGCCCGCATTCGACAAAAGTCACTGGACAGCGGCCTCATCACCGCAGATGAGAACATCAGCGACGAGCAATTGATGCAGTTGATCTTCACCGCCGGACTTTCCACCGCCGGTGAAGTGACCGAGATCGCCGGGCGCGGTGTCGGTCTGGACGTTGTGCGCAGTGAAATCTCCGCCTTGGGTGGCCGCGTCGACGTCGCCTCAACACCCGGACGTGGCGCACACTTCACCATCCACCTGCCACTGACCTTGGCCGTGACACGTACCTTGATGGTACGTGCAGCACAATCTGTCTACGCGCTGCCATCAACCATGGTGGAGCACGTGCAACAGCTCAAGCCCGGCGAACTGTCTGCGCTGTACGAACAGCAATACGTCGATTGGCAGGGCAGGCGTTATCAGCTGTTCTATCTGCCTCGCGTGCTCGGCGACGACCAGGCAGAGATCGCCACTCAGCCGCACAACCCGGTGCTGCTGCTACGCAGCGGTGAACAGCGTATCGCACTACATGTGGACGGTCTGCTCGGCAATCAGGAAGTGGTGGTGAAGAACATCGGCCCACAGCTGGCACGTCTGCCCGGCATTGCCGGCGCGACAGTTTCCGGCGACGGTAGGGTGATCCTCATCATCAATCCGGTGGCTTTCACGCAGCGCATCGCAGTGACGCGCAAGATCGCCAAGAAGGTCGTGACAGAAGCTGTGCATACCAAGCCACTGGTGATGGTGGTCGACGATTCACTGACTGTGCGCAAAATCACTACCCGTCTGCTCGAGCGCAACGGCTATCTGACCGTCACCGCGAAGGATGGTGTGGATGCGCTGGAACAGCTGATGGAGATCTCGCCGGACGTGATGCTGCTGGATATCGAGATGCCTCGCATGGATGGTTTCGAGCTGGCCAAGCGTCTGCGTCAGGACAGCAAGACCAGGGCACTACCCGTCATCATGATCACTTCACGCACGGCAGACAAACACCGCAACTATGCGCTGGAGCTGGGTGTGAACGAGTACCTTGGAAAACCCTTCCAGGAAGAGGAATTGCTCGGCCATATCGCACGTCTCACCGGCAGTTGATCAGGCGCGCCCTGATTTGTGAAGGCTGGCGGCAAAAGCTACAATGCCGCCATGTCTGATATCGACCTCACCAATCACTTCCTGATAGCCATGCCGGCTATGACCGATCCCTTCTTCGCCAAATCGCTCACATATGTGTGCGAACACAATGACGAGGGCGCAATGGGCATCGTGGTGAATCGCCCGATCAGCCTGACCTTGAGTGAGCTGTTCGCCCAGATCAATATGCCGCTGAACCAGTCCGAACTGGAGGATATGCCGGTGCATTTCGGCGGCCCGGTACAGACCGACCGAGGCTTCGTGTTGCATGACACGGGTGAAGAGTGGCAATCAACTTTGAAAGTGAATGATCAGGTCAGTCTCACAACCTCCAAAGACATCCTGCAAGCCGTCGGTGAAGGCAAAGGCCCCAAGCATCTGCTGATCACGCTGGGTTATGCCGGCTGGTCGGAAGGCCAGTTGGAGCAGGAGATCGCCGACAATGCCTGGCTATCGGTACCCGCTACCGAACATATCCTGTTCGACCTGCCTGCCGAAGAACGCCTGCCTGCCGCCATGGCCTTGCTCGGTGTTGACTACGCCACGCTTTCCGAGGAAGCCGGTCATGCCTGAGGGCGTGGTCCCTGTTACCTTTTCCGGCACCCTGCTCGCTTTTGATTTCGGCACGCGGCGCATCGGCATTGCACTCGGCAACACAATCTCTGCTACAGCCCGCCCGCTGACCACGATCAACGACGAGAAGAATGAAGTTCGTTTCTCCACCATCGGCGCATTGATCAAGGAATGGCAGCCCGCTGCGCTAATTGTCGGCCTGCCCTGCAATGACGACGGCACGCCGCACGAAATGACGGCCCACTGCCGCCGCTTCGCCAACCGGCTCAAAGGACGCTTCAATTTGCCTACTTTGCTGGTAGATGAGCGTTATACTTCCGCCGCCGCGAGTTCAGCACTGGATGATGAAGGGATACACGGCAGGAAGCAGAAATCCCTGATCGATCAGTATGCCGCGCAACAGATACTGCAAGCGTATTTCGATGAACCCAGCGCAGGGATCCATGCATGAATAACCCCCAATTGAACAAGAACGGTGAACTGCAGCATCTGTTGACCACCGAAGGTCTGCCCGCGCGCATCCTGCGCGATATTCTCGATCGTGCCGGAGAGTTCGTGAACCCCAACGGCGGCAGCGAGATCCGCAAGGTACCGCTGCTGCACGGCAAGTCGGTATTCAACATCTTCTTCGAGAACAGCACCCGCACACGCACCACCTTTGAGATCGCCGCGAAACGCCTGTCGGCCGATGTGGTCAACCTTAACATCGGCTCCTCTTCCACCAGCAAGGGCGAGACTCTGCTCGATACTGTGGACAACCTGTGCGCGATGCACGCCGACATGTTCGTGGTGCGCCATTCCACCAGCGGGGCGGCACACCTGATCGCCAGTCATGTGGCACCCAGCATCCACGTGATCAACGCCGGTGACGGTCGCCATGCCCACCCGACGCAGGCGCTGTTGGACATGTTCACCATCCGCCACTACAAGAAGGAGTTCCACAACCTGACGGTCGCCATCGTCGGCGATGTGCTGCATTCGCGTGTGGCGCGTTCGCAGATCCATGCGCTGACCACGCTGGGCGTGCCGGAAGTGCGCGTGGTTGCGCCAAAGACCTTGCTGCCGACCCATGTCGACAAGTTGGGCGTACGCGTCTTCCACGACATGGAAGAAGGGCTAAAGGGCGTGGACGTGGTGATGATGCTGCGCCTGCAGAATGAGCGCATGCAGGGAGCGCTGCTGCCCTCGGCACAGGAATATTTCAAATACTACGGACTGACCCAGGAACGACTGGCGCTGGCCAAAGATGATGCCATCGTGATGCACCCTGGCCCGATGAACCGCGGCGTAGAGATCGACTCCAGTGTGGCGGACGGATCGCACGCGGTGATCCTGCCGCAGGTGACTTTCGGCATCGCAGTACGTATGGCGGTGATGAGCATGCTGGCGGGGAATTGACCATGAATATCCATATCAAAAACGGGCGCCTGATCGACCCCAGGAACCAGCTGGATGCGCAACAGGACCTCTATATCGTCGACCGCCGCATCGCGGCTATCGGCACAGCACCGAAAGGATTCGTCGCCGAACAGGTGATCGATGCCGCCGGCATGATCGTGATGCCTGGCCTGGTGGATGTGGCTGCACGCCTGCGCGAGCCTGGCTATGAATACCGTGCCACGCTGGAATCGGAGATGAACGCCGCCGTCGCCGGCGGCGTCACTTCGCTGGCCTGCCCGCCCGACACCGACCCGCCGCTGGACGAACCGGGGCTGGTCGAGATGCTGAAGCACCGCGCCCGTGCCCTCAACCAGTGCCGCGTGTTCCCGGTGGGGGCCTTGACCTACGGTTTGAAGGGTGAGGAACTGACCGAGATGGTTGAACTGACCGAGGCCGGCTGCAAGGCTTTCAGCCAGGCCGATGCGCCGCTGACCGATACCCGCGTGCTGATGCGCGCCATGCAGTATGCCGCCACTTTCGGCTATCGCGTCTGGCTGCGCCCGCAGGACAGCTTTCTTGCCAAGAATGGCGTGGCTCACGATGGCGAGGTCGCTACCCGCCTCGGATTGCCGCCGATCGCGGTGATCGCCGAGACCATCGCCCTGTCCACGGCACTGCATCTGGCACGCGAGACCGGCGTCACGCTGCATATCTGCCGCGTCTCCAGCGCAGCGGGTGTCGGCATGATCCGCTCTGCCAAGCAGGAAGGTCTGAACGTCACTTGTGACGTGTCTATGAACCATGTGCATCTGACCGAGATGGATATCGGATTCTTCGATGCGAACTGTCACCTGATGCCGCCACTGCGTAGCCAGCGCGACCGTGCAGCCTTACGTGACGGCCTGCTGGACGGCACCATCGATGCCATCTGCTCCAACCATTCACCCGTGGATGACGATGCCAAACTGTTGCCATTTGCCGAGGCTGAAGCAGGTGCGACCGGCCTTGAGCTGCTTCTGACATTGGTGCTGAAGTGGGCCGAACAGGAACAGGTGCCGTTGCTGCATGCCTTGTCTCGCATCACTATCAACCCAGCACAACTGCTCGGACAAAAGATGGGCCACCTGTCGCTGGGCGCACATGCAGACATCTGCATCTTTGATCCCGCTGCACGCTGGCGCGTCGAACCTGCCGCGCTTCGCAGCCAGGGCAAGAACACGCCTTTCAACGGTTATGAGATGCAGGGCAAAGTGCGCTACACCCTGCTGGACGGGCAGCTCGTATTTCAACAATAGGCGCGCCCTTTCAGGTGCGCCATTCTTTACGTGAACAACATGACTAATCCTTTACTCGACCAATCCGGTCTGCCGCGCTTCGCCGAGATCAAGCCCGAGCATGTCGCGCCCGCCATCGAACAGTTGCTGGACGAGAACCGCGCGTTGAATGCGCGCCAGTTGTCCGATGCTGTGCCGCCGACCTGGGATGCTTTCGTGCGCCCCATGGAAGATGCCAACGAACGCCTGTCGCGCGCCTGGGGTCCGGTGGGTCACCTCAACGCGGTGATGAACTCCCCCGAACTGCGCGATGCCTATAACACGACCCTGCCCAAGATCACCCAGTATTACGCGGAGCTCGGCCAGAACCAGGCGCTGTTCGAGAAGTTCAAGGCTTTGCGTGCCAGTGCCGAATTCGACACCTTGAGCCCGGCGCGCAAGCAGGTCATCGAGAACGAGTTGCGTGATTTCCGCTTGGGCGGTGCCGAGCTGCCCGAGGACAAGAAAGCACGCTACATGCAGGTGCAGGAGCGCTTGAGTGAACTCTCTTCGCGCTTCTCGGACAATCTGCTGGATGCCACCAATGATTTCACTTTGCTGGTCGAGCAGCGGGGCGAACTGACCGGGCTGCCGGAAGATGTGTTGCAGACTGCACGCGAAACAGCCGAAACCGCAGGCAAGACCGGCTGGCTGTTCACCTTGAAGGCACCCTCTTATTTGCCGGTGATGCAATTCGCCGACAACCGCGAACTGCGCGAGAAGGTTTACCGTGCCTATGCCACGCGCGCGTCCGAATTCGGCAAGAGCGACTGGGACAACACGCCGCTGATGGATGAGATCGTCGCGCTACGTGCGGAAGAGGCTGAACTGCTCGGCTTCGCCAATTACGGTGAGCTGTCGCTGGCCGCCAAGATGGCTGAGACACCGCAACAGGTAGCTGACTTTATGCGCGAACTGGCACAACGTGCACGTCCCTTCGCCGAAAAGGACCTGACCGAACTGCGCGCGTTCGCCTGCAAGGAATTGGGGCTTGCTGAATTGCATTCATGGGATGTGGCCTACGCCAGCGAAAAACTGCGCGAGCAACGCTATGCCTTTTCGGAACAGGAGGTCAAACAGTACTTCCCAGAAGATGCTGTGCTATCCGGCCTGTTCAAGCTAGTAGAGACGCTGTACGGCCTGAACATCAAGGCTGCCACTGCGCCGGTATGGCACGAGACGGTGCGCTTCTTCAATATTTGCGACGACCGGGGTGATCTGGTCGGTCAGTTCTATTTCGATCTGTATGCGCGCAACAGCAAGCGCGGTGGCGCATGGATGGACGATGTGATCACACGCCGCCGCTTGGCCGGTGGCAAGATCCAGACCCCGGTCGCCTACATGAACTGCAATTTCTCCGCGCCGGTCGGCGGCAAGCCTGCACTGTTCACACACGATGAGGTGAACACGCTGTTCCACGAGTTCGGCCACGGTTTGCACCATCTGCTGACCGAAGTGGAAGAACTCGGCGTGTCCGGTATCAACGGTGTGGAATGGGATGCGGTGGAGCTGCCCAGCCAGTTCATGGAGAACTTCTGCTGGGAATGGGATGTGCTGCAGAACATGACGCGTCATGTGGACAACGGCGAGCCGTTGCCACGCGCGCTATACGACAAGATGCTGGCCGCGAAAAACTTCCAGAGCGGTCTGGCCACCCTGCGCCAGATCGAGTTTGCGCTGTTCGACATGCTGATGCACAGCAACTTCCAGCCAGGCGAAGGTAAATCGATTTTGCAGTTGTTGGACGAGGTTCGCGCGGAAGTCGCGGTGCTGATCCCGCCCGAGTTCAACCGCTTTCCACAAAGCTTCTCGCACATTTTCTCTGGCGGTTATGCAGCGGGTTACTACAGCTACAAGTGGGCGGAGGTGCTTTCGGCAGACGCCTACAGTCTGTTCGAAGAGCACGGTGTACTCAATCCAGAGATCGGCGCGAAGTTCCGCAGCGAGATCCTGTCTATCGGCGGTGCACGTCCGGCGATGCATTCGTTCACCGCCTTCCGCGGTCGAGCACCTTCCATCGACGCGCTGCTGCGGCATAATGGTCTGGTGGAAAGCTGATAACAGGAGGCTGTCATGCGTACTGTCATGGGTACTTTCATGCTCTTATTCGCTTTCAGCCTGCTGGCAGGCAATGCGCAGGCAGAGTTATATCGCTCCGTCGACAGCCAGGGCAAGGTGCACTACGGTGACAGGCCGAAGCCGGGTTCTGATGATGTCGAGAAACTGAAGCTGGGTGTCACGCCGACCCCGGATGACAGCCTGTCCTATGAGACGCAACGTGCCCAGAAACTGTATCCCGTGACACTGTATGTTGCGACTGATTGCGGCGCCCCCTGCAGCGAGGCCCAGGCTTTCCTGCATAAGCGCGGCATCCCCTACAGCGAACACAATCTCGACTCTGCCGAAAAAATTGAGGCTTACCGTAAAGCAAATGGTGGTCTGGAGATTCCCGCCATTACTATCGGCAAGACCCGGCTTAAAGGATTCCTTGCTTCCGCCTGGAACAAGGAACTGGATTTTGCCGGGTATCCCAAGTCGGGCCCCTACCGTCCGCGCACTATGCAGCCTGCACAATGAAGATCGCCACTTGGAACGTCAATTCACTCAAGGTGCGGTTACCGCATCTGCTGGATTGGCTGGCAGCAAACCCTGTGGATGTGGTCTGCCTGCAAGAGACCAAGAGCGAAGACAAGAACTTTCCCTTGGTCGAGATCGAGGCGGCTGGCTATCACTGTGTTTTCAGCGGCCAGAAGACTTACAACGGCGTCGCCATCATCAGTCGTGATGCGATCGGCGATGTGCAGTATGGCATCCCCGATTTCGAAGATGAACAGAAGCGCGTGATTGCAGCGACTATCGATGACGTGCGCGTCATTTGTGTCTACATCCCCAACGGGCAGGAAGTCGGCTCCGACAAATATGCATACAAGCTGCGCTGGCTGGCTGCTCTGCAAGCCTGGCTGAAGACCGAGTTGCAGAAATATCCCAAGTTGGCCTTGCT
Source organism: Gammaproteobacteria bacterium (assembly GCA_018819205.1). Classification (GTDB taxonomy): domain Bacteria; phylum Pseudomonadota; class Gammaproteobacteria; order Burkholderiales; family Gallionellaceae; genus Sideroxyarcus. The sequence continues at coordinate 17,145 of JAHJQE010000038.1, forward strand.
CGGGGACTACAACATCGCCCCCGACGATCGCGATGTGTACGATCCGGTCGCCTGGCAGGACAAGGTACTGTGCAGCGAGCCGGAACGTACTGCATTCCTGAACCTGATCGGTCTTGGTCTGCGCGATGCCTTCCGCCTGTTCGAAGACGGTGAAAAGCTCTATTCCTGGTGGGACTATCGCATGATGGCCTTCAGGCGCAACATGGGCATGCGCATCGACCACATCCTGATCAGTGGTGCACTGCAATGTTCCAGCTGCCACATCGACAAGGCACCGCGCAAACTTGAACGCCCCTCCGACCACACACCCGTGGTGGCTGACATCACTTGATTTTCCCCGCCCCTGAACTGCTGTTCGCGGATGACTATCTGCTGGTAGCCGTCAAACCTGCCGGATTGTTGTCGGTGCCCGGACGCGGGCCGGATAAGCAGGATTGCCTGTCGGAAAGAGTGCGTTCTCTTTTTCCCGATGCGCTTATCGTCCATCGTCTGGATATGGCGACGTCCGGTTTGATGTTGTTCGCGCGCGGTTCTGAGATGCAACGCAAGTTGTCGATGCTGTTTCAGCATCGCAAGATTGATAAACGTTACATCGCTGTGTGCGCAGGCAAACTGGATTATCCCCAAGGCGAGATCAATCTGCCCATCGCCCCTGACTGGCCTAACCGCCCGCTGCAGCGTATCGACCCCGAGCATGGCAAGCACTCGCTCACGCGATACCGCCTGCTGAAAATGGAGGGTGATCGCTCGCGCGTCGAACTGGAGCCGGTAACCGGCCGCAGCCACCAGTTGCGTCTGCACCTGGCAAGTGTCGGAAATCCTATTCTAGGTGATGCCTTGTATGGCGATGAACATAGCGCTGCTCGCCTGTTGTTGCATGCCTGCATGTTGCGCTTTCACCATCCTTGCCATGGGGAAATGCTGACTTTCGAGCACTCCCCTTCGTTCTGATTTCGTCATTTCCTGCGGTATACTGCGCGCCCAGTTTGTATCTTTTATTTAAGGATGTACATGAAACGTTTCGCTGTTGCCCTGACTCTGTTTCTTACCAGTTTTACACTGATCGCTAACAACGCCGAAGCAAAGCGTCTCGGTGGCGGCCTCAACATCGGTAAGCAACGCACCATGAGCGCGCCGCAGAAACAGGCTGCGCCCGCACCGACCCAGGCTGCTCCCGCCCAAACGGCAGGTTCGCCTGCCAAGCAAGGCAACAAATGGCTGGGGCCACTGGCTGGTATCGCCGCCGGCCTGGGGCTGGCAGCGCTGTTCTCTCATCTCGGGCTGGGTGAAGGCATGGGCATGCTGCTGATGATGCTGTTACTGGCAGTTGGCGCCTTCTTCCTGTTCTCGATGTTGCGCAAGAGGCAGCAGCCGGCGATGCAATACGCTGCTACGGGTACTGGTGGCAGCTCTTACCCATCTGCTGCATCTGCCCCTGCTCCTGCTTCACCTGTTGTCGATAGCACTCTGCCCGCTCCCGCAAATATCCCGGCTGACTTCCCGGTGGAGAGCTTCCTGCGCAGCGCCAAAATGTCTTTCATCCGCCTGCAGGCTGCCAACGACCGCAAGGACCTGAACGACATCCGCGAGTACACCACCCCTGAGATGTATGCAGAGCTCAGCATGCAATTCCAGGAACGTGGCGTTGAACCTCAGCAGACTGATGTCGGCTTCGTGAATGCCGAACTGCTTGAAGTTGTGACCGAGAACGACCTTGCTATCGCCAGCGTACGCCTGAGCGGCCAGCTGCGTGAGAACAACGGGGCACCAGAGAACTTCGAGGAAGTCTGGCATGTCCAGAAAGACCTGAAGGATGACAATTCTGTATGGTTGCTGGCTGGAATTCAGCAGAATTGAGCGTGAACTGAAGTAGACTTATGGGCACGGCGCTTTGGCCGTGCCTTTTCTTTTTGCGATGCGTTTCTTTCGACTGATCAAGATCATCTACATCGTCCTGCGCTTCGGTCTTGACGAGTTCCTGCTGGCGCATGAGCGCACCAGCTGGCTGTTGCGCCCGCTGAACCTGCTCTTGTTCTTCCGCGATAACACCCGCCCCCGCGGGATGCGTTTGCGGTTAGCACTGGAGGCACTGGGGCCGATCTTCGTAAAGTTCGGACAACTGCTTTCGACACGGCGCGATCTGATACCGACTGACATTGCTGATGAACTCGCTTCCTTGCAGGATCAGGTTCCGCCATTCCCTTCCAGCCAGGCTGTCGCGTTGCTGGAATCAGCTTATGGCAAGCCTTTGCATGATGTATTCGCCAGCTTCGAACAGCTCCCAGTCGCCAGTGCATCGGTTGCGCAGGTCCATTTTGCCTTACTGCCTGATGGGCGTGAGGTCGCAGTCAAGATCTTGCGGCCAGGCATTCAGCATGTCATCGAGCATGACCTTGCTTTGCTCGACATCACCGCTGCTTTGATCGAGCGTCTGTGGGAGGATGGCAAGCGCCTGAAACCCCGTGAAGTTGTCGCAGAGTTCGAAAAGACACTGCACGATGAGCTTGACCTGATGCGAGAAGCGGCCAACGCCAGTCAGTTAAGGCGCAATTTCATTGATGCGACTTTGCTGCTGGTACCCGAGATCTACTGGGACTGGTGCTCCGAACAGGTGATGGTGATGCAGCGTATGCAGGGCATACCTGTCAGTCAGATAGCTGCCTTGCGCGAAGCCGGGATCAACATACCCAAACTGGCCAGTGATGGCGTCGAGATATTCTATACACAGGTGTTCAGGGACGGCTTCTTTCATGCCGACATGCATCCCGGCAATATCCTGGTCGCGCGGGACGGCCGTTATGTAGCCCTTGATTTCGGCATCATGGGAACGCTCACCGATAACGACAAGCATTACCTTGCCCACAATTTCATCGCTTTCTTCAATCGTGATTACAGGCGGGTTGCCGAGTTGCACATAGAATCCGGTTGGGCTCCTGCCAGCACCCGCATAGATGAATTCGAAGCTGCTATCCGTGCTGTATGCGAACCCATCTTCGACAAACCGCTGCGAGAAGTCTCTTTCGGACGAATCCTGCTGCGCTTGTTCCAGACATCACGTCGCTTCGGCATCCAGATCCAGCCGCAACTGGTTCTGCTACAGAAGACTCTTTTGAATATCGAAGGACTGGGACTGCAGCTCGATCCTGAGCTGGATCTGTGGAAAACTGCCAAGCCATGGCTGGAGCGATGGATGAGCGAACAGATCGGTTGGCGCGGTTTCCTGAAGGCGCTAAAACGGGAAACCCCTCGTTTCGCCACCTTGCTCCCTGAGTTACCACGCCTGATCCATCAGCGCCTGAAACAGGAACCCTATGAGCACGCTGCGCCGTTGCTGCTGGAATTGGTCATCCAGCAGAGGCGTCGCAATGGATGGATGGCTCTTATCGCCTTGTTGCTTGCATCGACATTAGCGCTGGCTGTTATCGTGCACTTCGGTTAACTGAGCCCGGTTTTGGTCAATTCTGCGGCAAGTCTTTTATGGCGAAGCACCTTGGCTGCGCGCGTTTTTTCAGCACACGCAATTCATACATCTGACTACCAGCTATGCCTGTGCGCTGTTAATTTGCGCTTGCGACACGGCTGACAGTCAAATCCGTCACTCTACAGTGACGGATTTTGCAAGATTGCGCGGCTTGTCCACATCCGTCCCTTTTTGCAGAGCAACATAGTAGGCCAACAGTTGCAGCGGGGCGGTGTGCAGGATAGGACTGAGAAAGCCAGCATGTTCCGGCATTTGCAAAATGTGTACGCCTTCGCTGGCGTGGATATGTGTATCTGCATCGGCAAAGACATATAACTCACCGCCGCGTGCCCTGACCTCCTGCAGATTGGATTTCAGCTTTTCCAGCAGTGTATCGTTCGGTGCGACCGACACAACCGGCATGTCCTTGTCGACCAACGCCAGAGGGCCATGCTTCAATTCTCCGGCTGGGTAGGCTTCGGCGTGGATGTAGGAGATCTCCTTCAATTTCAGCGCGCCTTCAGCTGCAATGGGGAAATGCATACCGCGTCCCAGGAACAGTGCGTGATGCTTGTCGGCAAAGAGTTTGGCCATTTCTGCAATCTGTGGTTCGAGCGCCAGTACCTTTTGCATAGCTGCCGGGAGGTGTCGCAGTTCATGCAGGAATTGTTGTTCACGCTTCTCATCCAGACGGCCGCGCACTTTTGCCATCACCAGCGTAAGCAGGAACAATGCCGCCAACTGAGTCGTAAAAGCCTTGGTAGAAGCTACTCCGATCTCAGGACCCGCACGAGTCAGCAAACGCAGTTTGGACTGGCGGATGATCGCGCTTTCAGGCACGTTACAGATTGCGAGAGTGTAGCCATGACCAGTTGCCTTCGCGTGATTCAGAGCGGCCAATGTGTCCGCTGTTTCTCCCGACTGGGAGATGGTGACCACCAAGGTGTTTGGGTTGGGCACACTTGCACGGTAGCGGTATTCACTGGCAATCTCGACCGTACAAGGTATCCCTGCGATCTCTTCCAGCCAGTAGCGTGCAACCTGACCGGCGTGGTTGCTGGTGCCACAGGCGAGGATCAATATGCTCTCTATCTTCGGGAAGATGCTATTTGCTTCTGCACCGAAGATGCCTGGTACCAGGGACTGGCTGTTACACACCGACTCCAGAGTGTTCGCAAGCGCCTGCGGTTGTTCGTGGATCTCCTTCTGCATGTAATGCTTGTATTCGCCCAACTCTACGCTGTCGTTGTCCAGCTCGCTTATCTGCACGGGCCGCTGTACTTCAGTACCCTGTTCATCAAATATGCGGTAGCTATCCAAGTTCACTTCGACCACGTCGCCTTCTTCCAAGTACACGACATTTCTAGTGACCTGCAGGAGTGCCGACATATCGGAACCCACAAAGTTTTCGCCTTCTCCCACGCCCAGTAGTAGTGGGCTGCCTTTGCGTGCCGCAATCAGTTGTTGGGGATTGTCTGCTGCGATGACACCGATAGCATAAGCGCCTACCAGTTGTGACAGCGCCGTCTGTGTCGCAAGCAACAGGTTGCCTTGCGCGTAATGACTGTGGACGAGATGCGCAATGACTTCAGTATCCGTATCGGATGTGAATTCATAGCCTTGCTCGGACAGCTCCGCACGTAGTTCTTCATAATTCTCGATGATGCCGTTGTGAACGACAGCGATCAGGTTTCGGCTCATGTGCGGGTGTGCATTGCGCTCACTGGGTATACCGTGTGTCGCCCAGCGAGTGTGTGCAATACCGAGCTGACCTGTCGTATTGGCACTCTTTTGTCGCAGTTCGGCGACGCGGCCGGCACTGCGTACGCGTTCCAGTTTGCCTTCATGTACTACGACCAAACCTGCTGAATCATAGCCGCGGTATTCCAGACGCAGCAGGCCATTTACCAATACCGGAACGATGTTACGTTTTGCGACTGCTCCTACGATACCGCACATGTTATTTCTTTCCTTTGATGGGACGTTGCCAGCCGGCAATCGTGAGTTGTTTGCTTCTGGAGAGCGTGAGCTCTCCAGCGGGTGTGTCCTTGGTAATGGTTGATCCAGCACCTATCGTTGCACCCTTGCCAATAGTGACGGGGGCGACGAGTTGTGTATCCGAACCAATAAACGCGTCGTCTTCTATGATCGTGCGAAATTTGTTCGCACCGTCGTAGTTACATGTGATGGTGCCCGCTCCGATGTTGACGCGACTACCCACGGTGCTGTCGCCGATGTAGCTCAGATGATTCGCTTTGCTACCTTGTCCGATCTCGCTGTTCTTGATTTCCACGAAATTCCCAACGTGTGCATGGTCGTGTAATTTTGTGCCGGGACGCAGTCGCGCATAGGGTCCGATATGGCAGTCAGCACCCACTTCACTGTTGTCGATATGGGTGTAGGGCGCTATCTGCGTGCCTTGTGCGATGGTTGCATTGCGGATGATGCTGTAAGCACTGACTTTCACTCCATCACCCAGGGTTACTTTGCCCTCAAAGATGCATCCTACGTCGATCTCGACATCGCGACCGCATACTAGCTCACCGCGCACATCAACTCGTGCAGGATCGAACAGGGTCACACCTTGCGCCATAAGTCTTGCTGCAACTTCTTTTTGCCACACGCGTTCAAGTGTTGCCAGCTGCATCTTGTTATTAATGCCCTCTACTTCCCATCCTTGCGATGGTTGCACAGTATGCACCGCTACACCCTGTTGCACTGCCATCGCAACGATGTCTGTAAGGTAGTACTCACCTTGAGCATTATTATTGCTGAGTTTGCCCAGCCATTCGCGCAGCCTTGCTGTCGGCACGAGCATGATGCCGGTGTTCACTTCCTTGATCGCCAACTGTTCCGGCACTGCATCCTTTTGCTCGACAATACATTGCACGTCACCTTCAATATTGCGAACTATGCGGCCATAACCTGAAGGGTTATCCAGATTGACAGTCAACAGTACCAGCCCTTCGCCTGCCTGCTGCATCTGGTGCAGCGTGCTGTGCTGTATCAATGGCACATCACCATAGAGGATCAGTGTGCGGCTCTCGTCCTGCAGAAGCGGCATTGCCTGTTGCACAGCATGACCAGTGCCTAGCTGGGGTTCCTGCATGACAAACTTGGCACCGTATTGCTGCAACGCTTGCGGCACTGCCTCACCACCGTGCCCGTAAACCATACAGATCTGTTCTGGCTGTAAGGTTAAGGCGCAGTCCAGCACATGCTGCACCAGCGGCTTGCCCGCCAGTGCATGTAGCACCTTGGGCTTATTGGAGTACATGCGGGTACCTTTGCCAGCGGCAAGGATAATGACGTTCAAGGGGCTCATATGCTTGAGTTCTTCATGAATATCCGAGTATATCTTTCAGACGGCAAAAAAGCAGCCGAAGCTGCTTTTCTGTCTGTTGCATCATCTTCGAGACTTAGTGCGTTGTCTTGCGAATTTGCTGAATTGCTCGCAATTGCGCAATCGCTTCTGCCAGTTCTGCTTGTGCTGCAGCATAGTCGATATCAGAGGTGCGATTCTTCATGGCCTCTTCCGCCAACTGCTTAGCTTCCAGTGCACGCGCCTCATCCAGATCGGCACCGCGAATCGCGGTATCGGCCAGAATAGTAACTACGCTTGGCTGAACTTCCAGCATGCCACCGGATACGTAGATCAGCTCTTCCTGCTCCTGATCCGGACGCTTGATGCGCACTGCACCTGGCTTGATGCGAGTCATCAGGGCGGTATGGCGTGGGTAGATACCCAGTTCACCCATCTCGCCCGGTACCACGACGACTTCAGCGAGGCCGGAGAATATCTGCTCCTCCGCGCTCACTACGTCAACATGTACGGTCATTGCCATGGTTTATACCCCACTAATTATTGCAGTGTCTTGGCCTTTTCGACCGCTTCTTCGATGCTGCCGACCATGTAGAAAGCCTGCTCTGGCAGGTGATCGTATTCACCGTCAACGATACCCTTGAAGCCTTTGATCGTGTCTTTCAGGGACACGTACTTGCCAGGTGCTCCTGTGAACACTTCAGCTACGTGGAAAGGCTGAGACAGGAAGCGCTGGATCTTACGTGCACGTGCAACGGCCAACTTGTCTTCCGGTGCCAGTTCGTCCATACCCAGAATCGCGATGATGTCACGCAGTTCCTTATAGCGCTGCAGAGTCTGCTGTACAGCACGTGCAACACCATAGTGCTCTTCACCCACGACCAGCGGATCGAGCTGGCGAGAAGTGGAATCCAGCGGATCGACCGCAGGGTAGATACCCAGCGAAGCGATGTCACGAGACAACACGACTGTGGAGTCAAGGTGCAAGAAGGTGGTAGCAGGAGACGGGTCGGTCAAGTCATCCGCAGGGACGTAAACGGCCTGGATAGAAGTGATCGAACCAACCTTGGTGGAAGTAATACGCTCTTGCAGACGGCCCATTTCTTCAGCCAGTGTAGGCTGATAACCCACGGCGGAAGGCATACGACCCAGCAGCGCGGACACTTCGGTTCCGGCCAGTGTGTAACGATAGATGTTGTCCACGAAGAACAGGATGTCGCGGCCTTCGTCACGGAATTTCTCTGCCATAGTCAGACCGGACAGCGCAACGCGCAGACGGTTGCCGGGAGGCTCGTTCATCTGACCGAACACCATGGCTACTTTGGACTTGCTGAAGTCTTCCTTGTCGATAACGCCAGCGTCGGACATTTCGTGATAGAAGTCGTTACCTTCACGAGTACGCTCACCCACACCCGCGAACACGGACAGACCCGCGTGTTGCTTGGCGATGTTGTTGATCAGCTCCAGCATGTTCACAGTCTTGCCCACGCCGGCGCCACCGAACAAGCCAACCTTACCACCCTTTGCAAACGGGCAAACCAGGTCGATCACCTTAATGCCGGTTTCCAGCAGGTCAACGGAAGGAGACAGTTCGTCGAACTTCGGTGCAGCCTGGTGAATTGAACGCTTTTCGTCGCTCTTGATAGGACCCACTTCGTCGATAGGGCGGCCCAGCACGTCCATGATGCGGCCCAGTGTGCCGGTTCCAACCGGTACTTGGATCGGGTTGCCGGTGGCAGTCACTGCCATACCGCGACGCAGACCATCGGATGAACCCATTGCAATGGTACGAACAACACCGTCGCCCAGTTGCTGCTCGACCTCGAAGGTCAGGCCAACTTCAGCAGTTGAGTTACCAGCATCTGCCAACGTCAAGGCTTCATACACCTTGGGCATTTGGTCGCGCGGAAATTCGATGTCGACCACGGCACCGATACACTGAACAATCTTTCCTTGACTCATTTTAAGATTCCCCGTCTAAATTAATTCTGAATTCTTTGCCGATCAACCGATCGCCGCCGCACCGCCCACGATCTCCGAGATTTCCTTGGTGATCGCTGCCTGACGTGCTTTGTTGTATACCAGCTTGAGCTCGCCAATAACGCTCTTGGCATTATCGGATGCAGCCTTCATCGCCACCATACGGGAGCTTTGCTCGGAAGCCTGGTTCTCTACTACTGCCTGGTACACCAGAGACTCGATGTAGCGCAGCAGCAGTTCGTCGATGACCTTCTTCGCGTCTGGTTCGTAGATGTAGTCCCAGTTACCTTCACTGGTACCCATTTGCTCGCCTGTCAGCGGCAACAATTGCTCTACACGCGGTTCCTGCTTCATCGTGTTGATGAAGTGGTTGTAGCTCAGGTAGATAGCATCGATTTCGCCAGCCACATAGGCATCCAGCATCGCTTTGACAGCACCGATCAGTTTCTCGACGTGGGGCGTATCGCCCAAACCCGTCAAGTGAGACTGCACCTTTGCTCCGATACGGTTCATGAAACCGAAGCCCTTGTTGCCGATCGGACACACCAGAAGACCTTTTCCTTCTTCTTCCCATGTTTTCATCTCATTCACTGCGAGACGCAACAGATTGGTGTTCAAACCACCGCACAGGCCTTTGTCGGAAGTGACAACGATCAAGCCCACGTTCTTCACTGCTTCACGCTTGACCAGGAATGCATGCTTGTATTCCGGATTGGCACGTGACAAGTGCGCTGCAACGTTACGGATCTTCTCGGCATAAGGGCGAGCGGCACGCATGCGATCCTGCGCCTTGCGCATCTTCGCAGCTGCCACCATTTCCATCGCACGCGTGATCTTGCGCGTATTTTCAACGCTCTTGATTTTGGTGCGAATCTCTTTACTGCCCGCCATAACTCAGCTCCTCTTAGTAGACAGCAGTTGCCTTGAACTTTTCGATCGCAGCCACCAGCAGTTTTTCATTGTCGGCGGACAGATCTTTGCTGGACTCTATTGCGTCCATCAGTTCTTTGCTGTTTGCCTTCAGATTCGCGTGCAGAGCAGATTCGAATGCCAGTGCTTTTGGCACCGCCACATCGTCAAAGTAGCCCTTGTTCACTGCGAACAGTGTCGTCGCCATCTCGGAAACGGACAGCGGCTCGTACTGCAGCTGCTTCATCAGCTCGGTCACCAAACGGCCGCGCTCCAGCTGCTTGCGGGTCGATTCGTCCAGATCGGAAGCGAACTGCGCGAACGCAGCCAGTTCACGGTACTGAGCCAGCGCCAGACGCACACCGCCACCCAGCTTCTTGATGACCTTGGTCTGTGCAGCACCACCCACGCGGGACACCGATACACCGGCGTTGATCGCGGGACGGATACCGGCGTTAAACAGGTCGGCTTCCAGGAAGATCTGACCGTCGGTGATCGAGATCACGTTGGTCGGCACGAATGCGGACACGTCACCGGCCTGGGTTTCGATGATCGGCAACGCGGTCAGCGATCCTGTCTTGCCTTTTACTTCACCCTTGGTGAAGGCTTCGACATAGTCGGCGTTCACGCGCGCGGCGCGCTCCAGCAGGCGGGAGTGCAGATAGAACACGTCGCCGGGATAGGCTTCGCGACCAGGCGGACGACGCAACAGCAACGAGATCTGGCGATATGCCCAAGCTTGCTTGGTCAAGTCGTCATACACGATCAGCGCGTCTTCGCCGCGATCACGGAAGTATTCACCCATGGTGCAGCCGGAGTAAGGTGCCAGGAACTGCATCGCGGCGGAGTCGGAAGCGGTAGCTGCTACGACGATGGTGTATTCCATCGCGCCGTGCTCTTCCAGTTTGCGCACCACGTTGGCGACAGTCGATGCTTTCTGGCCGACGGCGACGTAGATACAGGTCATGTTCTGACCCTTCTGGTTGATGATGGCGTCGACTGCAACTGCTGTCTTGCCGGTCTGGCGGTCGCCGATGATCAGTTCGCGCTGGCCACGGCCAACTGGAACCATGGAGTCGATGGACTTCAGGCCGGTCTGCACAGGCTGGTCAACGGACTTACGTGCGATAACGCCCGGCGCGACCTTTTCGATCTTGTCGGTCATCTTGGCATTGATCGGGCCTTTGCCGTCGATGGGCTGACCCAGCGCGTTCACTACGCGGCCGCGCAGCTCGGGGCCGACCGGCACTTCCAGGATGCGACCGGTGCACTTGACGGTGTCGCCTTCGGTGATGTGCTCGTACTCACCCAGAATCACGGCGCCGACAGAGTCACGCTCGAGGTTCAGTGCGAGGCCGAAAGTGTTGCCCGGGAATTCCAGCATCTCGCCCTGCATCACATCGGACAAGCCGTGCACGCGAACGATACCGTCGGTTACGCTGACCACCGTACCTTCGGTGCGCGCTTGGGTCAGTGCTTCGAAGTTATCGATGCGACTGCGAATCAAATTGCTAATTTCAGAAGGATTGAGCTTCATCTGGATTTCCTTATTCTTGATAATTCTTTATCAGGCTAGGGCAGTCGCCATTTCGCCAAGGCGCGTCAACGCGGATCCGTCGATGACCTTGTCTCCGGCGCGGATCACCACGCCACCCAGCAATTCTTTTTTGATGCGGCTTTCAAGCTTGATCTCGCAGCCCATACGTTTTTTCAACGAGGCTGCGATCTTGTCTTGCTGCGCTGCCGACAATTCAAACGGGGACTCAACCACGACATTGATCGATTTTTCCGCCTCTGCTTTCAATGCTGCAAAGCTGGCTGCGATCTCAGGCAGAACAGAAACGCGTTGATTGTCGGCAAGGATGCGCACGAAGTTTTGCAGCTTGGCATCCGGGCTGTTGCCCAGAAACGCCTCCATCAGCGAAGCCACTTGGGTTTTCGCAACCTTCGGATTGCCGATGATGGCGCTTACTTCAGGGTGGGAGGCTGCTTCCGCCAGCGCAATGAGTGCATCCGACCAAGCCTGTAGCGCATTCAGCTTTTGAGCTTCCTCAAAAGCCGCCTGGGCGTAGGGACGTGCAATGGTTATGGCTTCAGACATGGCGATCAGATTTCCGCGACGAGTTTGTCGAGCAGGTCGTTATGTGCCTTGGCATCGATCTCTCGACCCAAGATTTTGCCGGCACCTGCCAGCGCGATTGCGGATACCTGCGTACGCAGCTGTTCTTTGGCGCGGAACACTTCCTGATCGATCTCTGCTTTCGCACCAGCGATGATGCGCTCACCTTCTACCTTGGCCTGAGTCTTCGACTCTTCGACGATCTCGCTTGCGCGTTTTTCGCTGTTGCCAATGATCTCGCCAGCTTTTTCCTTGGCCTCGCGCAGGATCTCTGCGGAACGACGGGATGCGAGCTCCAGATCCTGCTTGGCGCGTTCTGCATCTGCCAGACCGTCAGCGATCTGCTTCTTGCGCTCATCCAGTGCCGCCACGATCGGGGTCCACACGAACTTCATGCAGAACCATACGAACAGCGCGAACATGATCAACTGTGCGAGAAGAGTTGCATTGATATTCATGCAAGCTTCCTTTCTAAATTATGCGTTTCGCTTGCGCGAATCAGCCCACCACTGCGAACAGAACGTACATGGCGATACCGACAGCGATCATCGGAACAGCATCGACCAGACCCATCACCACGAAGAACTGTGTGCGCAGCATCGGGATCAGCTCAGGCTGGCGTGCAGCGCCTTCCAGGAAGCGACCACCCAGGATACCGATACCTACAGCTGCGCCGAGCGCGCCCAGACCCATCATCAATGCGCCAGCGATGTACAGCAGTGCGTTTGCCATTTCCATTTTCAATTTCTCCTGTTAGATAAAAGTAAAGTTAAAGTTAAATGAAGCCGAAATTAGTGATGTTCCTGATGCGCCATATCCAGATAGACCACGGTCAGCGTCATGAAGATGAACGCTTGCAGGGTCACAATCAGGATGTGGAAGATCGCCCAACCGAGAGACAGCAGAATCTGCGAACCGAACAGCGTGACGCCGCCCAGCGAGAAACCCGCCCAAGCGCCGCCCATCAGCGCGATCAGGATGAAGATCATTTCACCCGCATACATATTGCCGAACAGACGCAGTGCCAGCGATATCGGCTTGGCGATCAGGTTGACGCCTTCCAGCAGGAAGTTGACCGGCATACCCCACTTGCCGAACGGCTGCAGGGTCAGTTCGCCCATGAATCCGCCAAAACCCTTCATCTTTACGCTGTAGTACAGCACCAGCAGGAACACGCCGATGGCCATGCCGAATGTCGCATTGGGGTCAGTTGAAGGAACAACCTTGAAGAATGGCACACCCAGTGCGGACATCAGCAGCGGCACCCAGTCGATCGGGATCAAGTCCATCAGGTTCATCATGAATACCCAGAAGAAGATGGTCAGCGCCAGCGGTGCGACCATATTGTTCTTGGAAGTGAATGATCCGCGCACGCTGCTATCGACAAATTCTATTGCCCATTCGCAGAAGTTTTGCAGGCTATTTGGTGTACCGGCGACCATAGTCGTTGCCACGCGGCGGAACACGAACATGAAGATCACCCCCAACAGCAGTGACATGATGAATGTATCCAGGTTAAGAGCCCAGAATCCCATCGCTTTTGCCTCAGCCGCACTATGTGCAATACCCCATGAGCCGTCTGGTAGCTGACCGTATGTCAGATTCTGGAGGTGGTGTTTGATGTATTCACCCGATGTATGGGCCGCCTCGTGGGCCACCTCGGTTGCTGCATGCGCCATTTCACTGGACATTTTCTGAGCCACTTTCCGTCTTGATCTTTAACAATAAGCGTGCTGCCAGCAGCATCGCCTGCCCCAATACAAATCCACCAATAACCATCAGTGGGGAATCTTTCAGTACTGCAAGGACCAATCCAAGCAATACAACGACCGCCAGAAATCGTTCGGCTGCGTAGAAATACAAGTGCCGTAATTGTTGATGCGCGTCGTGGACTGCACGCTGAGTTGCCCGGGACATTCTCCAAGCAAGCAACGCACCGTTGAGAATGGAAACACCCCCCCCACCTAACACTGCTATCGCATTTTGCGGCGAGCTTTCCAAGCTATAGACTGCGCTTGCTGCGGACAGCGTGACCAGCAATTGAAGCCAGACCACTCGGCGCGCCAATTTTTGTTCTTGTTCTTCGGCTACGAAAAGCGGCGGGATGATAGCGGCGTTCTCTCGGGGTGTCAAACTATCTTGTTCCCGCTTTCCCATTGATCCCAGCGTTATCCCGCCTGGGTCAGGCGTGTTATCAATTCATCGAGGTGTTCGTTGCTTGCATATTCGATAACCAGTTTACCGCTGCCCTTCTTTCCGGATTTGATTTCTACCCGTGCGCCAATCTTGCCACTTAATTCCTCCTGCAAGCGCTCAGTATCCCGATTTACAGTTTTATGCTTGATCACTTCTTTAGCTGTACCAACACCTTGTTTCTGTACCAGTGCCTCTGCTTCACGTACGGACAAGCCCTCCAATACTATCTTGTTCGCAAGCATGATTTGTTGAGCAGGCTCCAGAGACAGCAATGCCCGCGCATGCCCCATGTCCAGCTTACTTTCCATCAACATACCCTGCACTTCAACCGGCAGTTTGAGCAAGCGCAGCAGATTGCTGGCCGCACTTCTTGAACGGCCGACGGCATCAGCGGCTTCCTGATGTGTCATCTGGAACTCGTCTATCAGACGCTGAATGCCCACGGCCTCTTCTAATGGATTTAGATTTTCTCGCTGGATGTTCTCAATCAGCGCCATTGCCAGCGCTGCATTATCTGGAACTACACGTACCAATACAGGTACTTGTGTCAAACCAGCCAGTTGTGCAGCACGCCAACGACGCTCACCGGCAATAATCTCGTAACTGCTGTTAGGGAGTTCCCTCACCAGGATCGGCTGCATAATTCCTTGTGATTTGATGGATGCAGCCAGTTCTTTCAGCGACTCTTCATCCATATGACTGCGAGGCTGATATTTGCCCGGCTTGAGCTGGTTCACATTCAAGTCACGCAATGATTCATTGACCTTGCTTGCACCCCCGCCCAGTAGCGCATCCAACCCCCGTCCCAATCCTTTGTTTACTTTTGCCATATTATTTTCCGTTTATAGGTAATTGAATTTATTGCAGATTTTGCACTCTATTCAAAATTTCTCCTGCCAGTGCCAGATATGCCTGCGTCCCTTTGGATTGCGCATCATGGTATAGAACTGGAACCCCATAGCTGGGTGCTTCTGCCAATCGAATGTTGCGAGGGATTACGGTACGGTAGACCTTTTCGCCAAAATGCTGCTGCAATTGATCCGATACTTGTTGCGCCAGTGAATTGCGAGGATCGAACATGGTACGCAGCAAGCCCTCGATTTCCAATTTTGGATTCAGGTTTTCCCGCACCATGCGTATGGTATTAACCAGATCACTCAGACCTTCCAGCGCATAGTATTCGCACTGCATTGGAATCATTACAGAATGTGCCGCACATAAACCATTCAATGTCAGCAAGTTCAGGGCTGGCGGACAGTCCACCAGCACATAGTCATATTCTTCTGCTACCGCCTCAATCTCTTTCTTTAAGCGTGTTTCACGTCCTTCCACATTTACAAGTTCGATCTCTGCACCAGCCAGATCCCTGCTTGCCGCCAAGACATCATACTTTCCCTGTTGATATTTGATTCTGGCTTGCGAGACAGTAGCTTCTCCCAGAAGCACATCGTAGACAGTGATTTCCTGCGCATGTTTATCGATGCCGCTTCCCATGGTTGCGTTCGCTTGCGGATCCAGGTCGACCAGCAATACTCTTTTTTTAGCTGCGGCCAGACTGGCAGCTAGATTAACTGTAGTGGTGGTCTTTCCAACCCCGCCCTTCTGGTTGGTGATTGCCATTATTCTTGCCATTCCTGTCACTCCCTATTTCCTGCCTGCAATCACCAGACTCCTCGATGCATCAAGGCCCGGTACATGCAAAGTAATAATGTGATCAATCCTGTACTGCGAAGGAATCTCCTCCTCCATTTTTCCCTTCATCGCCGCCCAACGCCCTTCCGTGGCCAGCAAACCTTCTGTCAGCCTGAAAAAATTAGCCAATTCTGTGAATGCTCTGGAAATTATCCCGTCGAATCGAGTCTCTTCCTTCCATTCCTCCACTCTGCCCGTATGTACCCGCACATTTTTCAAACCCAGCTGAATGGCCACTTGTTGTACAAATCCTGTTTTCTTGGAATTGCTGTCAAGCAATGTAAAATCCCAGTCCGGTTGCATGATGGCAAGCACTATTCCAGGAAGCCCGCCCCCACAGCCTACGTCCAGCCATCTTCCAGCCCAAAGGTGCGGCAGTACTGCCAAGCTATCCAGTAAATGGTGAGTTACCATTTCTGGACCGCTCCGAATTGCAGTCAAGTTGTATACTTTATTCCATTTTTGCATCAAGGCCATATATTCGAGCAGCTTTGACTGTACATCCGGCGTCAAATCCAGCCCCAATTGGCGCGCTCCAGCGACCAGAACTTTGCGTTCACTTTCCATCTTCGGAGTCCGCCTGACTTGTTCTAAATCCCCGTTTCAAGTGAACCAATAACAAGGCAATATCCGCTGGAGTGATTCCAGAGATGCGACTTGCATGACCTATCGTCTCCGGTTTATGCAGGTTCAACCTTTGTTGGGCTTCGATAGATAACGCCCTCACTTCTCGATAGTCCAGCATTGCTGGCAGCTGCAGCCCCTCCTGAGCGGCCTGTTGTTCCACCTCTTGCATCTGTTTCGTGATGTAGCCTTGATATTTCGCACCAATCTCCACTTGCTGAGCCACCACTTCTTGAGTCACCCCCTCACCACCATTTGGCAATGACATCAAGGCGCTATAGCTCACCTCAGGCCGTCGCAACAGATCATACAAGGAATATTCCCGCTCTATGTTTTTTCCAAGGACGCGAATTGCATGCTCTTCACTTAGAATAGCCGGGTTAACCCATGTACTTTTTAACCGTTGCTCTTCTTGTGCAATAGCTTCGCGTTTTTCGTCAAATGCGCGCCAACGTGCTTCACCGACCACGCCCAACTTCCATCCAACCTCCGTTAACCTCAGATCTGCGTTGTCCTCTCGCAATTGCAATCTGTATTCGGCTCGGCTGGTGAACATTCGATAGGGCTCCGTTACCCCTCTTGCAGTCAGATCGTCAACCATCACACCAAGGTAGGCTTCATTGCGCTTGGGGCTCCAAACCTCTTTGTCCTGCGCTTGACGCGCTGCGTTGATTCCTGCAAGCAGGCCTTGTGCCGCCGCTTCCTCATAGCCAGTCGTGCCATTGATCTGGCCGGCGAAAAATAAACCTGCTATGGCCTTGGTTTCCAGGGATCGCCTGAGTCCTCTCGGGTCGAAATAGTCGTACTCGATAGCATATCCAGGACGCAAAATATGCGCATTCTCCAGCCCTTTTATCGAGCGGACCAAGGCTATCTGTACATCGAATGGCAGGCTGGTCGATATTCCGTTGGGGTATATTTCATGCGTTTGCAGTCCCTCTGGCTCAAGGAATACCTGATGAGACCCTTTTTCTGCGAATCGTGTAATCTTGTCTTCGACTGATGGACAGTAGCGCGGACCAATGCCCTCTATCACCCCTGTGAACATCGGCGAACGATCCAGCCCCGCACGAATAATGTCATGGGTGTTTTCGTTGGTTTCAGTGATCCAGCATGGCAATTGCTTCGGATGTTGCTCCGCCCTGCCCATGAATGAGAATACAGGCGAAGGCTCATCCCCCCACTGTGTCTGCATGACAGAAAAATCTATGCTACGGCCATCAATCCTTGGCGGCGTACCGGTCTTCAACCTCCCTACCGGCAAACCCATCCCCCGGAGTTGTTCTGCAAGAGTAATCGAGGGCGGGTCGCCTGCTCGCCCCCCTTGGTAATTCGATTGCCCCACATGGATCAAACCCGATAGAAATGTACCTGCTGTCAGCACAACGCTTTTTGCCGAAAAGCGTATACCCGCTTGAGTTTTTACGCCCTCTACCCTATTAGCATTTACGATCAATGCATCTACGGCCTGTTGAAACAACCATAGATTCGGCTGATTTTCCAATCGTGAGCGAATTGCCTGTTTATATAGCAATCGGTCAGCTTGCGCTCTAGTCGCTCTCACCGCCGGACCCTTGCTAGCATTCAGAATACGGAATTGAATCCCGCCCTCATCCGTAGCTGCTGCCATCGCACCATCAAGAGCATCCACTTCTTTGACAAGATGACCTTTTCCTATCCCGCCAATCGACGGATTGCACGACATTTGACCCAAAGTTTCTATGTTGTGGCTAAGCAACAGAGTCGCGCACCCACTACGAGCACTTGCCAGCGCCGCCTCGGTTCCGGCATGACCGCCGCCAACAATGATCACATCAAATTTTTCGGGATAATCCATCGTATTCATGAATCTTATGGGGCGGGCATCTTACATCAGACCAGCCGGCTACAAAACCGTGTTTCACGTGAAACACTTGCTATGCGTCTTATTTTCCTATGCAGAACTTGCCGAAAATCTCACCCAGCAAGTCATCTGCAACAAATTCACCGGTAATCTGGTTGAGGGCGTTCTGGGCTTGGCGCAATGATTCAGCAAACAACTCCAGCTGTGGGCACAATGACTCCGCCCCCCTCAAGGACTCTAATGCATGAGCTATTGCATCCATGTGCCTGGTTCTGGCCATAAAAACCCCCTCTTCCTGATGCCAGCCCACCGCACGCAGAATTTCGCCCTTCAGAAGGTCGACCCCATCCCCTGTCTTGGCAGAAAGAAATATTTGCGTCGTTCCTCCGTCCCTTTCGATAGCGGGCTGCTTGCCAGCCAAATCAATCTTGTTATGGACAAATATGGCCGGGGTTGCCACTCCATTACATTCGGCAATAAGCTGATTTGGTGCTGTTGTTGAATCTGATTCATCTACCAACATAATCAGAAGGTCTGCCTTATCTATACTTTGGCGAGCACGGACGATTCCCATCTGTTCCAGCACATCATCAGTTTCCCGGATTCCCGCGGTATCTATAAGATGAATCGGTATCCCATTTATCTGCAACGCTTGGCGTATAGTATCTCTGGTAGTACCAGGGATATCACTTACCAACGCCACCTCCTCGCCGGACAGTTGATTCAATAAACTGGATTTTCCGGCATTCGGAGCGCCAATTAATACGACTTGCGCCCCTTCGCGCAGAATGTTGCCTTGGGTAGCCAACGATTGTATGTGTTCAAGTTCAGCCTTCAAGTTGCCCAATTCAGCTTGCAACCTGTCTGACTCGACGCTGACAACACCCTCCTCTTCAGGAAAGTCCAATGTCGCTTCGACAAACGCCCTCAGGCGTATGATTTTTTCCTGAACAGAAGTTATTGACCGTGAGAATTCTCCATTCAGAGAACGAACTGCGCTCTTGGCAGCCTGCTGTGTGGTAGCCGCGATAAGATCAGCAATGCTTTCGGCCTGTGCCAAGTCCAGCTTGCCATTCAAAAAAGCGCGCTGACTAAATTCACCAGGTTGTGCGAGACGAGCCCCAAGACTGATGCATCGTTGCAGGACAGCCTGCAACACCGCTGTCCCTCCATGGCCTTGCAATTCGAGGACTTCTTCACCAGTAAATGAGTTAGGAGCGGTGAAATAAAGCGCTATTCCCTGATCTAGGGTTTCACCGGCGGCATCTAGGAATGGTGTATAGGTAGCGACTCGAGGGAGCAATTCGCGCCCTGTAATGGCCTCAGACAGGCCCCTCAGGGCCGTGCCCGATACTCGAACTACACCAATCCCGCCTTGACCGGGCGCAGTGGCGATCGCCGCTATGGTGTCAGGCTTTAAAAGCACCTTTTTGAGCCGCTTCTGCGCCGTGAGTGATGTACCACTGTTGACCGATTGACAAGATGTTATTCACGATGGAATACAACACCAATCCCGCAGGGAAAAAGAAGAATATGACACTGAATGCCACCGGCATGATCTGCATGATTTTCGCCTGCAAAGGATCCGTAGGCGTCGGATTCAGCTTGCTTTGTATCAGCATGCTAATGCCCATGATTACAGGCAGAACATAGTAAGGGTCAGTTGCAGACAGATCAACAATCCACCCCACGAAAGGCGCATGTCGCAGTTCAACACTTTCCAGAATCGACCAATAAAGTCCGATGAATACCGGGATCTGGATCAAAACGGGTAAACATCCGCCAAGAGGATTGATCTTCTCAGTCTTGTACAGATCCATCATCGCACGGTTCAAGCGCTCACGATCATCGCCACATTGTTGCTTGATCTTCTCAAGCTTTGGAGCAACTAGGCGCATCTTGGCCATGGAACGGTAACTTGCGGCTGACAGCGGGAAAAATGCTAATTTAATTAACACTGTCAGCAAAATAATGGAGACCCCCCAATTCCCTATCCAGCCGTTCAAAAAGTCCATCAACCAAAACAAGGGGGAAGCAAAAATCGTGAATATTCCATAATCTACAGACAGTCCAAGACCCGGTGCTACCTCGTTGAGTTTATTCTGCGCTGGACCAACATACAGTTTGGTTTTGATTTCTACTGTTTGGCCGGGTTCAACCGCTGCTGTGGGCATGACAACACCGGCAGAATAGAGCCCGTCGCCAAGTGATTTAGCGTAAAACTCACGCTTTCCATCACCATCAGGCAGCCAAGCTGATACAAAATAGTGCTGCAACATCCCCACCCAGCCATTATTTGAGTCGGCCGGCAATTTTTGCTTTTCTTTGGCGATTTCGCTGAATTCAATTTTCCTGAATTTCTCTTCGTCAGTATAGATGGCAGGACCCGTATAGGTCGGGATCATCATTGATTCTCCCTCCGGTGGGACATCATCCCTTACCAACTGGAAATACGCTGTTGGCTGTATTGCATCTTTGCTTTTATTTTCAATCTGATAAACAACATCAATCAGGTAAGAGTCGCGATGAAATGTGTATGTTTTTGAAACTTTTACTTGGTCATTGTCAGTTGCAAGCAGGACAATTGAAACTTCGTTTTTGTCGGTTTCCAGACGAATCTCGCCATCAAAATCTGTCTGGAAAAGGTCGTTGTGCGTGGGAAGGCCTCGCCCCAAAAGCCCAGATTGGGCTACATAGGTATGTTGTTCATTTTGTTGAAATAAGGTAATCGGTTTGGATTTGTCATCAGCCTCTCGATGTTTTAATAGAGTAAGGCCATTGATATTTCCGCCCGCCGTATTGATATTGACGATGTAATTGTCTGTTTCGATCTTCAGATCATTTCCAGTAGGTGCCTGGATTTTGGTCTCTTTGGGCTGAGAAGGAACTGATTTTAAGGCTGTTACTTCAGGCGTCTGGGCAACGCCCTTACTTTCCTGGATCTGTGGACTTGCGGGTTGTCCTTGGCGATTCCACTCTCCCCACAAAATGATCAGGGAGAAAGAAAAGACTATAAATAGTAATAAGCGCCGCGTTTCCATCGATCTATCACCTGTAAATATTATTATGGTACGGGGTCAAACCCACCCGCAGTCCAAGGATTGCACCGCAATATCCGCTTTAGAGATAGCCATGCGCCCTTCAAGGCACCATGCTTTACGATTGCTTCTTCAGCATATTGTGAGCAACTTGGATAAAACCTGCATGACGGTGGCAAAAGCGGGCTAATCAGGAATTTGTATCCGCGTACCAGGAGTAGAAATAGTGATTTCATTTATTCGCCAGTACACCCTTTAGTATCTCTGACAGAGCAAAGAATACTTGAGATTGCTCGGACTTTTCGATCGGTCTTCTTAATCGAACAATCACATCTTGTTGTAGCCCGCTTCGGATTTGAAGGCGAAAACTCTCACGAATCTTTCGCTTCAATCTGTTTCGCTGTGCAGCACCTGGGATGTGGCGCTTACCAACGGACAAACCCAATCTTGCGCAACCTGAATTGTTGGGTCTGCTGTGAATGGCAAACCAACGATTCAACAAGGGCCTTTCTTGCAAAAGCCCAGAAAAACCTTCTTGGCGAGAAATTCTAAAACGCCTGGAAAAATGAAAGTTTGGTACTGCTTTAAACACCAAGGCGGGTTCTGCCCTTTGCTCGGCGCGCAGCAATAACTGCACGACCACCTTTGGTCTTCATACGAACGAGAAAACCGTGGGTACGTTTTCTTTTGGTTACTGACGGTTGAAATGTACGCTTCATGGCTAAATCCTATATTTCGAGTATTGAAAAGCGCGCAATTACAATCGTTTGGGCCCCTGCTGTCAAGTTTAATTTATATTGTGGATAACTTTGGGTGGAGCTTGTAGAATCGGTCCGTCTATATGTAATTGAAACCTGTATGTCATCCCAAGGCTTGTCTGTTTGCTACCAGAAATATTTTCAGGAATTGCTGCCTCCGCAACAATACAATTCCTGGATCAAGCCCCTTTTGTTTGAAATGGATGGTAATAAGGTCATTCTCACTGCACCCAACAGCTTTACATTAAGAATCATTCAGGAGCGCTTTCTTTCAGCGCTATCAAAACAGGCCCT
Source organism: Gammaproteobacteria bacterium (assembly GCA_018819205.1). Classification (GTDB taxonomy): domain Bacteria; phylum Pseudomonadota; class Gammaproteobacteria; order Burkholderiales; family Gallionellaceae; genus Sideroxyarcus. The sequence goes on from JAHJQE010000038.1 coordinate 39,380, forward strand.
TGATTTTTTTGGGTTTCCAGCAGAAATCGAGTTGCGACTGCAAAAAAAGGGGGCCATAAAAATAGATGCTCCCGCAGAAGCTCCCGTTGCCGTGGAAAACATTCCGGCAGCGGCACCAAAAGTATCAAAGTTGGCCAGTAAACTGAATCCATTACTTACTTTTGATTCCTTTGTCACAGGAAAAGCCAATCAACTTGCACATGCAGCTGGTTTGCAAGTTGCCGAGACGCCTGGAGCGGCTTATAACCCTCTTTTTGTCTACGGTGGAGTCGGCTTAGGGAAAACTCACCTATTGCAATCTATCGGTAATCTGGTAGCCAAAGAAAACAGCAATGCAAAGATCTGCTATATCCATGCAACCAATTACGTTTCTGGCGTAGTTAAGGCTTTTCAGACGAAAAGTTTCGATGAATTCAAACAGTTTTATAACTCTTTGGATTTATTGCTTATAGATGACATCCAGTTTATCGCTGATAAACCGGGTACTCAACAGGAATTCTTCTACACGCTCAATTCACTGATTGATACCAATAAGCAGGTCGTTATATCTTGTGATACTTTTCCAAAAGAAATTTCCGGAATTGAGCCTCGGCTAACATCCAGATTCACTTGTGGTCTGACTGTAGCGATTGAGCCCCCCGGCCTTGAGATGCGTGTAGCCATCTTGTTACAAAAAGCAGCAAATAGCGCTACTCCAATCACTGAAGATGTTGCTTTCTTCATTGCCAAGCACGTTCGTTCCAATATTCGTGAATTAGAAGGTGCACTGAATAGGATCGAAGCCTACGCGCGCTTTCATAAGAAAGTAATTTCAATTGAATTAGCAAAAGAAGCGTTGAAGGACTTGCTTGCTGCGCAAAACAAACAAGTAACGATTGATAATATCCAGAAAACTGTCGCTGACTTTTATCGTATCAAGTTGGTTGATTTATTGTCTAAAAAAAGGACTCGGGCTATTGCACGTCCACGTCAAATTGCAATGTCATTAGCCAGAGAATTAACACAACTAAGTCTTCCGGAAATTGGAAACACTTTTGGCGGTAGAGATCACACTACAGTGCTACATGCTTGTAAAACTATTGATGCATTGAGAAACTCGGACTCTACAATTGAAGCAGAATTCAATTTATTGCATCAAACGTTGAGAGGATAACTTTGTTTTTCTGTACTTGTATGTGTGAGTAAGTATGGATATTTTGCATATTGATTATTTATCCACAAACTATGTACAAGTAACAATGAAGTTAACTAACAGTTAAAAAGTATTGTTTATTGTTGAATTGATTTAAGTTTTAAGAGTTTCCACAAATACTGACTCGATTATTATTTATATTAAGAATTTAAGGAAAAACATGTTTATCAAACAAATCAATCGAAATGACTTGGTAAAACCCTTACAAGCAGTTGTTGGTATTGTGGAAAGAAAACAACCCCTCCCCATCCTTTCAAATGTTTTACTCAAAAAAACTGGTGATTCTCTTCACTTGATTACTACCGACCTTGAAATTCAAATTGAGGCAAAACAGCAAGTAGAACTACAAGATTCTGATGGCCCTGATTCCATCACTATTTCAGCCAAGAAATTTCAGGACATTTTAAAGGCTATCCCAGAAGAGAGTCTGGTTAGTCTGGACATTCAGGAAAGTAAATTACTGGTAAAGGCAAACAAGAGCAAATTCAGCCTGCAAACCTTGCCAGCCCAGGATTTCCCTAGTCTGACGGATCAACTGGAAGGGGCAACAAAGATTCGCATCAAACAAGGGAAAATGAAGCGACTGTTGAGTTCAGTACAACATGCTATGGCTCAGCAAGATATTCGCTATTACCTCAATGGCGTTTTGGTAGTTGTCGAAAGTAGCTCAATCAAATTGGTTGCGACTGACGGACATCGCTTGGCATTTATTGCTGAAGAAATGGATGAAGAATACCCAAAATTAGAGGTCATTCTTTCCAGAAAGACAGTCAATGAGTTATTGAAGCAACTTACCGATAGTGACGATGAACTACTCATCGAACTAGCTGAAAAACAAGTACGTTTCAATTTTTCCGATACAACTATGACTTCAAAAGTGATCGATGGAAAATTCCCGGATTACACACGCGTTATCCCTAACCACACTAATCACTTGGTATTAAATAGAATTGTTATCATGCAAGCACTTCAAAGAGCTGCAATTCTGTCAAATGAGAAGTTCCGCGGAGTGCGCCTGCTCCTCACGGAGAATAATCTGCAAATAATTAGCAATAACAGCGAACAAGAAGAGGCTCAAGAGGATATTGAGACCCAATACACCGGCAATCCTCTGGATATTGGTTTTAATGTCAATTATCTACTGGATGGCATTAATTACCTTAACAGTGAAGAAGTGACATTCTCATTCGGTGATCAAAACAGCAGCCTATTGGTAACAACTCCAGAAAAGAATGACTATAAGTACGTAGTCATGCCAATGCGCATCTAATTGTTCCACGTGAAACAGAAAGTAAAAATAGACCCATGAGTGAAAACTACGACGAATCGAGTATCCAACAACTAGAAGGTTTGGAGGCTGTTCGCAAACGCCCTGGAATGTATATCGGGGATACCTCAGATGGCACAGGCTTGCACCATATGGTATTTGAGGTGGTGGACAATGCTATTGACGAATCTCTGGCTGGTCATTGTGACGATATCAAAGTTATTATTCATGGTGATAACTCAATCTCTATAGCTGATAACGGCAGAGGAATTCCTATCGGAATTAAGTTTGATGATAAGCATGAACCCAAGCGTTCTGCGGCCGAGATAGTATTGACTGTGCTTCACGCAGGTGGAAAGTTTAATCAGAATAGCTATAAGGTATCTGGTGGATTGCACGGCGTGGGTGTGAGTTGTGTGAATGGCTTGTCGGAATGGCTGAAACTAA
>JAHJQE010000039.1 GCA_018819205.1 Gammaproteobacteria bacterium
CGCACTGGTGCCCAGCGCGACCAGCACATCCATGTTGCTGCCCCCGCTGCGCAAGGCCGCCCAGGCACCGGTGTAAAAGCGCGCGCCGGCCCAGAACTGTACCGGCGTGGCGAGCAACCATTGCGCCCACAGCGGCATCATCAGATGCACACCGGCGAACATCAGCAGCATCTCGCCGATCAGCGGCAAGGTCAGTAATAGTGAAACGAGGAACAGATTGCGCTCATGCTTCAGCATCGCCATGCGATCCGCTTTCTCTGCGGCAAAATCGCGCGCGGGGTGCGCGTCGAATCCGGTGTGGCGTACCGTTTCCAGAATGGCTTCCAGATCGGTCTTGGCGGGATCGTAGGTGAGGCTGGCTTTTTCGGTGGCGATGTTCACCACTGCGGTGACATCGGGGAGTTCGTTCAGGGATTTTTCCAGACGTGCAGAGCAGGATGCGCAACGCATCCCGGCGATCTGCAGTTCGGCGTGTTCTGTCTTGTCAGTCATGGCACGCCGAATCTACCACGATTTACAGCGGGCGTTTGATGCTCACGCCGCCGCGCAGCTGGCCGGGCTTGTAGCCGGTAGCCTGGTCATGCGGATAGTCTGCGGCGAGACGGGCCTGTACGGCAGGCGATATCTCATCCTTGCTGCCATGACAGGCGACGCAGCCGGGCTGCAGCACGATACCTTTCATGTAACGCAGGTATTTGCCGTTCGGCTCCTTCACGATCTCGGCCACTTCCAGGGTCTCTGGCTTCGCGCCCTTGGCCAGTTGCTTCTCCATCTTCTTCAGCGCTTTCTGTTCCCATGCATCGGGTGTGCCCAACATGGGGTTGCGCACCTTGTTCGAGACGCGGGTCAGCTTGATGCCTTGCTGGCGCGAGATATCACCGGCCATCGCGGGGGCGATGTCCTTGCACACGGTGATGGCCGACTCAGGGCCGCCTTCCATCACGGCCTTCTTGTTCGCTGCCACCAGTTGTTGCATGAAAGGGCCGATCACGGCGCGGCTCTCTTCACGGTATTTGTCCAGATTGTCTGCAAGCGCGGGGGCGGACAGGACGAGCAGGGTGGTCAAAAGCAGGGGTTTATTCATGGGTATTCCTTCCGTATAAAAAATGCCCGACCGAAGCCGGGCAAGTCTGGGGAAATGTTGCTTACTTCTTCTCGGTCGAGCAGGTGCTCATGCCGAAGATCGCATAGGCCGGGCAGAAGCCGAAGATGCCGGTCAACAGCGGCACTACGCCGATCCAGCCCCAGACGCCTATTGTCTCGGTCAGTGTCAGGCCGATCAAGGCCAGTCCGGCCACCACACGCAGTCCACGATCGATACCACCTTCATTGCATTTCATTTTCGACTCCTCTCATTAAGGGTTGCGGTTGGGAAATACTACTCTGACTTCAATTGCCATGCAGCATGACAGGCCACGCAGCTGGCAAGGGTATTGCTGAGCTTGTTGAGGATCTCGCCAGACGGTTTGCCAGCCTTGGCATCCTGTGCGATCTCATCCATGGCGTGATGTACGCTCATGCCCAGTTCCTTGAACGACATGGGCAGTTTTGCCATCAGGGCCGGATTGACATCCGCCGCAGAACCCATGCCGGAAGCACTGGCCGCTTGAAAGACCTGTTGCATGTCTTTTTTGCCCAGGCCGTCCAGAATGCCATGGGTCGATCCCAGCAAACCACGCATCTCGGCCAGCACCAGTTCACGCTCGGCGGGCTGCAGCATGATGGCCGTGCGCTGGCCTTCGATCTCTGTGGTGTTGCCCTTGATGAAGAACCAGCCGAACACTGCGGCGCTGATGACCCAGAGGAGGATGGCGAACAGTGCCAGATTGCTTTTATTCATGATGGGATCCTGTAAATGAATGCCGCGCATCATAGGCAGCACTATGGGGGCTGTCTGTGAGAAAAGTCACACATCGGAGTTGAGTGCATCCGGGTTTCCTGTTTCAATCCATGCCCATTACGCTCAAGGGGGAAAGCATGGCTCAGGCAAGCATCGGCATCATCGGCGGTAGCGGCGTCTACGACATCGAAGGTCTGGAGAATAAACGCTGGGAAAAAGTCGAGTCACCTTTCGGTGAGCCTTCCGACGAACTGCTGTTTGGTGAGTTGCACGGCGTGAAACTGGCCTTTTTGCCGAGGCACGGACGCGGCCACAGGATACCGCCCTCCGGTATCAATTTCCGCGCCAACATCGATGCACTGAAACGCGTAGGGGTGAGCGAAGTCATCTCGGTCAGCGCGGTCGGTTCTTTGCGCGAACACCTGCCGCCCGGCACTTTCGTCATCGTCGACCAGTTCATCGACCGTACCTTCGACCGCGAAAAATCGTTCTTCGGCAACGGTCTGGTGGCGCATGTCTCGATGGCACATCCCGTATGCAAGCGCCTCGGAGACCACATTGAAAAGGCAGCCTGGGAAGCAGGCATCGCGGCCATGCGCGGCGGCACTTATCTGGTGATGGAAGGACCGCAATTCAGCAGTCTGGCCGAATCGGAGATGTACCGTACCTGGGGTTGTGATGTGATCGGCATGACCAACATGCCCGAAGCTAAACTCGCGCGCGAAGCCGAGCTTTGCTATGCCACGGTGGGCATGGTCACCGATTACGACTGTTGGCATCCGAACCATGATGACGTGACTGTGGACCAGATCATCAAGGTGCTGCTGGCCAACGCCGACAAGGCCAAGAGCTTGGTGAAGCATGTCGTGCCGCATGTCGCGTCTGACAAACAGGCGTGCGAGTGCGGATGCCGCAGCGCCTTGCAGCATGCGCTCATCACACCTGCTGAGGCACGCGATGCGGCCATGGTGGAGAAGCTGCAAGCCGTCGCGGGGCGCGTGCTGAAATGAGCGAACAGTCATTGCGTAGTGCGTTGCTGCACACCTCGCGCCGCATGGTCGAGCTGGGTCTGAACCGCGGCACGGCGGGTAATGCTTCGGTGCGCTGCGGCGAGGACATCCTCATCACACCGTCTGCCTTGCCGGTGGCAGAGATGAGTGAAGCTGATCTGGTGCTGCTGGACAAGACTGGCAAGGTGCTGCAAGGCCGCAAACCTTCCAGCGAATGGCGCTTCCACTGCGACATCCTTAATGCCAGGCCGGAGATCGGTGCGGTGTTGCACATGCATTCCATCTACGCTACCACCATGGCCTGTCTGGGCAAGGATGTGCCAGCGGTGCATTACCATGTCGCCATCGCGGGCGGCGACAGCATCCGCTGCACGCCTTACACCATCTTTGGCGAACAGAACCTGTCCGATCTCGCACTGGAAGCCTTGCGCGACCGCAAGGCCTGTCTGCTCGGCAACCACGGCATGATCGCCTTGGGCAAGGATCTGGAGGAGGCGCTGTCCGTCGCGCATGAGGTCGAATTCCTGTGTGAGATCTACTGGCGCACGCTGTCGGTGGCTGAGCCGAACATCCTCACCGCGCAGCAGATGCACGAAGTAAAAGCGAAGTTCGTCGAATACAAGAAGCGCAGTTAGAAAAAGAATTCCGTTCGTCCTGAGTAGGCGTAGCCGTATCGAAGGGTGGGCGGACAACAGAAAGGAAACAGAAATGCCCATCAAATCCCGCGTGCGCACCGTCCCTCATTACCCCAAGCAGGGCATCATGTTTCGAGACATCACCACGGTGTTGAAAGACCACATCGGCCTGCGTGCCACCATCGACGAACTGGTACGCAGATATAAAGGCATGAAGATCGATAAGATCGCCGGCATCGAATCGCGCGGCTTCATCCTCGGAGCGCCGCTGGCCTATGCACTCGGCATCGGCTTCGTGCCCATCCGCAAGAAAGGCAAACTCCCCGCCGAAGTCATCGGCCACGACTACGAACTGGAATACGGCACCGATCGTATCGAGATCCACACCGACGCCATTGCCAAAGGCGAGAAGGTGCTGCTGGTGGATGACCTCATCGCCACTGGTGGCACTGCCGAAGCAGCCTGCATCCTCATCGAGAAGATGGGCGGGCATATCATCGAATGCACCTTCATGATCGACCTGCCGGACATCGGCGGTCGCAAGCGGCTGGAGAAGCGCGGGCACAAGGTGTTCGCGTTGTGCGAGTTTGAGGGAGATTAGGCGTGTGTTAGGCGATGTCGGTTATGTATCTATACAAATACTTGCCACCTTCCAGAATTGATGTCATCCAAGACTGCATGATCCGCTTTTCGCAGTACGGTGATTTCAACGATCCGTTTGAGCTTAATTCAAACATTAACAAGATTGCTGAAGAAGACGAGATACGAAGGTTAGCTGATAAGGATTTCAAAAAACTTATTGAGGAAGAGTATTCAAACCACCCAATAGTCAGCGCCTTTATTTCCAAAGAAGCCTTTATTCAATTGGCTGAGATGAAGAAAGAATCCATTATTGGAAACGTGATTGGGATGGAAAGGCAATTGGTAGATTTGTTGCCTGGAATGTTAAAAACAATCTCAAATTCTATGTTGGGGGCATTATCTCTTTCGGAGATTTGCACTCATGAGTTGATGTGGCCTCATTACGCTGAAGACCATAAGGGGTTTGTGATTGGTTTTAACTGCGACCATCCGTTCTTTAATCAGAAAATATCCGATGCTGATGAACTCCGTCACCTAAAGAGAGTTGATTACAGAGAGGTGCCACCAGTAATTAGCTTAATGAATGTGACTGGAACTGAACTTTATTTCGTGAAAAGTAAGAAATGGAGCTACGAATCTGAGTGGCGAATGCTTATGCCATTATCTGATTCGTCAAAGGTGATTGAGAGGCAGCCATACCCTATTCACTTATTTAGTTATCCAGCCGAATCTGTGAGTGAGGTGATTCTAGGTGCACGGATGTCCGAGCAAGATAAAAAAATGATTCAGACAATATTGGGTAGTCATCAGAAATATTCTCATGTGAAGCTAAGTCAAGCCTGTCTTGATAACTCTACATACAACATATTCCTTAGGCAGGTCTAGGATGGAAAAGCAGCGCATCATCAATCAACAAATGAAAATCGAAACCCTGCGCTGGTTCAACAACCGGCTGGAGATGATAGACCAGCGCATTCTGCCGGCTGCGTTCGAGTATCTGAGTTACTACACGGCGCATTCTGTGGCCGAGGGCATACGCAACATGGTGGTGCGCGGTGCGCCGGCCATCGGCGTGGCGGCAGCTTATGGTGTGGCACTGGAGGCTTTGAAGTTGCAGGACAATTCGGCTGCCGAATTCACATCGGGTATGGAAACCGGTTTCTCCGTGTTGGCTGCCAGCCGTCCGACGGCGGTGAATCTGTTCTGGGCCTTGCAGCGCATGCGCACCGTTTGGCAGGGCGTGGCGGAACAGTCGCCCAGGCAGATCGCGCAGCGTTTGCTGGCCGAGGCACATGAGGTGCTGGCCGAGGACATCCGCATCAACAAGGCGATGGGTGCGCATGGCGCGGCTTTGCTGAAAGACGGCGCGCGGGTGCTGACGCATTGCAATGCGGGCGCGCTGGCGACGGCGGGCTGGGGCACAGCGCTGGGGGTGTTCCGCTCGGCAGTGGAGGCGGGCAAGAAGATATCGGTGATCGCCGACGAGACGCGGCCCTTCCTGCAAGGCGCGCGGCTGACGGCGTGGGAGATGGTGCAGGAGCACATCCCGGTGACGCTGATCACCGACAACATGGCCGGCCACCTGATGGCGCACGGCGAGATCGATGCGGTGGTGGTGGGCACGGACCGTGTGGCGGCCAACGGCGATGTGGCGAACAAGATCGGCACTTATATGGTGGCGGTGCTGGCAAAACGCCACAACATCCCGTTCTATGTGGCGTGTCCGCTTTCTACTATTGATATGAACATCGCCACAGGCAAGGACATCCCCATTGAGGAGCGATCGGTGGAGGAGGTGAAGGGTTTCCGTGATTATCACTGGGCGGCGGAGGGTGTGAAGATACGCAATCCCGCCTTCGATGTGACCCCGGCCGAGCTGGTGACGGGGCTGATCACCGAGAAGGGTGTGGTGCTGAACCCGGATGCGCAAGGCATCCGCAAGCTGTTCGAGACGAATTGAACTGTATATAGCCCGCCCGCCGCGGGCTATATATTAAATAGCTGTTTCCATTGCATCATTCCTTTGGTACAATCCGCGCCGTTTTCGATGGGCTTCAGGCCCGTTTTTTATTTGTGGGATCGAATATGGACGTTACGAATCTGGTTGAAACGACGCTGACTGGCATGGGCTACGAGCTGGTCGATCTGGAATTGTCCGGGCGCGGCATGATGCGTGTGTTCATGGACAAGCCAGAAGGCATCTCGGTCGAAGACTGCGAGCGGGTGAGCAACCAGTTGGTGCGCCTGTTCACGGTGGAAGGTGTGGAGTATGAGCGCCTGGAGATCTCTTCACCGGGGCTGGACAGAGTAGTCAAGAAAGAGGCGGATTTCGTCCGCTTCAAAGGGCAGAAGGCGAAGTTCAAGTTGCGCCTCCCTGTTAACGGTAGCAAGCAGTTGGTGGGCATCATCGGCGAATTGAAGGATGGTGTGCTGCAATTGGAAATGGCTGGCGGTTCGGTCGAGATCGAACTGTCCAATGTGGATAAGGCCCGTTTGGTGCCCGTATTTTGATTTGATGCAGTCGGAGAATAACGATGAGTCGTGAAGTTCTATTGTTGGTGGATGCCCTGGCACGTGAGAAGAACGTGGACAAGGAGATCGTGTTCGGTGCGCTGGAGTCGGCTTTGGCTTCTGCGACCAAGAAACGTTTCGTCGACGAAGAGGCCGATGTGCGCGTGAGCATCGATCGCCAGACCGGTGAATACGAGTCTTTCCGCCGCTGGCAGGTGATGGACGACGAAACTTTCGAGACGCCCGAACTGCATATCAAGCTGGAAGAGGCGCAGAAGCGTGATCCGCAGATCCAGCTGGAAGAGTTCATCGAAGAGCCGCTGGAGAACATCGACTTCGGCCGTATCGGTGCGCAGGCTGCCAAACAGGTCATCTTCCAGAAGATCCGCGATGCTGAGCGTGAGCAGATCCTGGCTGACTTCATGGAGCGCAACGAGCATCTGGTGTCCGGCACGATCAAGCGTATCGAGCGCGGCAACGCCATCATCGAATTCGGCAAGATCGAAGCGCTGCTGCCACGTGACCAGATGATCCCGAAAGAGAATCTGCGCGTCGGCGACCGTGTGCGTGCCTATCTGCTGCGCGTCGATCGCACCGTGCGCGGCCCGCAGATCATCCTGTCGCGTATCACCACCGAGTTCCTGAAGAAACTGTTCGAACTGGAAGTGCCGGAGATCGAAGAAGGCATCCTGGAGATCGTCAGCGCATCGCGTGATCCGGGTTCCCGCGCCAAGATCGCGGTGCGTACCAACGACCAGCGTCTGGATCCGATCGGTACTTGCGTCGGTATGCGCGGTTCGCGCGTGCAGGCCGTGACCACCGAACTGGCCGGTGAGCGTGTAGACATCATCCTGTGGTCTGACGATCCTGCGACTTTCGTCATCAATGCACTGGCGCCGGCTGAAGTCACCAGCATCATGGTGGACGAAGACAAGCACAGCATGGATGTGGTGGTCGAAGAAGAGAATCTGGCGCAGGCCATCGGTCGCGGCGGTCAGAACGTACGTCTGGCGACCGAGTTGGCAGGCTGGGAGATCAACCTGATGACGGTCGAGCAATCCGCCGAGAAGAACGAGCAGGAATTCGCCGTGGTCCGCGACCTGTTCGTGGAGAAGCTGGACGTGGACGAAGAGGTCGCCGATATTCTGGTTCAGGAAGGCTTCAATACGCTGGAGGAAGTCGCGTATGTGCCGCTGGAAGAGATGCTGGAGATCGAAGCATTCGATGAGGCGACCGTGGAAGAGTTGCGCAGCCGCGCACGCAACGCACTGTTGACCGCCGCCATCGCCAACGAAGAACAGGTCGAGCACAATATCGAGGATCTGCTGAAGATCGAAGGTATGGATGCAGATACCGCTCGCACCCTGGCAGGCAAGGGGATCGGTACACAGGACGAATTGGCAGACCTGGATACCGAGGAGTTGGTCGAAATGACCGGCATGGATGGCGAACGTGCCAACCAGTTGATCATGACGGCGCGTGCGCCATGGTTTGAATAAGTAATAAAAAGAGCCTCTGGGCTGAAGGAACGTAATGGGAAAAATCAATGTCGCTCAATTCGCCGGGGAACTGGGACTCCCGGTCGAACTGCTACTGGAACAGTTGCAGTCGGCCGGTGTAGCCAAACAGAAAGACTCCGATCCGATATCCGAGCAAGATAAAGCGAAGTTGCTTGAGCACCTGCGCAGCGCGCACGGTGGCGGGAAGAGCAAGATCACGGTGACACGCCGCGAGACGACGGCGATCAAGAAAGCTGACAGCACCGGCAGGTCACGCACCATTCAGGTTGAAGTGCGCAAGAAGCGCACCATCGCACCGCTGACCGAGAAGCCGGAAGCAGCGCCAGTAGCCGCGGCTCCTGAAGCTGCGGCACAGGCCAAACCGAAGCAAGTGCTGGATGAAGCCGAGAAACTTGTGCGAGAAGAAGAAGCGCGTCAATTGGCAGAACTGGCTGCTCGTCAGGCAGCCGATCTGGAAGCCAAGCAGGCACGCAGCAAACGCAAGGCAGAGGCTGCAGAACCAAAGCCGGAACCGGTGGCTGAAGAGAAGCCTGTTGTTGCAGAGACGCCAGTTGTGCCAGCTGCTGCTGCTGCACCGACTGCCCCGGCTGCCGCACCAGAAGGCACCTTGCACAAGCCTACATTGCGTCCGGGTGACAAAGTCGCCAGACCCTCCAGAAAAGCCGAAAAGGCCGCTCCCAAGGACAGCCCATGGGACGAAGCCGGGCACAAGAAACGTCCGGCATCACGCAGCACTGATTCCCGCGCCGGCGTGACTACACGCCCGGGTTCATTGCGTGCCGGCAGACACGACAAACACAGCAAGACCGAGGCCGCGCATGCGTTCTCATTGCCGACTGAACCGATCGTGCAGGAAGTCACCATCCCTGAAACCATCTCCGTGGCCGAATTGGCGCAGAAGATGTCCATCAAGGCTGCCGAGATCATCAAGGCCTTGATGAAGATGGGCTCCATGGTGACCATCAATCAGGTGCTGGATCAGGAGACCGCGATGATCGTGGTCGAAGAGATGGGGCACAAGGCAGTCGCTGCGAAGCCGGACGATCCCGATGCCTTCCTGATGGAAGATGCAGAACACGAGGATGCAGTACTCGAGCCTCGCGCACCGGTAGTGACAGTGATGGGTCACGTTGACCATGGCAAGACCTCGCTGCTCGACTATATCCGTCGTACGCGCGTCGCCAGTGGCGAAGCGGGCGGGATCACGCAGCACATCGGTGCTTATCACGTTGATACGCCGCGCGGCATGGTCACTTTCCTCGATACACCGGGTCACGAAGCCTTTACGGCGATGCGTGCCCGCGGTGCGCAGGCGACTGATATCGTGATTCTGGTGGTGGCAGCCGACGATGGCGTGATGCCGCAGACCAAGGAAGCTATCCACCACGCCAAAGCGGCCGGTGTGCCTTTGGTTGTGGCTGTTACCAAGATCGACAAGCCGGATGCGAATTCCGAGCGCGTGCGCCAGGAACTGGTGACCGAAGGAGTTGTGCCGGAAGATTGGGGCGGCGACAGCATGTTCGTCGAAGTCTCGGCCAAGACTGGACAGGGCATCGACCAATTGCTGGAAGGCATCCTGTTGCAGGCTGAAGTGCTGGAATTGAAAGCTGCCAAAAACACCAGTGCCAAGGGTGTGGTGGTCGAAGCGCGGCTGGACAAGGGTAAGGGCGCTGTGGCGACCATGCTGGTGCAATCCGGTACGCTGAAGCGCGGCGACGCGGTGCTGGTCGGTTCGGTTTCCGGACGCGTGCGCGCTATGCTGGACGAGAACGGCAAGGCTGTGAACGAAGCAGGTCCGTCTATCCCGGTCGAGATTCAGGGCCTGTCCGAAGTGCCGGTTGCCGGTGCCGATTTCCTGGTGCTGGCCGACGAGAAGAAGGCGCGCGAGATCGCGCTGTTCCGTCAAGGCAAGTACCGTGATGTGAAACTGGCCAAACAGCAAGCGGCCAAGCTGGAGAATATGTTCGAACAGATGGGCGAGGGCGAGGTGCGTACCCTGCCGCTGATCGTGAAGGCGGACGTACAAGGCTCCATCGAGGCGATCGCCGGTTCGTTGCAGAAGCTATCCACCGACGAAGTGAAGGTCAGCATCATCCACAGCGGTGTGGGCGGTATCACCGAATCCGATGTCAACCTGGCGCTGGCCTCCAAGGCTGTCGTCATCGGCTTCAATTCCCGTGCCGACGCATCGGCACGCAAGCTGGCCGAAGCATCAGGCGTCGACATCCGCTACTACAACATCATCTATGCGATGGTGGACGAGATTAAAGCGGCACTGTCCGGCATGCTGGCTCCGGAGCGGAAGGAAAGCATCATCGGTATGGTCGAGATCCGTCAGGTCTACCACATCTCCAAGGTGGGAACCGTGGCCGGATGTTATGTCACCGAAGGTATGGTCAAACGCGGTTCCAGCGTACGTGTGCTGCGCAACAACGTGGTGATCCACACCGGCGAGCTGGATTCGCTCAAGCGCTTCAAGGACGACGTGAAGGAAGTGAAGTCCAACTTCGAATGTGGTCTGTCTCTGAAGGGCTTCAACGATCTGGAAGTCGGTGATTTCCTGGAAGTGTTCGAGATCGTCGAAGTGGCGCGCGCACTGTAAATGGCAAAGGATTTCTCACGTACCGACCGTATCTCCGAGCAGATCCAGCGCGAGCTGGCGGAGTTGATCCGTCTGGAAGTGAAGGATCCGCGCGTGAGCCGGGTGACGCTGACCGGTGTCAGCGTCACCAACGATCATGCGCATGCCAAGGTGTTCTATACCTCTCTGGAAGGCGGCACCGAGCAACTGCAGACCGGATTGGAGCGTGCCGCCGGTTTTCTGCGCAGCCAGCTCGCAAAGTCTATGAAACTGCGCATCACCCCTCAGCTGCATTTCATCTACGATGCGTCCATCGAGCGCGGTGCGCATCTGTCCCAATTGATCGATCAAGCGGTAGCCAGTGACAAGAAAGACTGAGCAAGTCCGCCGCATCAAACGCCCGATAGACGGCGTGCTGTTGTTCGACAAACCGCTGGAACTCAGCTCCAACACCGCGATGCAGAAGGTGCGCTGGCTGTTCCGTGCGGAAAAGGCCGGCCATACCGGTACGCTCGATCCGCTCGCCACAGGCCTCTTGCCCATCTGCTTCGGCGAAGCGACCAAGTTCACCCATGCCTTGCTGGACGCCGACAAGCGTTACCGCGCCACCATCCGTCTCGGTCAGCGCACGACGACCGGCGATGCAGAGGGCGAGATCGTCGAGGAACGTCCGGTCACGGCAGATGAAGCACAGGTCAGACAGGTACTGATCCGGTTCACCGGCGAGATATCGCAGCTCCCTCCCATGCACAGCGCCCTGAAACATCAGGGCAAACCGCTGTACGAATATATCCGCAAAGGCGAGGTGATCGAACGGGAACCTCGGCAGGTCTTCATTCGTGAACTGCATCTTGAGCGATGCGCTGCAACTGAACTGGATATCGACGTGCTGTGCAGCAAGGGCACCTATATCCGCACGCTGGCAGAGGATATAGGTGAGGCATTGGGTTGCGGTGGCCATTTGATCGCCCTGCGCCGCACTGGTATAGGAGATTTCAATCTGGATGCGGCGCACACCCTGCCTGATCTGGAGGCGTTGGATGAAGCGGAACGCGATGCCTTGCTGCTGCCTGTAGACAGCCTGATCCAGGACTTCCCGGCCCTGACGCTGGATGACGTACAGGCCGGACGCCTGGCTCAAGGTCAGCGTCTGGGATGGAGGGATGGACATCCGGACGGCAAACGGCGCCTGTACTCGGATGGGCAATTCATCGGTCTGGGCGAGCTGGTCACCGGTCGCCTGTCGCCGAGCCGGCTCTTGTCAGGCATCGCCCGCGCAGCCTCTGCGCCGAAATCAGCTTGAGTGACATACCCTTTCAAGTGTAGAATGCCGCACTTTTTTTATTACCGCACCTTTTAACTGGAGAAGAAGTCAATGTCTATTACCGCCGCTCAAAAATCGCAGATCGTGACTGACTATCAGCGCGCCAAAGGCGATACCGGCTCCCCCGAAGTACAAGTAGCCCTGATGACGGCACGTATCAACTACCTGACCGACCACTTCAAGGAGCACCACAAGGATCACCACTCCCGTCGCGGTCTGCTGCGTCTGGTGAG
>JAHJQE010000040.1 GCA_018819205.1 Gammaproteobacteria bacterium
GCGCGCTGGATTGCGCGTTCTGCTCCACCGGCAAGCAGGGTTTCAACCGCAACCTGTCCACCGCCGAGATCATCGGTCAGGTGTGGTGGGCCAACCATGAACTTGGAAAAAACGAAGACGGCAACTGGCCGGTCACCAACGTGGTGATGATGGGCATGGGCGAGCCGCTGCTGAACTTCGACAGCACCGTGAGCGCCTTGCGCCTGATGCTGGACGACCATTGTTACGGCCTGTCGCGCCGTCGCGTGACGGTGTCCACTTCGGGCGTGGTGCCGGCGATGGACCGTTTGCGCGAGGAATGCCCGGTGGCGCTGGCCATATCGCTACATGCGCCGAACGACGAATTGCGCAACGTGCTGGTGCCTATCAACCAGAAATATCCCTTGCGGGAGCTGATGGCGGCCTGTCTGCGCTATCTGGAAAAAGCGCCGCGCGATTTCGTGACTTTCGAATACGTGATGCTGGCAGGTGTGAACGACAGGCCGCAGGATGCACGCGAGCTGATAGAACTGGTGCGCGATGTGCCGTGCAAGTTCAACCTGATCCCGTTCAACCCGTTCCCGCAAGCGCCTTATCGCCGTTCGGACATGGAAACGGTCAAGCATTTCCGCGACATCCTGATGCAGGCCGACATCGTTACCACCATCCGCAAGGTGCGCGGTGACGACATCGCGGCGGCATGCGGGCAGCTGGCGGGGCAGGTGCAGGACAAGTCGAAACGAACCCAACGCATAATGGAGGCAGGTCGATGAAACAATGGATGGTCTATCTATTCGCATTATTTCTGGTCGGGTGTGCCAGCAATGGTGTGTCAGATGAGCGGGCGCACAATAGCGCCAAGATCCATACCGAGCTGGCTGCATCGTATTTCGAACGTGGGCAATATTCCGTCGCCTTGCAGGAACTGGGGGCAGCCATGCAGGCCGATGACGAATATGCGCCTTCCTACAATGTACGCGGACTGGTACGCATGAAGCTCCACGAAGATGCCGAGGCGGACAAGGACTTTCGCCGCGCCCTGAAGCTGGATCCTCAAAGTGCTTCGGCACACAACAACTACGGCTGGTTCCTGTGCCAGCGAGGTCGGCCCAAAGATTCGATCTCCCATTTCCTCGATGCTCTGAAAGACCCGCTCTACAACACGCCCGATATGGCGTATGCCAATGCCGGGGTGTGTGCTATCAAGGCGGATGATCTGGTCGCGGCGGAAAGTTATCTGGAACGTGCGCTGATCCTGCATCCGGGGATGCCGGAAGCGCAGGTCGGGCTGGCGGAGCTGAACTACGCCAAGGGCGACTATGCGATGGCGAAGGTGCATCTGATGCGTTTCATGCAGGTTTATGACGCGTTGGCCCCGGAGCAGCTGTGGCTGGCAGTACGCATCGAACGCAAGGTCGGGAATCGCAACGCAGCGGAGAGTTATGCCCTGCAATTGCGCAAGCGATTCCCGGAATCACGAGAAGCACAACTTCTGCAGGCAGGCGAGTGATGGACGAGAACCAGAACGAGAGCACAGAGACAATTCAACCTTCATTGAGTGTGGGTGCAATGCTGCGCGCCGAACGCGAAGCGCGCGGCTTGTCGGTGGAAGAGATCGCCGAGCGTGTCAAGTACAGTGTGCGTCAGGTGGAGGCGCTGGAACATGACGATGCTGAGCATCTGCCACAGGGAACCTTCCTGCGCGGTTTCGTCCGTAGCTACGCAAAAGTGCTCGGACTGGAAGAAGCGAAACTGCTGGAAGCGACCCATACCCAGACGGATCACCATTTCGATGTGGCGGACGTGCAGGCCGGTGGTGCGCCCCTGCCGATCATAGGTGACGCGAACCGTCGTAGCCGTTATCTGATGCTGGGTGCGCTGGCTGTCGCGATCCTGCTTGCAGCTTTTGTATTGATTCATCCCGAAGATATTTCGCTGCCGACCCCGGCCAGTGTGACTGAGGAGAGGGCTGTCGAGCCCGTTTCAGCGGTCAGTGAGGCAACGCTCATAGAAACAGCAGCTGAAAAACCCGAAGTTGCACCCGCGGTCGAGCAAGTAGAGCTCGAAAAAGTGGCAAAACCGGCGCCTGTATCTGGTCCGAAACAGGCGGAAGTGAAAACGCCTGCACCGACCATCAAGACGGCAGAACTCCCTAAACCGGCGATTGTTGCCAAGCCGGTTCCGGTCGTGAAACCTGCTGAACCCGCCAAGGTGGTAGAGCTTGCCAAGCCGGTCGTGACTCCCAAGCCGGTCGTCATGAATCCGCCCCAGACGGTGGGCAAGACTGCGCCGGCCCAGACGGAAGCTCCTGTGTCTGCGACGATTGCAGCGCCTTCCAAACCTGAACTGCCGCTGGCACAGTTGATGAAAAGGCCGATCCATATCGTCTTCGTTGAGGATGCCTGGATGGAGATCATCGATGTGAACGGCGAGATATTGCTGTCGCGCGTGACCAAGGCAGGTGAAGAGAAGTGGATAGGCGGCGGTCATCGCGCGCCGTACAGCATCTCCATCGGCAGGCCGGGAGCCGTCCGCATGTATTACCACGGTAAAGAAGTCGATTTGTCGCAATTCAATCCGGCGAACGTCGCCAAACTGGTTCTGGAGTAGAACGTATGACGCATTCTCTGATTCTGCGTCACCCGACGCAGGCGGTGCGCGTCGATGACATCGTCATCGGCGGGGCCGCGCCCATCGTGGTGCAGTCGATGACCAATACCGACACTGCGGACATCACGGCGACCACCAAACAAGTGCATGAACTGGCGATCGCCGGATCGGAACTGGTGCGCATCACGGTTAATACCTCAGAAGCTGCCGAGGCGGTGCCGCACATCCGCCGTCGTCTGGATGCGCTGGGTTGCAACGTACCGCTGATCGGCGACTTCCATTACAACGGCCACCGTCTGCTCACCGAATACCCGGAATGCGCGCAGGCGCTGGCGAAGTACCGCATCAACCCCGGCAATGTCGGCAGGAACCGCAAGGGCGAGGATCAGTTCGCGATGATGATCGCGGTGGCGAGGCAATATGACAAGCCGGTGCGCATCGGTGTGAACTGGGGCAGTCTGGATCAGGATTTGGTGGTGCGCATGATGGACGAGAACGCCAAGCTGCCCGAGCCGAAGGACGTGCGCGAGGTGACGCGCGAGGCGCTGATCGTCTCCGCACTGCAGAGCGCGCAACGCGCCGAGGAACTGGGCTTGTCGCGCGACCGCATCGTGCTGTCGTGCAAGGTGAGCGAGGTGCAGGATCTGATCGCGGTGTATCAGCAACTGGCCAAGCGCTGCGATTACGCGCTGCATCTCGGCCTGACCGAGGCGGGCATGGGGTCGAAAGGTATCGTGGCCTCTACCGCTGCGCTGTCTGTATTGTTGCAACAAGGCATCGGTGACACCATCCGCGTCTCGTTGACGCCTGCACCGGGCGGCGCACGCACCGAAGAGGTAGTGGTGGCACAGGAGATTTTGCAGACCATGGGACTGCGTTCTTTCACTCCGTTGGTGACTGCCTGCCCGGGGTGTGGTCGTACCACCAGCACGGTGTTCCAGGAACTGGCGCAGCATATCCAGAACTACCTGCGTGCGCAGATGCCGGTGTGGCGCGAAGAATACAGCGGCGTGGAAGAGATGACGGTGGCCGTGATGGGCTGCATCGTCAATGGTCCTGGCGAGAGCAAGATGGCCAACATCGGTATCAGCCTGCCGGGCACTGGTGAGACGCCCTCGGCGCCGGTGTATGTGGACGGTGAGAAAACGGTGACGCTGCGCGGCGAAAACATCGCCGAGGAATTCACGCGTATCGTCAATGAATATGTGGCAAGAAAGTACGTGAAGAAATGAGTAACGCGTTGCAAGCCGTAAAAGGTATGAATGACATCCTGCCGGACGAGGCAGGACTGTGGCTGTGGTTCGAGGATACCGTGCGAGAGTGGCTGGAAGCCTATGGCTACCGCAACATCCGCATGCCGCTGGTGGAACCTACTGCGTTGTTCAAACGCGCCATCGGCGAGGTCACGGATATCGTCGAGAAGGAGATGTACAGCTTCGAGGACAGCCTGAACGGCGACCAGCTCACGCTGCGTCCAGAAGGGACGGCTTCTTGCGTGCGTGCCGTGTTGCAGCACAATTTGCTGTATAACGCGCCGCAGCGTCTGTGGTACGCCGGTCAGATGTTCCGCCATGAACGTCCGCAGAAGGGGCGTTACCGCCAGTTCCACCAGATCGGAGTAGAGGCGATGGGCTTCGGTGGGCCGGACATCGATGCCGAACAGATCATCATGTGTGCACGACTGTGGAAGAAGCTGGGCATACGCGATGTGACGCTGCAGCTGAATACATTAGGTGACAGTGCATCCCGCCAGCGTCATCGCGACAAGCTGATCGCCTATTTTGAGGGACATAAGGATGTGCTGGATGCCGATGCGCAACGTCGCTTGTACACCAATCCGCTGCGTATCCTCGACACCAAAAATCCGGCCATGCAGGAACTGGTGGGCAATGCTCCCAAGCTGATGGATGAACTGGAAGACGAAGCGATCCGGCATTTCGAAGCGGTGCAGGCGATCCTGAAGCGGCACGACATTGCGTTCGAGATCAACCCGCGCTTGGTGCGCGGGCTGGATTATTACAACCGCACGGTGTTCGAGTGGGTCACCACACGTTTGGGCGCGCAGGGCACCATCTGCGCGGGCGGTCGTTTTGACGGATTGATCGAACAGATCGGCGGCAAGCCGGCACCTGCCATGGGTTTCGCCATGGGCGTGGAGCGTTTGCTGGCCTTGCTGCTGGAAGACGGCATGGCGCCGCCAGCT
This sequence comes from Gammaproteobacteria bacterium, assembly GCA_018819205.1. Taxonomy (GTDB): domain Bacteria; phylum Pseudomonadota; class Gammaproteobacteria; order Burkholderiales; family Gallionellaceae; genus Sideroxyarcus. Next base: position 4,793 of record JAHJQE010000040.1, read on the forward strand.
GCACCGCTGGATGTGTATGTGGTGCATCAGGGCGAGCAGGCGCAGGTGGCCGCATGGCAAGCTGCAGAATTGTTGCGCGATAGCGGTGTGCGCGTGCTGCTGCATTGCGGCGGCGGCAGCTTCAAGTCGCAGATGAAGAAAGCGGATAGTAGCGGTGCAGTGTACGCGGTGATCATCGGCGACGACGAGGCGGCGGCGAATGCAGTCACTCTCAAACCGTTGCGCGGTGGCGAGCAGCAGCGTGTCGCGTTGACGGAACTGCAAAGCAAGATTAAAGAATTGATCAAGTGAGGGAATGGATATGTCAGAGTTGGATTTGCACGAACAGGAACAGGTAGACGCGCTCAAGGCCTGGTGGAAGGAGAACAGCAGTTGGGTGTATGGACTCATCACCGTATCTTTGCTTGCATTCGCCGGTAGCCAGTTCTGGAAGCAGCATCAGGCCAGCCAGGCAAGCGGTGCCTCCAGCCTGTATGCAGAGGTTATGAAGCAGACTGCGAGTGGCGATGCGAAGCGTATCGAGGATGCAGCTGATGCGCTGGCGGATCGCTTCGCGACCAGCCCCTATGCTGCACGCGCCCAACTGCTGGCAGCGCAGACCAGCCAGCAAGATGCC
>JAHJQE010000006.1 GCA_018819205.1 Gammaproteobacteria bacterium
CACTTGCCTACGACATGATGTACGGCCGCGAAACACCGTTCATGGAGTTCGCCCGCGCACATGGTGCACGTGTAGCCGACGGTCTCGGCATGCTGGTGGAACAGGCTGCAGAGGCATTCTTTATCTGGCGCGGTGTACGCCCGGATACCCGCTCCGTTCTCGACGCCCTGCGTCAGTAAGCTCATGCGCAAGCCTATCTGGCGTGCTGTACTGGCGCTGCTCCTTGTTTTCATGCTGTATCAACTCTGGCTGTTCGGACACATCTGCTGGTGGATAAAGTTCGATCCATCCACCAGTGCATTCATGGCCGATCAACTGGCCGAGATGCAGGACAAGAACCCTAATGCTGCCCTGCAACATAAATGGGTCCCCTACAGGAAGATATCCAACAACCTCAAGCGCGCGATCATCGCCGCCGAAGATGCGAAGTTCGTGGATCACGAAGGATTCGATTGGGAAGGCATCCAGAAAGCGTACGAGAAGAATCTGAAACAGGGCAAGATCGTCGCGGGTGGCTCGACCATCAGCCAGCAGCTGGCAAAGAACCTGTTTCTCTCCACCAAACGCACTCCATGGCGCAAGGGTGAAGAGATAATCATCACGCTGATGCTGGAAGCAGTGATGGACAAGCAGCGTATCTTTGAGATCTATCTGAATGTGATCGAATGGGGAAACGGCGTGTTCGGAGCTGAAGCAGCAGCCCGTCATTATTTTGGTGTCAGCGCCTCCAAGCTCACAGCCGAACAGGCCGCCCGCTTAGCAGCCATGGTGCCAAATCCGCGCTATTACGACCGTCACCGACAGGCCCGTGGCATGCTGTACAAGACGCTGATCATTCTCGATCGCATGCCGGATGCCGAGATACCCTGACACCCTCAGGCTATTTTCCTTACAATAGCGCGCAATTTTTTCGAGGTGCGCCATGACCGAGAACCACGAACACCACTACACCGACAATGTGCAGGAACATCTGCATCAGGTTCAGCATCTGCTTGATAAGCAGGCGCTGGTAGAAACCGTGGTTCACAATCAGGAACTTCCGCGCGATGAGCGCCACGAGTTGCTGGACAAGATGCTGCACAAGCGGCATCTGGCCGAGCTGAGCGACAAGCTTGAAGAACTGCACCCGGCCGACATCGCATACATTCTGGAAGCACTGCCGATCGAACATCGTCTGCTGGTCTGGAATCTGGTCAAGGCTCACCGCGACGGCGAGATCCTGATCGAAGTCTCCGACGCCGTACGCGAATCGCTGATTGCCAGTATGAGCCGCGACGAGCTGCGCGAAGCAGCCGAGCAACTCGACACCGACGAGATTGCCGACCTCGCACCCGACCTGCCGCAACATGTGATCCGCGACGTGTTCAAATCGCTACCGATCGAAGAGCGCGAGCAATTGCGCGCTGCGATGTCCTACCCGGAGGATTCGGTCGGCGCCTTGATGGACTTCAACATTGTGCATGTGCGTGAAGACGTCACTCTGGAAACGGTATCGCGTTACCTGCGCCGCTTTGACGAACTGCCAGACCATACCGACCAGGTGTTCGTGGTAGATCGAGACGAGCGTTTCAAGGGAGTATTGCCGATCAATCTGGTCGTTGTGAACGAACCGGAAATGCATGTCGGCGAGCTGATGATCACTGACGTCATCCAACTGCATCCAGACGAAAAAGCGGAGCACGCGGCTCAGGCTTTCGAACGTTATGACCTGGTATCGGCACCTGTTGTGGATGAAGACGGCAAGTTGTTCGGCCGAGTGACCGTGAACGTCGTGCTCGATTACATCCGGGAAGAATCAGATACCGAACTGCTGAACCAGGCCGGTCTGCTCGAAGAGGAAGACATTTTCGCCTCGGTATGGAAATCCGCCCAGAACCGCTGGGCCTGGCTGGCACTGAATCTGGCTACAGCTTTCTTTGCCTCACGCGTGATCGGCGAATTCGAACAGACCATCGCACAGATGGTCGCACTTGCCACACTGATGCCCATCGTTGCCGGCATCGCCGGCAATTCAGCCAATCAGACCACGACCATCATCATCCGCTCACTTGCTCTAGGACAGATCAATCAGGGCAATGCGAAACGGCTGATGCTGAAAGAACTGGCTATCAGTGGACTGAATGGTCTGGTGTGGGGTGGCTTCGCAGGGTTGTTCGCCTACTTCCTGTATCACAGTGTACCGCTGGGTATCGTGATGACTGCGGCCATGATGCTCAACCTCACGCTCGGGGCGCTGGTCGGCATCGGTATACCGCTGATGATGCAGCGACTGGGGCGTGATCCCGCTATCGGCGCCAGTGTTTTGCTCACTGCCATCACGGACAGTGGCGGCTTCTTCATCTTTCTTGGCTTGGCGACCATCTTCCTGATCTGAATCCGTGCATCAAACAGAAGAGTCAGAGCGCCACGCCGGATGCATGCTTTGAACGATCTAGCAGTGAAAGACAGACAGAACCACTACGCAATGCGAATGCTTGAGGCGACAAGCCACTCGTAAAACAGGAGAGATAGAAAGGGCGAAACGCGACCGCTCGGCGCCCGCCCCAATCTACCGAGCTCAGGCGCCGAGAATGCCTTTTCCTGCGACCTTTCTGACTGCAGGCTTCTTCGCTACAGTTGCACGAGCCGCTGGCTTCTTCGCTACCGGCTTCTTGGCTGCGACTTTCTTAGCCACTGGCTTCTTGGCGGCGACGGCTTTCTTCGCTACCGGCTTCTTGGCTGCGACTTTCTTAGCCACTGGCTTCTTGGCGGCGACGACTTTCTTCGCTACCGGCTTCTTGGCGGCGACTTTCTTAGCCACTGGTTTCTTGGCGGCGACTTTCTTAGCCACTGGTTTCTTGGCGGCGACTTTCTTAGCCACTGGCTTCTTGGCTGCCACTTTCTTGGTTGTCGAACTTTTCGCTTTGGATTTTGCAGTTGCCATTTTCATTCCTTATTAAAGTTTGATGGACTAACCTGGTGCAACTTCATTCGTGCAACCACTGCACTCCCGATGCGCTTTCAACCCAAAGAAACCTCCCAATACGCACGGTGATTGCATTCTATGCGCGAATAATTTTTTTACGCAATAGATTTGTGCACTTATGGGCAAAAAAATCAATCGATGATTTTTTCCAGGGCGTATAACTGCTCTGTCATTTCTCGTTCACGTACTAGATGTGTACGCTCACCGTCGACCATCACTTCGGCTGCACGCGGTCTCGTGTTGTAGTTGGAACTCATACTCATTCCATATGCACCTGCCGACATGACAGCCAGCACATCGCCTTGCGCCACGGCCATTCCACGGGCATGCGCGATGAAGTCACCGGTCTCGCAGATTGGACCAACTACCTCATACACCTGCATTGACACAGCGTTTTTTTTCACGGAACGGATGGCATGGAACGCATCGTAAAGCGCCGGACGCATCAAATCGTTCATGGCAGCATCGACGATCGCAAAGTTTTTCTCCTCGCCATGCTTGAGATATTCGATGCGTGTCAGCAATATGCCGGCGTTACCGACCAGTACCCGACCTGGTTCTACGATCAGTGATTCCGCACGACCATGCAAAGCCTGCAGCAAGGCTTGTGCATATTCCGCAATTGCCGGTGGCGTCTCATCGTCGTAACGGATCCCCAACCCACCTCCAAGGTCAATATGTTCCAGCTGAATACCTTCCGCATTCAATTGATCCACCAGCGCCAGCACCTTCTCAGCCGCCGCCATGAACGGACTGACCTCGGTGAGCTGTGACCCGATGTGGCAATCGATTCCGGTGACACGCAGATGCGCCATCGCTGCCGCCTTGCGGTACAAGTCAATCGCCTCCTTATAAGCTACGCCGAATTTGTTCTGCTTGAGGCCGGTCGATATGTAGGGATGTGTCTTGGCATCTACGTCCGGATTCACTCGCAGGCTGATCGGCGCAACCTTACCCATGCTTCCAGCCACTTCGTTCAAGCGCTCCAGCTCCGGTTCTGACTCGACGTTGAAACAACGAATGCCTGCCGACAGTGCCAGTCGCATCTCATCGTCGCGCTTGCCAACGCCTGAGAACACCACCTTGTCTGCCGCCCCGCCAGCCGCCAATACGCGCTGCAGTTCGCCGCCCGAAACGATATCGAAACCCGCACCCAGTCGGGCGAACAGATTGAGGATGGCGAGATTGGGATTCGCCTTCACTGCGTAACAGATCAGATGTTCGCGTCCCTTGAGTGCATCTGCGAACTGCTGGTAGGCATCGGTCAGAGCGGCACGTGAATAGACATAGCACGGCGTACCGAAACACTGCGCGATATCCGCCAGCGACACCTGCTCGGCATGGAGGGTGTCGTCACGATAGTTGAAATATTCACTCATATTGAAGTTCTGCAGATTGGGATTGATGGGAAACAGCCGAGAATTGGGATTGCGCCGGCGGCATATAAAGCGGACCTTTGCGTCCGCATCCTTGCAAGCCGACAAGTAACAGCAACATAATGCACACCGTACGCATCTGTATCTTCTTCCTTAATTCGAAACGAGCGGGATTATATGACGGAAAGCGCCAGCGACGCTGCGGGAGACGCCTTGTTTGCCCGTATCCGGCAGATGGTGATGGCAAGTGGCGTGGACATCCGCCTGCAGCAGGAAGCTTCGACCCTGACACTGCTTTTCGCCGACGGCCAGCGCATATTGATCAACCAGGATCGGCAAACCCGACACGTGTGGCTGGCAGCTGCGGATGGAGGCAGCGAGTTCCTGCCGCAAGGTAGCGGCTGGCAATCGCCTCAACATGGCGAGCTGTTCGAACGCTTGCGTAGTTTGCTGGAGCAGACCATTGCCAGCGACCCGCGCAATGCCCGATCACCAGTTTCCACTGTCCCTGATCGCCCCTCAATAATAGTCATACACAAAGACACGAACGGGAACGGCTTGCGCAATATCCTGCTCGGCCTGTTGTTGTGCGGTGTCGTATTCCTGCTGGTTCGAGATCCGATACGACTGCATCCTGATACTGATGCCACTGTGAAACTCGCCAGTCAGGCTTCGATTGACGGCGATGACAAACAGTGTGAAAGCCGTTTCCCTGACAACGGCAACACCACGGTGTTTCCTGATAGCGGACTGCGTCTCGCTGACGACGGGGTCGTGCTGACTCTTAACAACGAACACGCCCACCCGTTACTGTTCATTCTGACCGCCCCACATACGCTCATCCCATCCCTGTCAGTAATGGTGCATGCCCGCCAACAAGCCAGCGTGCGCGTACCACCCGGCCAGTACGGCCTGATGTTCGCTGCGGGGACACGCTGGTGCGATGCTCGCAGAGGCTTCTCCGATGGACGCATGCTGAAGTACGACAACCCGCTCTCGGTGCAGAACGATGCGCCGGTACGCATCTCGATGCAGTCGTCCGGTGCCGACCCCGAGGATTTTCGCGCGCTTATCTCCACCTTCCTGCCAGCCGCACCAATCCCCAAGCCATCGTTCAGCGGCGACGGTAGCATGGCAGTCAAACGTCACAGTAACGGTCACTTTTATCTGCCCGGCAGTATCGCTGGCGTACCTGTCACTTTCATGCTGGACACCGGCGCTTCGGTCACTTCCATCACCAGCGAGATCGCACGCGAGGCCGGGATACACAACTGCAAGGAAATACAGGTGCAGACCGCCAACGGCAGCGCGACCGGTTGCCTGGCACTGGTACCACAGATGACTCTGGGCAATTTTACGCTCAACAACATCATGGTGGCAGTAATGCCAAATATGGAAACTAATCTGCTCGGTGCCAACGTACTGCGCAACTTTCAGGTTGGACAGAACGAAGACACCTTGCTGATCGGGCGCAATTGATAACGGAGAGATAATGACAGAGAACGAATTCAACAAACTGGCCGACACGGTCTTCCAGCGCATCGAACATGCACTGGATGAAACCGACATCGACTATGACAGCAACGGCATGGTGATGGAGATCGAATTCGATGACGGCAGCAAAGTCATCGTGAACCGCCACGTGCCCAATCGTGAGATCTGGCTGGCGGCACGTTCCGGCGGCTTCCACTTCGGCTGGCAGAACGATGCCTGGATCAGTCAACGCGACGGGGACGAGCTATATGCCAAGCTGGCTACGCTGATACAAACCGGCTCGGGAAGCATCATTGAATTTTGAGAGATGCCAGGTGCCCAGCGGTGCGATCCGCAAGGAGGGGGCCTTTTTGTTTCAGGCACCTGACGAATCCACTGTAAACCAAGGGTCTTGAGGATGGAATGCGGCATTTTGTCGCACCCCCTGCGCGGTGCAGTTCAGCCGACGCGGATACCGCGTAGTTGTTTCCTGAGTTCCTTGTAATCCGGGCAAGCCGATTCCACCACACGCCAGAATGCGGCCGAATGGTTCATCTCTTTCAGATGCGCCAGTTCGTGCACCACCACGTAATCGATCAATGGCAGCGACAGTTTGACCAAATGCCAATTCAGGCTGACCACCCCGCGCGCGCTGCAGCTACCCCACTGCGTTCGCGCCGAGGACACTCTTAAGGTGCGCGGCGTGACATCCATCATGGGTGCGAAATGTGCGACACACTCTTCGAACACCTGCAAAGCCTGCTCGCGATACCACTGACTGACGAGTTTTTCGATACGCATGGCTGTGACGACACCATCCAGTGGCATGATCAGGCTCTCACCCTGAAAACGTGGCGGTGCACCGAACAGATCGGGCACGACACGCAGGGTGAACACTTCTCCGCGGAACGGAATGGACGCCCCATCCTGCCAGATGACCGGGGTCACCTTGGCGGCTTGCCAGTTCTCCAGCTTTTCCAGCACCCAGCTCGCCTTATCCTGCAGAACGCTATGCAGCCATTTCTCGGTTGCACGTAAAGGCATACTCACCGTCAGCCCTCTCTCATCGATGCGCAGACCTATGCTGCGACGCTTGCTGCTGCGCTTCAGGGTATAGGTGATCTGTTTATCTGAGAGTTGCAGTGACCGCTGCTCTACAGCGGTAGGGACAGGCTTGTTGCGGGGGAGAAGGAACATCATCCCAGGCGCGTCATCTCGCCTTCGATCCACTCTTCGGTGCGGCTATTGATCTCTTCCGCCTTGAGTCCGGTGGTATCGATGACCGGGCCGATCACCATGACGATGGTGCCCGGCTTCTTGATGAAGGCGTTACGCCCCCAGAACTTGCCCGCGTTATGTGCCACCGGCAATACCGGGACACCCGCGTGGGATGCCAGCAAAGCACCGCCGATCTTGTACTTGCCGCGCTGCCCAAAAGGGATGCGCGTGCCTTCCGGGAACAGCACGATGCTGAAACCCTGCTGCAGTTTCTCTTTACCCTTCTGCAGCAGCTGCTTCATCGCTGCCTTGCCCTTGCTGCGATCAAGAGCGATCGGGCTGGACAAGGCCAGCAACCAGCCGAAGAACGGGATCCACAACAGTTCACGTTTTGCCACCCAGGCATGTGGCGGCAACACCAGCTGTAACGCCAAGGTCTCCCAAGCGGACTGGTGCTTGCTCAGCACCACGCACGCTTGTTGCGGGATATTCTCCTGTCCGCGCACTTCCATGCGGATGCCACAGATCACCTTCAGCAACCACAATATCCCCGGCGCAAAACCGGACAGCAGGCGGTGACGCGCATGCTGTCCAAATGGGAAGATGAAAGGCGACAGCAAGGCATAAGTCAGCGTGAACACAGCTTGTGCCAGTGCAAAGATGATGGAACGTATCAGGCTCATAGCAGGCTGGCCGCCACTGCAGCGAGATCGGGATAGATCAGCGTACCTTCCGGCAGCCCACCCTTCTCTTTCGTTTTGCTGCCCTTGCCAGTCAGCACCAGATAGGGACTTGCACCCAGGCGAGCGGTTGCTTCCAGATCACGCAAGGAATCTCCAACAGCCGGCACGCCCGCCAGACCGATACCGTAACGGGCGGAGATCTCCAGCATCATGCCGCTCTTGGGTTTGCGGCAACTGCAATCAGCCTCATTGGTATGCGGGCAGAAGAAGATCGCATCAATACGACCGCCGACCTGAGCCAGCGACTTGTGCATCTTGTCATGTATGGCATTCAGAGTCGGCATATCGAACAGACCGCGCCCGATACCGGACTGGTTGGTGGCCACCACTACACGGTAGCCTTCCTGATTCAGGCGCGCGATGGCTTCCAGACTGCCGGGAATGGGTTTCCATTCATCCGGACTCTTGATGAACTGATCGGAGTCGTAATTGATGACGCCGTCGCGATCCAGGATGATGAGCTTCATGCTGCGAGCTTTGAGATATCTGCCGACTGATTCATCAGACGGCCCAATTGTTGCAACAACAAAGCGCGGTTGATGCGCAGTGCCTTGTCCTCGCACATCACCATCACCTTGTCGAAGAAATCGTCAACGAAGGATTTCAGCGTGACCAGCGTCTTCAGGTTGTTGCTGTAATCGCCGCGCTCGAAATAGCCGCGCGCCATCGGCGTGATATCCAGCATGGCCTGGTACAACTCGCGCTCGGCATCATCCTGGAACAGCGTCACATCGATAGCCGCAGGCAACTCGCCCAGTTCTTCGGCGTTTTTGCGCATGATGTTCTGCACGCGTTTGTTGGCAGCAGCCAGGTCTTTCGCTGCCGCCATGGCGGCAAATGCGCGTACACCCTGCAGACGCGGCAACGCTTCGTGCAAGCGTCCTCCCAACACCGCCAGCACCGCCTCGATGTGAGTGCCGTCAAAATTCTGGTCGCGCAGATAGCCGCGCAGGCGGTCGGTCATGAAGCCTTCCACATCCGCTGCAACGGTCGCACTCAACATACCGTGCGGGAAGTTGTCGGCGGTCGCTTTCAGCAGCGCTGGCAATGTCAGATCCAGTGGTGTCTCGATCAGAATGCGCAGAATACCCAAAGCCTGACGGCGCAGGCCGAACGGGTCCTTATCGCCGGTCGGCACCTGGCCGATACCGTAGATACCGACCAGAGTCTCCAGCTTGTCAGCCAAAGCAACAGAACAAGCGAGCGGCCCCTGGGGCAAGGTGTCACCGGCGAAACGTGGGTGATAGTGTGCCTCGATGGCGCTCGCCACTTCCGGCTTCTCGCCATCGTGCAGCGCATAATAATGACCGATGATGCCCTGCAACTCGGGGAATTCGCCAACCATGTCAGTGATCAGGTCGGCCTTGCTCAGGCGCGCTGCCAGTTCGGCATCCGCCTTGTCTGCACCGAGCAGGCGCGCGATGGTGCCGGCCAGCGTTGTGATGCGCTCCACGCGCTGCAACTGCGAACCCAGCTTGTTGTGGTACACCACGTTGCCCAGTTTCTCGACACGGGTCTCCAGCTTCTGTTTGCGATCCTGATTGAAGAAGAAACGCGCATCGGCCAGACGCGGGCGCACCACGCGTTGATTACCCTCGATGATGTGATGCGGGTCGGCGATCTGCATGTTGGACACGATGAGGAACTTGTTCAGCAGCTTGCCCGTCTGCGCATCCAGCAACGGGAAGTATTTCTGGTTCTGCTGCATGGTGAGGATCAGACACTCCTGCGGCACTTCCAGATACTCTTCCTCGAACTGTCCGACATACACTTCCGGCCATTCCACCAGCGCCGTCACTTCATCCAGCAGGGAAGAGAGCAGGCTGCGCTCTTCGTTCGACATGGACATCAGCCTGGACTGGTCGAAGTTGGCATGACCGATCCAG
>JAHJQE010000041.1 GCA_018819205.1 Gammaproteobacteria bacterium
GAGGTTGCCTTCCGAGTTCTCGAAATCGATGGGGTTGACCTTGTGCGGCATGGTGGAAGAACCGACTTCGCCCGCCACCACTTTCTGTTTGAAGAAACCGAGCGAGATATAGCCCCAGATGTCGCGGTTGAGGTCGATCAGGATGGTGTTGGTACGCGCGAAGGCGTCGTACAGTTCTGCCATGTAATCGTGCGGCTCGATCTGGATGGTGTAGGGATTGAAGCTGATGCCGCGCGCCTCGACAAAACGCTTGGCGAAATGCTCCCAGTCGATATCGGGATAGGCAGACAGGTGGGCGTTGTAGTTGCCCACTGCGCCGTTGATCTTGCCCAGAATCTCGACAGATGCGATGCGCTGGTAGGCGCGGCGCAGGCGATACACCACGTTAGCCATCTCCTTGCCCAGTGTGCTGGGAGTGGCGGTCTGGCCGTGGGTACGGCACAGCATGGGCAGATTGGCGTGCTGGTGTGCCAATGCAGTCAGTTTGTCGATGACAGACTGCAGCACAGGCAGCATCACTTCCTTGCGCGCGTGGCTCAGCATCAGCGCATGCGACAGATTGTTGATGTCTTCCGAGGTGCAGGCGAAATGGATGAATTCCAGTGCTTCTTTTGTTTCTTCATCGCTGCCCAGCTTCTCGCGCAACCAGTATTCGATCGCCTTCACATCATGGTTGGTGGTGCGTTCGATGGCTTTGATCGCTTCCGCGTCCGCTTCGCTGAACTCTGCTGCGAGCTGGTCGAGGCGTGCGATGGTGGCGACGGTGAACGGTGGAAGTTCATGTATGTGTTCTTCTGCGCTCAGGGCTTTCAGCCATTCGATCTCGATCAGCAGGCGGAAACGGATCAGGCCGTATTCGCTGAAGTAATTGCGCAGGGCGTCGACTTTGCCGGCATAGCGGCCGTCGAGCGGGGAAAGGGCGGTCAAAGTGGAAAGCGTCATGTCGTTGCTCGGTGTGTGGATCAGGGGCGCATTTTACGCGAAAGCCCCTCAGGCTGCCGGCTGCATGTGCAGCGTGCGCGTCGGATAGGCGATATCGGCTCCATGTCGGGCGATGATGGCGGCCACGTTCAGTAGCACCTCCTGCTTGACCTCGTGGAATCGTATGAAGTCGGTGGTGCGTGTGAAGGCGTGGATGAAGAAGTTCAGTGACGAATCGGCGAACTGGTCGAAAGCGACCAATATGGTCTGGTCCGTGTCGATCTCGGGATGAGCGTTCAGCATGGTTTTCACCTCCTCGACGATAGTGCGCATCTTGCCGATGTCCTCGTAGCGCAGGCCGATGACCTCGCGGATGCGGCGGTTGGTCATGCGTGTCGGCGTTTCCACCACGATGGAAGAGAACAGCGAGTTCGGTACATAGACCGGCGTCATGTTGGGGGTGCGGATGATGGTCTGGCGCCAGCCGATGTGCTCCACCTTGCCTTCGATCTGTTTGTCCGGCGAGCGCACGGATTCGCCGATCTTGAACGGACGGTCGAGATGGATCATCAGCCCGCCGAACAGGTTGGCCAGCAGGTCTTTGGCGGCGAAACCAACCGCGATACCGCCGATACCGCCGAAAGCCAGCACGCCGGAAAGATTGAAACCCAGCGTCTGCATCACCGCCAGTACAGTCAAGACGATCACTACGATGCGCGCCACCTTGCTCAAACCATCGATGGTCGTGTGATCGACTTCTTCTCCTTGCTCGTTGCTGCGCGCAATGATGTTGTGCGAGAGTTCCTTGATGAGTTTGAACAGGAACCAGGCGAAGCAGATCTCGGCACCGATGACGCGTGCAGGTGTGGCGAATTCGAGCAGCGCCACTTCGTTGTTCATCTGCAGCAGATTCAGCGCGAAGGTGATGCCGCTCAGCCAGATCAGCAGGGGCAGCGGGCGCCGGGCCGATGCGATCAGCGCATCGTCCCACACGTTATGCGAGCGGTCGGCGATCTTCTGGGCGTGTTGCAAGGCGATACGTGCGGCGAAGTGTGCGACCAGTGTCGCGCCGATGATCAAGAGTATCTGCATGCTCTCTGAAGAGATATCTGTGGGCACGTTCAATCCTTCGTAGATGAGAATTCGATGATGCCGCCGCCGAGGCAGACATCGCCGTCATAGGCGACGACCGACTGCCCCGGCGTCACCGCCCATTGCGCTTCATCGAATGTGAAGTGTGCGGCAGTCGTGCCAGTGATTGCGATGTGGCATCCGGCATCCTGTTGGCGGTAGCGAGTCTTGGCAGTATAGGCGCGCGTCGAGTCCGGCGCGCTGCCGCTGATCCAATGCATGTCCAGTGCATCCAGCGTCGGGCGCAGCAACAGCGGATGGTCGTGCCCCTGCACCACGATCAATCGATTGTTCGCCATATCCTTGCCGGCGACGAACCATGGCTCGCCACTGCTGTCCTTGCCGCCGCCTATGCCCAAACCTTGCCGCTGACCATAGGTGTAGAACGACAGGCCCATGTGCTGCCCCATCACTTTGCCATCCGGTGTGACCATGTCGCCCGGCTTGGTCGGTAGATAACGGTTGAGGAACTCGCGGAACGGGCGCTCGCCGATGAAGCAGATGCCGGTGCTGTCCTTCTTGGCGGCATTGGACAGTCCGTGCTGGTGTGCGATCTCGCGCACCTTGCTCTTGGGAATGTTGTTCAGCGGGAACATCGCCTTCGACAGCTGTTGCTGGTTCAGGCGGTGCAGGAAGTAGCTCTGGTCCTTGCTGGCATCGTCCGCTTTGAGCAGCTGGAACAGGCCATCCCGTTCGCGCACGCCGGCGTAATGTCCGGTGGCGATCTTCTCGGCACCGAGGCGGATGGCGTGGTCGAGGAAGGCTTTGAACTTGATCTCGGAATTGCACAGGATGTCCGGGTTCGGGGTGCGCCCGGCTTCGTACTCGCGCAGGAAATAGCTGAACACGCGATCCTTGTATTCCTTGGCGAAGTTCACCGCCTCGATGGGGATGCCGATGGTGTCCGCCACGGCCACTGCGTCGATCAGGTCCTGACGCGAAGAACAGTATTCGCTGTCGTCATCGTCCTCCCAGTTCTTCATGAACAGGCCGATGACTTCATAGCCCTGCTGTTTGAGCAGGAGCGCGGTGACAGAAGAGTCCACGCCGCCGGACATGCCGACGACGACACAACCTTTACTCATAGTGTGTGATGAGATCGAGCGGATAGCGTTTGCCTGCGAGATAGTCTTCCACGCAGCGCAATATCAGCGGACTGCGATGGCGATCCTGTGTGGCGCGGATCTCGTCCGGTGTCATCCACACCGCGCGCAGGATGCCTTCGTCCAGTTTGCGCTCCGGATGATGCGCGAGGATGCGTCCGCCGAAAGCGAAGCGCAGATAGGTTACATTGGAGGTGTTCGAGTGCCAGCGGTACACGCCGATCAGGTATTCTGGCTCGAAATCGTAGGCGGACTCTTCCAGCACTTCGCGCGCTGCACCGGCGGCCAGCGTCTCGTTCGGCTCCCAGTGACCGGCAGGCTGGTTGAAACGCAGGCCCTGCGCGGTCTCTTCTTCGACCAGCAGGAACTTGCCGTCCTGTTCGAGGACAGCGGCAACGGTGGCGTTGGGTTTCCAGATCATGGTGTGATTCTAACGAATAAAGGCAGGAATCATCCTGCCTTTAAATTTGGTGCCGGGGGCGGGACTCGAACCCGCACGCCTTGCGGCACCGGATTTTGAGTCCGGCACGTCTACCAGTTCCATCACCCCGGCAAGGGCTTTCTTCTCGTGGCCGATACCACGCGGAAGGGCGCGAATTATCCATGAAACGTGCCGTGTCATCAACTACAATGCGCAGCCCCGAGTTTTTCTCCATTCCAGGTATGCGTACCGACGATTTCGATTTCGATCTGCCGGAACATCTGATCGCACAACATCCGCCAGCACAGCGCGGTGGCAGCCGTCTGCTGCGTGTCGGCTCGGCAGGTCTGGAGGATCGCCAGTTCGCCGATCTGCCGCAATTCCTGCGTGCCGGCGATCTTCTGGTGCTGAACGACACCCGTGTGCTCAAGGCGCGTCTGTTCGGGCAGAAATCGACCGGCGGACAGGTTGAGGTGATGGTGGAACGCGTGTTGGGCGCGCAAGAAGTGCTGGCCAAGGTGCGTGCCAGCAAGACCCCCAAGACAGGCAGTACATTCCTTGTATCCGATGCAGTGACCGTCGAGGTGCTGGGGCGCGAGGATGAGTTCTTCCATCTTCGCTTTGCGGGTGAAGCGCCGGTAGAGGAGATACTGGAACGCTATGGCAAGCTGCCGCTGCCGCCTTACATCACCCATGCCGCAGGCGAAGAGGACGACGAGCGTTACCAGACCGTGTTCGCGCGCGAGCAGGGCGCGGTCGCCGCACCGACGGCAGGCTTGCATTTCGATGATGCGATGCTGGACAAGCTGCGCGCACAGGGCGTCAGCATCGCCTATGTCACCTTGCATGTCGGCGCAGGCACCTTCCAGCCGGTGCGAGCCGACGATGTCGCCGACCATGTCATGCACAGCGAACGCTACACCGTGCCGCAAGCGACAGTGGACGCCATCCGCCAGACCAAAGCGAGCGGCGGGCGTGTAGTGTCGATCGGCACCACCAGTCTGCGTGCGCTGGAGAGTGCTGCGATGAGTGGCGAGTTGCAAGCCGGTTCCGGCGAGACGCGCATCTTCATCACGCCGGGATACCGCTTCAAGGTGATCGATGTGCTGCTCACCAATTTCCATCTGCCGCGCTCCACTTTGTTGATGCTGGTGTGCGCATTCGGCGGTATGGACAGGTTGCTGCAGGCCTACCGGCATGCGGTTGAGCAGGAATATCGCTTCTTCAGTTACGGGGATGCGATGCTGATCGAGCGTAACCCGGATTGAACTGTTTCTGTCGGGAGGTGATTTGAACTTCCTTGCGCACGCGTGGTTGGCAGGTGATGATTCCGCGCTGATCGTGGGCGGTGTGGTCGGCGACTGGATCAAGGGCACGTTGCCCGGTGTACTGCCTGCCGATCTGGCGCGCGGCGTGATGCTGCATCGCGCCATCGATAGTCACGCTGAAACCCATCCTGCTTTTTGCCGTAGCCGTACCCGGATATCTCCATTGCGCAGGCGTTATGCCGGCGTGCTGGTCGATATGTTCTACGATCACTTGCTGGCCCGCGAGTGGGCGAGACGCCATGCCCAGCCTTTGCGCGCTTTCTGCCAAGACATCTATAGTCAAATCGATAACAGAATGGGTGACCTTCCAGAGGCGTCGCACTCTGCGTTGCGCATGATGGTGCGCGAGGACTGGCTCTCCAGTTACTCCAATATAGAAGGCATCGCTGATGTGCTGGCGCGCATGTCGCGCCGTGCGCGGCAGCCCAATCCGCTGCAAGGCGGCGAACTGGAATTCCTTGCCGATGCGGAAGGGTTCGAACAGGATTTTCATGACTGGCTGGAGGATGCGGGCGCGTTCTGCGATCAGTGGCAGGCTATCGGGTAGAATCGCGGCTTTCCGAATCCCGCTTCACTGCAAACCTCCCGATGAAATTCACATTACACAACACATCCGGCGCTGCACGTCGCGGCACACTGGAACTGGCACACGGCAAGGTGGAGACGCCTGCCTTCATGCCAGTGGGTACTTATGGCACGGTCAAGGCGATGTCGCCTCAGGAACTGAAAGACATCGATGCGCACATCGTGCTGGGCAACACTTTTCACTTGTGGCTGCGTCCCGGGCTGGAGGTGATCGCGGCGCACGGCGGCTTGCATAACTTCATGGGCTGGGACGGCCCCATCCTCACCGACTCCGGTGGCTTTCAGGTGTTCAGCTTGGGCGAGTTGCGCAAGATCACCGGCGGCGGAGTGGAATTTCGCTCTCCGGTGAACGGCGACAAGTGCTTCCTGTCGCCGGAAGAATCCATGCGCATCCAGAAGGTGTTGAACTCCGACATCGTGATGATCTTCGATGAATGCACGCCTTATCCGGCCGACGAGCAGGTGGCGGGCGTGTCGATGCGTCTGTCGCTGGATTGGGCCAAGCGCTCTAAAAAAGCGCACGAAGGCAATCCGAACGCGTTGTTCGGCATTGTGCAGGGCGGCATGCACGAGCATCTGCGCGACGAATCACTGGCGGGGCTGCTGGAGATCGGCTTCGACGGTTACGCCATCGGTGGCTTGTCGGTGGGCGAGCCGAAGGAAGACATGCTGCGCATCCTGCGCCACACTGCTCCGCAACTGCCACAAGACAAGCCGCGTTACCTGATGGGCGTGGGCACGCCGGAGGATCTGGTGGAGGCGGTAGCGAACGGCGTGGATATGTTCGACTGCGTGATGCCGACGCGCAACGCGCGCAACGGTCACCTGTTCACGCGCTACGGCGATGTGCGCATCAAGAATGCCACGCACCGGATGGATACGCGCTCGCTCGATCCGGAGTGCACCTGCTACACATGCCGCAACTTCAGTCGCGCCTATCTGCATCACTTGCATCGTCTGGGTGAGATATTGGGCGCTCGCCTGAACACCATCCACAACCTGCATTACTACCAGGAGCTGATGCAGGGCATCCGCGCCGCCATCGAAGCCGGTCGTTATGATGAATTTACGGCCGAATTCCATGCTGCACGGGCGGGTGGCGGGGCCCTGCCCGGTAACTGAACGGTCATGCCTTCCGTGCTAGAATGCGCGCCTTCTTTTTAGTCCCCTAACCAAATTCTGGAGAGTAACGAATGACTTCGATCAGCGAATTTTTCATCAGCAACGCTTACGCGGAAGGCGCAGCAGCCCCTCAGGGCGGCGGTTTCATGGAATTCCTGCCGTTGATCGCCTTGCTGGCGGTGTTCTACTTCCTCGTGCTGCGTCCGCAGCAGAAACGCGCAAAAGAACATGCGGCGCTGGTCGCTGCACTGCAAAAGGGCGACGAAGTCGTGACTATCGGTGGTGTGCTGGGCAAGGTCACCAAAGTCGGTGAAGAGAACGTGATGGTGGAGATCGCTTCCGGGGTGGAAGTGCAAGTTCAGAAGCCTGCCGTTCAGACCGTGCTGCCTAAAGGCTCGATCAAGTCCCTGTAATCCCATCAAGGCAAGGTATTGCAATGAACCGTTATCCGCTGTGGAAGAACCTGTTGATCCTGGTCGTGTTGGTGACCGGATTCATCTATACCTTGCCGAATTTCTACGGCGAATCGCCGGCGGTACAGATCATGCCGCTGCGCAGCCATCTCAAGGCAGATACGCAGCTGCTGGCGACTGTCGAGCAGACGCTGCGCAATGCGCAATTGGCACCGGAAGTCATCTCTCTGGACGCGAACAGTATCAAGGTGCGTTTCTCCGATACCGACAGCCAGCTCAAGGCCAAGGATGTGCTGCATGCACAGCTGGGCGAAGATTACGTGGTGGCGCTGAATCTGTTGTCGCGTTCGCCCGCCTGGCTGACCGAGATGAACGCCCTGCCCATGTATCTGGGTCTGGACTTGCGCGGCGGCGTGCACTTCCTGATGCAAGTGGATATGAAGGCAGCGCTGGACAAGGCACTGGAATCCTCTTCTGGCGACATCCGCAGCACTTTGCGTGAAGCACGTATCCCGTATTCCGGCGTGAACCGCGATGGTGATGTTCTGTTCGTGAAGTTCCGTGATGCGGACTCCCGCAGCAAAGGTGAGGCGGAGCTCAAACTGCGCTTCGGCGGGTTGCAGTTCGACAGCAAGGATGCCGGGCGCGACTACCTGCTGCAGGCGAAGCTGAAGCAGCAAGAGCAATTGCGTATCCAGGATTCTGCTTTGCAACAGAATCTGGTCACACTGCGTAACCGTGTGAACGAACTGGGTGTGGCGGAACCGGTCATCCAGCAACAGGGTGTGGATCGAGTGGTGGTGCAGCTGCCCGGTGTACAGGATACGGCACGTGCCAAGGACATCCTGGGCCGTACCGCGACATTGGAAGTTAGATTGGTTGATGATGATCGCCAGATCGGCGCGAGCGGCGCAGCGCCGTTCGGCACCGAGATATTCAAGGAGCGTGACGGTACGTCTGTCGTGGTGAAGAAGAGCGTGATCCTGACAGGCGAGCGCATCAACGACGCCCAGCCCGGATTTGACAGTCGTAACAACGAACCGGCCGTGCACATCAATCTGGATGCGGTGGGCGCACGCAAGTTCAAGGAAGCGACGCGCGAGAACGTGGGCAAACGCATGGCCATCATCCTGTTCGAGAAGGGCCGTGGCGAAGTGGTCACCGCGCCGGTGATCCGCGAAGAGATCGGCGGCGGACGTGTGCAGATCAGCGGCCAGATGGACACCACCGAGGCGCAGAACATCGCGTTGCTGCTGCGCGCCGGTGCGCTGGCCGCGCCGATGGAGATAATCGAGGAACGCACGGTCGGCCCCAGCCTCGGCGCGGACAACATCCAGCGCGGTTTCGATTCCACCAAGATCGGTTTCATCATGGTCGCGGTGTTCATGATCGCTTACTACCTGATGTTCGGCACCATCTCGGTGCTGGCGCTGGGTGCCAACCTGCTGTTGCTGATCGCGCTGCTGTCCATGTTGCAGGCGACACTGACCCTGCCGGGTATGGCAGGTATCGCACTGACGCTGGGTATGGCGATCGATGCCAACGTGCTGATCAATGAGCGTATCCGCGAAGAGTTGCGTAACGGCGTGCCGCCGCAGATGGCGATCAGCACCGGTTATGAGAACGCGTTCGCCACCATCATCGACTCCAACATCACCACGCTGATCGCCGGTGTGGCGCTGTTCATGTTCGGCTCCGGGCCGGTCAAGGGCTTCGCGGTGGTGTTGTGCCTGGGCATCCTGACCTCGATGTTCAGCGGCGTCATGGTGTCGCGCGCACTGGTCAATCTGATCTACGGGCGCAAGACGCGTCTGAACAAGGTCGCCATCGGCTAAGGGGAAAAACATGGAATTCTTCCGCATCAAAAAAGACATCCCCTTCATGAGCTACGGCAAGCTCACCACGACCATCTCGCTGGTGACTTTCCTGCTCGCAGTATTCTTCCTGGCCACCAGAGGACTGAACTTCGGCGTGGACTTCACGGGCGGTACGGTGATCGAGGTCCACTATGCACAACCCAGCGACACCAACAGGGTGCGCGAGGAGTTGGCGGGTATCGGTCTGGCGGATGCGCTGGTGCAGCATTTCGGCACCACGCACGACGTGCTGATCCAGGTGCCGCTCAAGCACAACAAGATGGGCGCGAACCTGTCCGAGCAGGTGTTGGCGGCTCTGCGTGCCAACGCGGAAGTCGAATTGCGCCGCGTCGAGTTCGTCGGCCCGCAGGTCGGCAAGGATCTGGTCGAGGACGGCGCGATGGCCTTGTTGCTGGTTTCGCTGGGTATCGTCGGCTATCTGTGGCTGCGCTTCGAATGGAAGTTCGGTCTGGCCGCCATCATCGCCAACCTGCATGACGTGGTGATCATCCTCGGTTGTTTCGCATTCTTCCAGTGGGAATTTTCGCTCTCGGTGCTGGCGGCCGTGCTGGCCGTGCTGGGTTACTCGGTGAACGAGTCGGTGGTGGTGTTCGATCGTATCCGCGAGAACTTCCGCAAGATGCGCAAGACCGAAGTCGCCGAGATCATCGACAACGCCATCACGCGCACCATGTCGCGCACCATCATCACCCACGGTTCCACGCAGTTGATGGTGCTGGCCATGCTGTTGCTGGGGGGCGAGACGCTGCATTTCTTCGCGATGGCGCTGACCATCGGCATCATGTTCAGTATCTATTCCTCGGTGCTGGTCGCCAGCCCCTTGCTGATCATGTTCGGCGTTTGTCGGGAAGACTTTATCAAGCCCGAAAAGGCTGAATCCGAAGAAGTCCTGCCATAAGCGATGGAACTGCTGACTTCGTTCCTTGATATCGTCCTGCATCTGGATACGCATCTGCTGGCACTGGTGCAGGATTACGGCGTCTGGGTGTATGCCATCCTGTTCCTGATCATCTTCTCCGAGACCGGGCTGGTGGTCGCGCCGTTCCTGCCAGGTGATTCGTTGCTGTTCGTGATCGGGGCGCTATGCGGCATGGGTTCGCTGCAACTGGAGATTGCGATGCCGCTGCTGATGCTCGCTGCCTTCATGGGTGATAACACCAATTACTGGATTGGTCGCCTGCTGGGTTTGCGCCTGCTGGAACGCGCCAGCCCGCGGTTCATCAAACACGAGCACTTGGAAAAGACCCACGCATTCTACGAGAAGCACGGGGGCAAGACGGTGATCTTCGCGCGCTTCCTGCCCATCCTTCGCACCTTCGCACCGTTCGTGGCGGGTATCGGCACCATGAACTACCGTCACTATGTGATGTACAGCATCATCGGCGGTGTGTCATGGATAGGCAGTCTGACGCTGGCGGGTTATTTCTTCGGCAACATCCCGGTCATCAAGGACAACCTCACGCTGATGATCCTGGTCATCGTGTTCATCTCATTCGTGCCCGCGATGGTCCAGTTCGTCCGTCATCGCCGGCAGGGCGCGACAGCCGACTAGCCTTTCGGCGCGCCAGTTCCGGAGCGCCCACTCCCATACAGCTTCGAGATCCTCTATCTGCAATTCCTGAGGCGGCTGCTGTTGCAGGAAGGAAAGTGCGCGCCACAATGCTATGACAGGCTGCACGGTATCCACCGCCTGTGCCAGTGTCTGTTTGCTCAGTTTCTCGCCTGCCGTGTTCAGCGCAACGGGTAGATGCATGTAGTGCGGCGTGTGCAGGCCGAGCAGGTTTTGCAGATGGATCTGGCGCGGAGTGGAATTGAGCAAGTCGGCACCGCGCACGATGTGGGTGATCTGCTGTAACGCGTCGTCCACCACCACGGCCAGCTGATATGCGAACAAGCCATCCGCACGCTTCACCACGAAATCGCCAATCTCGTTTTCGAGGTTCTGGGTGATGCGACCCTGTAGCGCATCGTCGAATGCAACCAGGGATGGGTTCTGGTCGCAGCGCACCCGCCACGCCGGTGTTGCGCGCTGATGTGCCATACCCTTGCGACAAGTGCCGGGATAAACGAAACCTTCGATGCCGTGCAGCGCCGAGTCGGCAATCTCCTTGCGCGTGCAGCAGCAGGGGTAGGTCGCGCCAGTGTCCTGCAAGTGCTGCAGTGCCTCGTCATACGCCTCCGTGCGCAGACTTTGATAGATGACAGGCTCGTCGGAATGCAGTCCGAAGGCATCCAGCGTGCGCAGGATGTTGTCAGCCATGCCCGGCACGCAGCGCGGCGTGTCCAAGTCTTCCATGCGAACCAGCCAGATGCCGTGATGAGATTTTGCGTCGAGAAAACTGCCAACTGCGGCGACGAGTGAACCGAAGTGCAGCGGGCCGGTGGGGGAGGGGGCGAAGCGCCCCCGGTAGTGCGGCTTATGCTGGGACAGCTTCTTCTTCCTCGAACTCCAGCTCCACCTTGCCTTCTTTCACGTCGACCGTGACCTTGCCGCCATTCGCCAGCTTGCCGAACAGCAGTTCGTCGGCCAGTGCGGAGCGGATGGTGTCCTGGATCAGGCGCGCCATCGGGCGTGCGCCCATCAGCGGGTCGAAGCCGTTGTCGGCAAGGTAGTCCTTGAGTGCGTCGGTGAAGATCGCATCCACTTTCTTCTCGTGCAGTTGCTCGTCGAGTTGCATGAGGAACTTGTCCACCACGCGCAGAATGATCTCTTTGGATAGCGGCGCGAAGGATACGATGGCATCCAGACGATTGCGGAACTCGGGCGTGAACAGGCGCTTGATGTCGCCCATCTCGTCGCCGGCCGACTCGCTCTTGGTGAAGCCGATCTGCACCTTGTTCAAGGCTTCCGCACCCGCGTTGGTGGTCATGATGATGACCACGTTACGGAAGTCGGACTTGCGACCGTTGTTGTCGGTCAGCGTGCCATGATCCATCACCTGCAGCAGGATGTTGAAGATGTCCGGATGCGCCTTCTCGATCTCATCCAGCAGCAGCACGGAATGCGGTTGCTTGCTGATGGCTTCGGTGAGCAGGCCGCCCTGTTCGAAACCCACATAGCCCGGCGGCGCACCGATCAGGCGCGACACGGCATGACGCTCCATGTATTCGGACATGTCGAAACGATGGATGGGCATGCCCATGCTGTAGGCGAGTTGGCGTGCCACCTCGGTCTTGCCTACGCCGGTGGGGCCGGAGAACAGGAAACTGCCGATGGGCTTCTGCGGATTGCCGAGACCGCTGCGCGACATCTTGATGGCACGTGCCAGCGCGTCGATGGCTTTGTCCTGACCGAACACGGTGGCTTTCAGATCGCGATCCAGATTCTTCAGCGCATTGCGGTCGTCATGCGACACGGTGCGCGTCGGGATGCGCGCGATCTTGGCAATGATCTCTTCGATCTCGTGCTTGCCGACGGTCTTCTTCTGTTTGGACTTGGGCAGGATGCGTTGCGCTGCACCGGCCTCGTCCAGCACGTCGATGGCCTTGTCCGGCAGGTGGCGGTCGTTGATGTAGCGCGAAGACAGCTCCGCGGCGCTGGTGATGGCAGCGGCGCTGTACTTGATGCTGTGGTGGTCTTCAAAGCGCGACTTCAATCCTTTCAGGATCTCGATGGTCTGTTCGACCGAAGGTTCCGGGACATCGACCTTCTGGAAGCGGCGTGACAAAGCAGAATCCTTGTCGAAGATGCCGCGATATTCCTGATAGGTGGTCGCGCCTATGCATTTCAATGCGCCGCTGGACAGTGCCGGCTTGAGAAGATTGGAGGCATCCATGGTGCCGCCCGAGGCGGCACCCGCACCGATCAGGGTGTGGATCTCGTCGATGAACAGCACGGCGTTCGGTGCGTCTTTCAGTTCTTTCAGCACGGCTTTCAGGCGTTGCTCGAAATCGCCGCGATATTTGGTGCCGGCCAGCAGCGAGCCCATGTCCAGTGCATAAACCTGTGCGTCCTTGAGGATATCGGGTACATCGCCTTCGACGATGCGCCGCGCCAGACCTTCGGCGATGGCGGTCTTGCCGACACCCGCTTCGCCGACCAGCAGCGGATTGTTCTTGCGGCGGCGGCACAGTGTCTGGATCACGCGCTCCAGTTCCAGCGCGCGTCCGATCAGAGGGTCGATCTTGCCGTCCAGCGCGTAGGCATTCAGGTCCTGGGTGTAGTTCGCCAGTGCGCTGTCACCCTGCTGTGGGGCATCGCTTTCGGATTCGCCTTCCGTTCTGTGTGTGGAGGGCTGTGCCTCGGCGGTCTTGTTGATGCCGTGCGCGATGTAGTTCACCACATCGAGGCGGGTGATGGCGCGCTGGTTGAGGAAATAAACAGCGTGCGATTCCTTCTCGCCGAACAATGCGACGAGGATGTTGGCGCCGGTCACTTCTTTCTTGTTGGTGGATTGCACGTGCAGAATCGCGCGCTGGATCACGCGCTGGAAGCCGACCGTGGGCTGTGTATCGACTTCGCCGGTGCCGGGCACGATGGGCGTGTGCGACTCGATGTGCTGCGTCAGCACGCTGCGCAACTCTTCAAGGTCCGCACCGCAGGCACGCAACACATGCGCGGCTGAAGGGTTGTCCAGCATCGCCAATAACAGATGCTCCACGGTGATGAACTCGTGGCGCTTCTGACGGGCCTCGACAAAGGCGAGGTGCAGGCTAACTTCCAATTCTTGGGCGATCATTTAACTTTCCTCCATACGGCATTTCAGGGGATGCCCACGCTGTACTGCATAGCCTATTACTTGTTGCACTTTGGTCTCCGCGATGTCCCTAGGATACAGGCCGCATACCGCAGAACCTTCATTGTGCACTTTGAGCATGGTTTGCGTTGCCCGTTCCATACTCATCGAAAAAAATGTTTGCAACACCTCAATGACGAACTCCATGGTGGTGAAGTCATCGTTCAGCAAGATCACCTTGTACATCTTCGGTGGTTTGGTCTTGCTGCGTTCCAGTAATTGGACATTCTCTTGCTTGGTTGCCATCGAAGTCATTGTCGCATTGCGTTCGTCTGTATATTTGACGATTGCCGAGGCTTTTTCAAGTCTGTTGCGCAAATAAATAAAATAAGCACTTGACGGTTCGGCAAAAGCTGGGTTAAAAAGCGCGCAGGTGTTTGAATCAAAGTATCTGCAGTACTGGTCTTGCCATGTGCGGTCTTGGATTTAAACAGTTGGCGGGAATCCACCCGCGTTTTTTGTAAGGAAGCAAAGCATGGCAAACGGTACTGTTAAATGGTTCAACGACGCAAAGGGTTTCGGTTTCATTACTCCCGATGATGGCAGCGAAGACCTGTTCGCGCACTTCTCCGCGATCAACATGAGCGGCTTCAAGTCTCTCAAAGAAGGTCAGAAGGTGTCTTTCGAAGTCGTGCAAGGCCCTAAGGGTAAGCAAGCCTCCAACATCCAAGCCGCCTAATTCGCGGTTTTTTTGTTGCCGTAAAAAAGCCCGGCGTGAAGACGTCGGGCTTTTTGTTTGCCTGTTCGGGCTGACTGTGGGACGATGACTCGAAGTCGCCATTCCAACCGCCTCAAGAGGAAGACATATCAAAATGAATAAATCATCACTCCCCGTTGCAATACTGTTTGCGTTTACCTTGTCTGCTTGCGCGACAGCGCCAAAAGAAGATGTTGTGCCAGCACCCGAACCGACGCCAGTCGCCGAACAAGCTGCGGTAGTTGAACCTGCCGTTGCTCCCGAAGTAGAGGCCGAGCCGACATTGGCCCCGGCTCCGGCTCCGGCCCCGCAAGCGGAAACCCCCGTGCCGGTCGTGAAGAAGAGGAAGCCGAAAAAAGTCGTCAAGGCGATCCCCAAGCCGGTTGAGCCTGCTCCCGCTCCAGCGCTGTTGCCGGAGCCGGCACCTGTGCCAGTGGCTGCTCCTGTGCAAGAACCTGCCGCGCCCGCAGTACTTGCGGCGCCAGTCACTCACGTAAAAGAAAAGAGCTTTCTGGAGAAATACTGGCTATGGTTGCTCGGCATCGTTGTTGCCGCCGCCGCGATCATGTTCCTGGTCAGGAAAAAGGCTTGATGATTTGAAATGAGGGCCGGCCTGCATTTCGAGGACGGATGCATTCGCTACATCGCGCATGTGCTGCGTTGCGAGTAACCAAACAAAAGCCCGACGCTTTCACGTCGGGCTTTTGTTTGTGCTGATCGCAACAATCAGAGCGTGGACAATGCAGCGTTGAAAGTCCTGCTTGGGCGCATTGCATTTGAGGTCTTGCTAAAATCCGGGTAGTAGTAGCCGCCCATGTCTACCGGCTTGCCTTGAACAGCCAGCAATTCCCTGTCGATCTTTGCTTCGTTCTCGGTCAATGCCTTGGCCAGCAGGGCAAATCTGGACTTGAGTTCGACATCCCTGTTCTGTGCGGCCAAAGCCTGTGCCCAGTACAATGCGAGGTAGAAGTGACTGCCACGATTGTCGATCTCGCCTACTTTGCGAGCGGGGGATTTGTTGTTGTCGAGAACTTTGCCGGTGGCCTGGTCCAGCGTATCCGCCAGCACTTGTGCCTTGTCGTTCTTGAACGTCTGCGCCAGGTGTTCCAGTGACACGCCCAGTGCCAGGAACTCGCCCAGAGAATCCCAGCGCAGGCAGTTCTCCTGCTGGAACTGTTGCACGTGCTTGGGCGCAGAACCGCCCGCACCGGTCTCGAACAAGCCGCCGCCGTTCATCAGCGGCACGATGGAGAGCATCTTGGCGCTGGTGTTGAGTTCCAAGATGGGGAACAGGTCGGTGAGGTAGTCGCGCAACACGTTGCCAGTGACGGAGATGGTGTCCAGTCCTTTGCGTGCACGTGCCAGTGTGGCGCGGCAGGCGTCGGCCGGTTCCATGATGCTGATGTCCAGTCCGCTGGTGTCGTGATCCTTGAGGTACTTCTGTACCTTGGTAATGATCTGCGCATCGTGGCCGCGCTGCTTGTCCAGCCAGAAGATGGCGGGTGTGTTGCTCAAACGGGCGCGCGTAACAGCAAGCTTCACCCAATCCTGTATCGGCGCATCTTTGGTTTGGCAGGCGCGGAAGATGTCACCCTGTTCGACCTTTTGCTCCAGCAATACTTTCCCGGATGAGTCGACGATACGCACCACGCCGTCGCCGGCGATCTCGAAGGTCTTGTCGTGCGAACCGTACTCTTCAGCCTTCTGCGCCATCAGGCCGACGTTCGGTACCGAGCCCATGGTGGTCGGATCGAGCGCGCCGTTCTGTTTGCAATCTTCGACGGTGGCGACATAGATGCTCGCGTAACAACGGTCGGGGATCATCGCCAGCGTGTCGTAGGCTTTGCCGTCCGCGCCCCACATCTTGCCGCCGTCGCGGATCATTGGCGGCATGGAGGCGTCGATGATGATGTCCGAAGGGACATGCAGGTTGGTGATGCCCTTGTCGGAATTCACCATGGCCAGCGCCGGGCCGTTACGGAAGCAATCGGCGATATCCGCGACCAGTTTGGCACGTTTGGCTTCAGGCAACGCCAGCACTTTGGCCTCCATGTCACCGAAACCATTGTTGACGTTGACACCCATCTCCTTGAGTTGCGCGCCGTGTTTGTCGAACACCTTCTGGAAGAACACGGACACTGCATGGCCGAACATGACGGGGTCGGATACCTTCATCATAGTGGCTTTCAGGTGCAGCGACAGCAGCACGTCTTCTTTCTTCGCGGCGGCAATCTGCTCGGCGTAGAACTGGCGTAGCGCTTTGCGGCTCATCACGGCAGCGTCGATGACTTCACCTGCTTTCAGGGCGAGCTTGTCTTTGAGTACATTGACCTTGCCGTCCTTGCCCACGAATTCGATACGAGTAGAGGCGGCTTCTGGCACGGTCACGGACTTTTCGCTGCCGTAAAAGTCGCCGCTGCTCATGTGTGCCACGTGTGTCTTGGAGGTCTTCTCCCACTTGCCCATGCGGTGCGGATGCTTGCGTGCATATTGCTTGACCGATGCTGCAGCGCGGCGGTCGGAGTTGCCTTCTCTCAGTACCGGGTTTACCGCACTGCCGAGTACTTTGCCGTAGCGTGCCTTGATCTCTTTCTCCGCTACGTTCTTCGGCTCGTCCGGAAAGTCGGGAATCATGTAGCCCTTGGATTGCAATTCCTTGATGGCCGCCTTCAGTTGCGGGATTGATGCGCTAATATTCGGCAGTTTGATGATGTTCGCTTCCGGCTTCAGTGTCAGTTCGCCCAGCTCGGTCAGTTGATCCGACACCTTTTGTGCGGCGGCCAGCTGCTCTGGAAAGTTGGCAAGGATGCGGCCGGCCAGCGAAATGTCGCGTGTTTCGACGGTGACTCCGGCAGCCTTGGTGAAGGCCTGTATGATGGGCAGCAGTGAATAAGTCGCCAGACGCGGCGCTTCATCGGTCAGAGTGTAAATGATCTTTGCGGTAGTCATGATGGTGTCCGGAGTATTGGAAAGATTGAGATGAGTCGCATCCTGTTGTTCAACAAACCCTATGGCGTGATCTGTCAATTCAGCAAGGATGGACTGCATCCGACGCTGGCGGATTATATCGCCGTTCCCGAGGTTTATCCCGCGGGCAGGCTGGATACCGATAGCGAAGGCCTGCTGTTGCTGACCGACGATGGCAAGTTGCAGCACCGCATCACCGATCCCATGCACAAGTTGCCCAAGACGTATTGGGTGCAAGTGGAGGGTGTGCCCGACGAAAGGGCGTTGCAGAAGCTAAGGCAGGGGGTGCAGCTCAAAGATGGTCTGACCCTGCCCGCCGAGGCGCAGGCTATGAAAGAGCCTGCGGGATTGTGGCAGCGCGACCCGCCGGTGCGCTTCCGCAAAGCCATACCCACCGGCTGGATATCGCTCACCATAAGAGAGGGACGCAACCGTCAGGTGCGGCGCATGACCGCTGCGGTGGGCTACCCTACCTTGCGCCTGATCCGCTACCGGATAGGCGACTGGACGCTGGATGGGCTGTCCTCCGGCGAATGGGGCGAGCAGCAAGCGGCTAATGTATAATGCGCGCCTTTCGATTTGCAGGAGTAAACCATGCCTATCTACGACTATCGTTGCAGCAGCTGCGGTGTGCAGAAGGACGTGATGCAGAAGATCAGCGATCCGGTGTTGACCACTTGCCCCGAGTGCGGACAAGAGACATTTTCCAAGCAGCTGACCGCCGCTGGTTTCCAGCTCAAGGGAAACGGCTATTACGTGACCGACTTCAAGAACAAGCAGCCGGCGGCATGTGAGCCGACGGCCTGTTCATCTTGCCCGGCCGCAGGTACTCACTAAGTGAAAAAATATCTGCTGACAGGTCTTCTGGTTCTGGTGCCGCTGGTGATCACCCTGTGGGTGCTCAGCTTCGTCATCGGCATTCTGGATCAGTCGTTACTGTTGCTGCCATCTGCCTGGCATCCGGACAATCTGCTCGGTGTCCACATCCCCGGACTGGGGGTGATCCTGACCGTCGGTACAGTGCTGCTGACCGGCTTGCTGGTGCGCAACGTGTTCGGCCAGCAATTGCTGGACTGGTGGGAGGGGCTGCTGCGCCGCATCCCGTTCGTGAACGCGATCTACAACAGCGTCAAGCAGGTCAGTGACACCTTGCTCTCCGGCAGCGGGAATTCCTTCCGCAAAGTGTTGCTGGTGCGTTACCCGCATGCACAAGCCTGGTCACTGGCGTTTTTGACCAGTGTGCCAGGCGAGGTGACGCGGAAGTTGCATGGTGATGAATACGTAGGCGTATTCGTGCCGACCACGCCCAGCCCGGTCAACGGTTTTTATTTCTATGTAAAGAAGTCCGAGACTATCGAACTCGACATCAGCGTGGATGCGGCTTTCAAAGCTATCGTTTCCATGGGTGTGGTCACCACGCCTGAGAACGCTGCCCAGCTTGCCGCTTTCAATTAAGCCCTTTCAGTATCTTTCCTATTTGTATCCCTATCATGCGAACTCATTACTGCGGACAACTCAACGTTAACCAACTCGGCCAGACCGTCACCCTGTGCGGCTGGGCCCATCGCCGCCGTGACCACGGCGGGGTGATCTTCATCGATCTGCGCGACCGCGAAGGCATCGCGCAGGTGGTGTGCGATCCGGACCGTGCCGACATGTTTACCATCGCCGAATCGGTACGTAACGAATTCGTGCTCAAGATCACCGGCCGCGTACGTCGCCGTCCCGAAGGCACAGAGAACAAGAACATGCACAGCGGTGAGATCGAGATCCTCTGCCACGAGATCGAAGTGCTGAATGCTTCCGTTACGCCGCCGTTCCAGCTGGACGACGAGAACCTGTCCGAGAATGTGCGCCTGACCCATCGCGTGGTCGACTTGCGCCGTCCGCAGATGCAGAAGAACATGATGCTGCGCTAC
>JAHJQE010000042.1 GCA_018819205.1 Gammaproteobacteria bacterium
CGCATACCGCGACCGCCTGCTCGAAGGTGCCGTCCAGAATGAATACCGCGACTGGGAGATAGCCATCGAACGTCCGGTACGACTGCCCAACAAGATATGGATAGACAGCGACATCGGTGCCGCCGCCCTCAATCGCGGACAGCATGCCTTGGGTGATGCACGCCACGAAGCATCGCGCCTGCTGCTGCGCCTTTGGTTCGCCTGGCAACGCGAACAGGCACAGGTCATGCAGTGGCAGGCACAACTGGACATCCTGCATCAGCAGGCTGTGATCACGGAAAAGCGCATCAAGGCTGGCGATGCGCCGCGTATGGAGCTGAATCAGGTGAACGCAGCCGCTGCGATGTCCGAAGTCTCCATGCGCCAAGCCCGGCTACGTGCCGCACTGGCCGCTGATGAACTGAAAAGGCAATTCGCAGCCCTGTCCTTGCCTGAGGAACCGGCACTGTCAGAGCCGCAAGCCATTGATAAACCCCTCGCCTACTGGCAAGACATCATGCTGGAACATAATCACGAGATAGGTTTGGCCATGGCGGAAGCGGACTTCCAGCGCGGTCTTGCCGAGCGCGCCGGTGCCGATCGTTTGCCTGATCCGACTCTGGGCCTGAAATACACCTCCCTGCTCGATCGCAAACAACGTATCGCCGGTCTGTATGTCTCTATCCCGCTTGGCTATAGCGCCCGCTCGGCAAGTGCCGACAGTGCGGAAGCTCAGGCTCGTATCGCAGCCGACCAGGCACTGGTAGCCAAGCGCAAAGTGGAAGGAGACATCTTCAATGCCTACATCCATGCAGTCAGCAGTTATGGGATATGGCAACAAGCCAGCACTGCCGCCAGCGCTTTGCGCCACAACGCCGATCTGGTCGCCCGTGCCTACAGCCTGGGTGAAAGCAGCCTTGATACGACCTTGATCTCCCGGCGTCAGGCACTGGAAGCGACACTGGCAGAGACGCTGGCACGACTGGATGCCAACGAATCTCGCTATCGCCTATTGCTGGATGCTCATCAATTGTGGGCCCCGGATAGTGGTGAACACGCCCCTCATTGATGCGCATCTTATGCTGATCATTGATCGTCCGATTCCTACTGCGCGGACTGAGTAAGGTAGAATCTTGCAAAGAACAACTGCCGACCTGCCTGACTCAGCCATGCGAAAGAAGATCCCGGTACAAAAAATCCGCATCGGCAGCAATCCGCCCGCCCCCCTAGTAAGGCTCAAGTCAGGAAGACTCGCTATAGTCATGGAGCAAACAGCAAAACTTGCTCACACCTATCGTCAAAGTCTTCTTTTCGATCACGTCCAACGAACCGATCATGCCTGAAATGCTAGACTTGAAACGTTCGCAGGAAAATATCGTCAGTGCAGAAGGCCCGACCAAGTAGAGCTTTGACATGAAGCAAATCGCAGGCATATAGCAATCAACATCAAGGG
Source organism: Gammaproteobacteria bacterium (assembly GCA_018819205.1). Lineage (GTDB taxonomy): Bacteria > Pseudomonadota > Gammaproteobacteria > Burkholderiales > Gallionellaceae > Sideroxyarcus. Next base: position 1,433 of record JAHJQE010000042.1, read on the forward strand.
AGAAACAAATGTCCAACATCCAGTCCGTGTTGCATGAGAACCGTGTATTCAATCCTTCTGACGATTTCGTCAAACAGGCCAACGTGTCAGGCATGGATGCCTACAAGGCGTTGTGCGCCGAAGCCGACAAGGACTACGCGGGCTTCTGGGCCGGGCTGGCACGCGACACACTCCTCTGGCACAAGCCGTTTACCAAAACACTGGATGAAAGCAATGCGCCGTTCTACAAATGGTTCGAAGATGGTGAGCTAAACGTTTCCTACAACTGTCTGGACAAACACCTCACCACCCAGCCGAACAAGACCGCAATCATCTTCGAGGCAGATGACGGCAAAGTCACCCACGTCAGCTACAAGGAACTGCACGGCCGCGTCTGCCAGTTCGCCAACGGCCTGAAATCTCGCGGCATCAAGAAGGGCGACCGCGTCATCATCTACATGCCGATGAGCGTGGAGGCCGTGGTCGCCATGCAGGCCTGCGCCCGTATCGGTGCTATCCATTCCGTGGTGTTCGGCGGCTTCTCATCCAAGAGCCTGCACGAGCGCATCACCGACGCGCAGGCCGTGGCCGTCATCACTTCCGACGGCCAGTTCCGCGGTGGAAAAGCGATGCCGCTCAAGCCGGCCGTGGATGAGGCGCTGACACTTGGTGGCTGCGAAGGTGTGCATACCGTTATCGTCTATCGCCGTACCGGTGCCGACATCGACCTTGATGAGGATCGCGAAGTCTGGTGGCACGACCTGTTCAACAGCCAGTCCTCCGTGTGCGAGCCGGAATGGGTGGGTGCCGAACATCCGCTGTTCCTGCTGTACACCTCCGGCTCCACCGGCAAGCCCAAGGGCGTTCAGCACTCCACCGGCGGCTACCTGCTCGGTGCAATGGCTTCACTCAAGTGGGTGTTCGACTATAAGGATTCCGACATCTTCTGGTGCACTGCCGACGTGGGCTGGATCACCGGCCACAGCTATGTCGCCTACGGCCCGCTGGCCATGGGCGCGACCCAGGTCATCTTCGAAGGCGTGCCGACTTATCCCGATGCCGGACGCTTCTGGAAAATGATCCAGGACCACAAGGTCACCACTTTCTACACCGCCCCGACCGCGATCCGCTCGCTGATCAAGTTGGGTGGCGACCTGCCGAAAAAGTACGACCTGTCCAGCCTGCGCCTGCTCGGCACCGTCGGAGAGCCGATCAATCCGGAAGCCTGGATGTGGTACTACGAGACCGTTGGTCAGAGCCGCTGCCCGATCGTCGACACCTGGTGGCAGACCGAGACCGGCTGCCACATGATCGCACCGCTGCCCGGCGCGATGCCGATCAAGCCCGGCACCTGCACACTGCCGCTGCCCGGCATCATGGCCACCATCGTCAACGAAGCCGGCGACGAGGTACATGACGAGCACGGCGGCTTCCTCGTTATCAAGAAGCCCTTCCCCTCGCAGATCCGCACCATCTGGGGCGATCCAGAGCGTTACAAGAAGAGCTACTTCCCGGAAGAGATGAAGGGTGCCTACCTGGCCGGCGACTCTGCACACCGCGACGCAGACGGATATTTCTGGATCATGGGCCGCATCGATGATGTGCTGAACGTGTCTGGTCACCGCCTCGGCACCATGGAGATCGAGTCCGCGCTGGTCGCCAACCCGCTGGTGGCGGAAGCCGCCGTAGTCGGCAAGCCGCACGAAGTGAAGGGCGAGTCCGTGGTCGCCTTCGTGGTGCTCAAGGGTTCACGTCCGGCCGATGCCGCAGCTGCCAAGAAGCTGGTCGAAGACCTGCGCAACTGGGTGGGCAAAGAGATCGGCCCCATCGCCAAACCGGACGAGATCCGTTTCGGCGAGAACCTGCCCAAGACGCGCTCCGGCAAGATCATGCGTCGCCTGCTGCGCGCCATCGCCAAGGGCGAAGAGATCACCCAGGACGTTTCCACACTGGAAAACCCTGCCATTCTCGAACAATTGAAGGAAGTGATTAAGTGATCATGGCAGGGTTTCGGTGAAGACTAATGCCCTCGAACGAGGGCGTTACGTCGAAACCAAAATCCAGCAATCCTCGAACAACTTAAAGAACTCATCAAATAGGTCATGGCCGGGTTTGGTTACGACATAACCTGAAGGTTAGTCTCCACCGCAACGCGCCTTGCGGCGAGTTGTCGGCGAAGACTCTTGTACCCGCAGGGTGAACTTGCGCAGCAAGTTAAGCCGCGTAGCGGCTGCCGAAGCAAAACCCGCCATCCCCGACCAGTTTAAGGAAGTCGTTAAATAACACCCAAAGATCACCGGGATTTGGTATGAACGGACGCCCGCATTTGCTGGCATCTGTCTTTCTTCTTCCACAATCCAAGAACCATACAAGGGAATGGTCAATAGATAAACAATCACATCGGGGAGCCGCACTGGATGAACTATAATCGGACCACTCTCCGGATCACGCATCCGGCCATGCAGGAATGACTCAAGGAAGCGGCCAGTTGAATCTTACTAACAAGGCAAGACGACTCATGACAGGGATGGCGCGTATCGGCGTGCCGTCCCTGTTGTTCTTTGTCGCTTTACACTCTTCCAGTTCCATCGCCAATACCGAGCCTGAAATCACAGCTGGAGAGATGCTGACTCAGCCTCCTGCACCGATACGCGAAGCCTTGATCGTCGCGCCTGAATTCATCCTCGACAGTCAGGAGACAACCGCAATCACAGCAAGTGAGCCTGATTACCCCGAGCTTTCTGCCATGCCTGATGAAGATGTCTGGCAGCGCATCCGCAGCGGTTTCGCCATGAACCCCCTGAACAGCCGACTCATCAAACGCCATGAGAAGTGGTATGCCAGCCACCCCGAGTATGTGCTGCGCATGAGCGAACGCGCCAACCGCTATCTGTTCTACATCGTGGAAGAGGTGGAGCGTCGTGGCATGCCGAGCGAGATAGCGCTGCTGCCTATCATCGAGAGTGCTTTCAATCCCGGTGCCAACTCGGTCGCCAGTGCTTCCGGCATCTGGCAGTTCATCCCTTCCACCGGCAAACATTTCGGCATGGAACAGAACTGGTGGTATGACGGCCGGCGCGACATCATCGGCGCGACCAACGGCGCACTCGATTATCTGGAGAAACTGCACAAGCAGTTCGGTGACTGGGAACTGGCCTTGGCCGCTTACAACTGGGGCGAGAACGCCCTTGCACGCGCGCAGGCCCGCAACCGCAGGCAGGGTAAACCGACCGATTATGCGCATCTCAAGATGCCTCGCGAGACACAGAACTACGTGCCCAAGTTGCTCGCCATCAAGAATATCGTTACCGACCCGGCCCGCTACAACCTCACCCTGCAAGCAATACCCAACCACCCCTATTTCGAGGCGGTCACCCCATCCAAACCGATGGATGTGAAGGTGGCTGCGGAACTGGCTGAAGTATCTCTGGATGAGTTTCTCGCGCTGAATCCCGGCCACAATCGACCGGTGATCCTGCAGGATCAGGCTGAAGTATTGCTGTTGCCCGTGGATAAGGTCGCGGTATTCCGCAGCAATCTGGAGAACAGTGACCAGCGTCTGGTTTCATGGCGCGCATACGAATCGGAAAAGGGCGAGGCTTTTGCTGATATCGCAGACCAGTTCGACATGACACTGGATCAATTGCGCAAAGCGAACGGGCTGTCCCGCTATGCCACATTGAGCAATGGGCAGACCCTGCTGGTACCGGCCAAGGAAGAAGAGGCCGCGACAGAATTCGAGCCGTTCAACATGCACGCCACGGCGGTGCAAGAGATGTCAGGGTTCAGATACGTGGTACGCAGGGGTGACACAATCTCCGCTATCGCACGCAAATTCGGCATCAGCCAGCGCAGCCTGATCGCCATGAACAACGGGCGCACCTTCCTGCGCGTCGGACAGAAGTTCACCATCCTGCCCGGCGGTTCTCGTCGGATCTCATCGCAAAGAAACAGCAAAGTGAGAAAAGCAGTGAAGCGCGGAACTGCGAAACACGAGATGACCAGCTATCAGCGCTGAGTCGAATCCCCTGCCGGTAACCATCTGTTTGCCAGGCTACGAAACACACTCAGACCTTTCCACAGCCCAAAAGAGGTACGCGCCATGCGCCATACCTCGCGCCGACGCCTGACGAGTGCTGCAGTCAATATGCCTGATATCAGCGGTTGGCGGCGCAAGAAACGGAACACCGATATACCCTTGTCAGCCAGACGGAATGCGCCCTGCCAGCGCTCGCCGAACTCAGCAAGCTGTCCGCGCTGATCCGCAATCAAGCCCTGCAGTTCAGCACGACGCAACCTTATCTCGAGCAAACGCTTATTCATCAAGCGCTCCCAGTTCGTGTCTATCCCTGCGTAGCTCAGCCAGGCTGGTAGAGAACAGCACAGGACGCTGATGCAGCAAACGCCGCAACGTCAATGCGCACAGAACGGACATCAGGAAGAATGTTAGAGAAAGTACAGAGATCGCCAGCAAGGGATGATCGTGCCAGAACGCAGCGACTATGAAGATGGCGAACAACACCGCTGCCATACAAACGAAAAAAACTGCAAGCAACGCCAGAACGAGCATGCGCATCAAGCGCATGCGCTCTTCTTCCCATTCGTTCGCCAGCAACTCCAGTCTGGTTGAAACGATACCGAGCATCGTGCTCAGCAATCGTTTCAACGAAGCGAACAATCCGCCTGTTTCAGACATGGACTAGCGGCTACGTCCGATCAGCATGCCAAGCAGCAAACCGATACCGGCTGCGGCGCCAACGGCTTGCCATGGATTCTCATGCACGTACTCATCGGTAGCCTTCGCAGCAACTTTGGTGCGCTCCACCATAGCGTGTTCAGCTTCTTCCAACCGAGCCTTGGCCACAGCCAGATTCGCTTTTGCTCTCTCGCGCAAAGACGCAGCTTTTTCCCCAGCCTGGTCGGCTGTCGCTTTCAACAATTCCTCGGCATCGGCCACTACGGCCCGCATGTCACTTGCCAGTTTGTCTTTGCTGACGTCGTAGGCTGAATTCACCGCTTTCGTGCTCATGATTCGCTCCTCAAGAAATGATTGAAAGGGAAACTTCTCAATGCCAGATGCCCCTTTATCATGCTGACATCACGATCTCTTTTTATGCCTGCATGGTGCAATTGTCAATTCAATTTGGCTGCAAAGGATACAGATGGCAGCACACACTGTGATTAGCTGATCCTGCTGGTGTCATATCGGGAAATTTGTTGGCGCATACCGGCATCGCCTGCGGACAACGTGGTGCAAAATGGCAACCTAGTGGCGGATTGGCAGGTGACGGCAACTCGCCCTCCAGCCTGACATATTCCAGCCCAGTTCCGTCGATCCGCGGCACAGCAGACAACAACGCCTGCGTGTAAGGATGTCTGGGATTGCGCATCACAGCTTCTGTAGGCCCACGCTCCACGATTCGCCCGAGATACATCACGCACACTTCGTGCGCCAGATATTCGACCACCGCAAGGTTGTGAGTGATGAAGAGATAGCTCAAACCCAGACCTTCCTGCAGCGACTTCAGCAGGTTCAGGATCTGTGCCTGCACCGAGACATCCAGCGCCGATGTCGGCTCGTCGCAGATCAACAGCTGCGGCGAGACTGCCAAGGCACGTGCAATGGCGATACGCTGCCGCTGCCCGCCCGAGAATTCGTGTGGATAACGCCACTTGCTGTCCTTCGCGAGCCCCACCTGATCGAGCAGGCTGTCGATATGCGTCTGCCGTTCCTGACTGTCGCCACCGATGCCCAGCGCAGTCAAACCTTCCTCCAGGATCTCTGCCACCCGCATCTTGGGATTGAGAGACGCATAGGGATCCTGAAACACCATCTGCATTTCTGCACCACGCCGCACCTCGCTCAAAGGCTCACCATCGAAACTCACCATACCTGCAGTGATAGGGTTCAGCCCGAGCAGTGCCTTGCCCAGCGTCGTCTTGCCGCAGCCGGACTCACCCACCAATGCCACGGTATGTCCGCGCGGGATGACAAGCGACACGCCATCGACCGCTTTCACATATCCAGCAGTCCGCTGCAGCAGCCCTTTGCGGATAGGGAAATGAACCTGCAATGCATCGATCCGCAGCAGGTTTTCTGAATGCGCAGGTGGATGCACCTCAAACAGACGCTGCCGTTTATCCCTGACCTTCTTTCTGCGCTCACCACCTTCGATACCGTGCACATACAGATGGCAGCGTACGCCACGGCCATCTGCCACTTCACTCCATGCCGGTGTCTGCTCGCTACACAAGCCCCATGCCCGATCGCAGCGCGATGCAAAACGGCAACCCTGCACAACACTACCCAGCGGCGGCACACTGCCCGGGATCGCCGCCAGCGGTTGACCGCTGCGCCGCGCATCCGGCAACGCTGCGAACAGCTTCTGCGTATAGGGATGCAAGGGGGTTTCGAACAACTGTCCACGTGTCGCCTGCTCCACGATCTGTCCCGCATACATCACGCCGACGCGGTGAGCGTTCTCCGCCACCACCCCCAGATCGTGCGTGATGAGCAGCATCCCCATACCGCTCTGCTGCTGTGTCTCGCGCAGCAGTTGCAACACCTGCGCTTGCATCGTCACATCCAGCGCGGTGGTCGGTTCATCGGCGATCAACAGTTTCGGCGTTCCGGCAAGTGCCATCGCGATCATCACGCGCTGCTTCATGCCGCCCGACATCTGGAACGGATACTCCGTCACACGCCGTGCCGCATCGGGGATGCCAACCTGGGTCAGCAGTTCGATGCAGCGCACCAGTGCTGCATCCCCGTATAACCCTGTATGTAACGCCAACACTTCGGCGATCTGTTCCCCGACCGTCATCACCGGATTCAGACTCAAGCCCGGCTCCTGGAAGATCATGGCCATGCGTCCGCCGCGCACATCGCGCATCTCGCGCTCAGGCAAGCTATGCAAGGGCGTATCAGCGAGATACATGGAACCGCTGTGATCCTCGATGCCATCCGGCAACAAGCGCATGAGTGAGAGTGCCGTCATGGATTTCCCGCAACCGGACTCGCCCAGCAAGGCGAAAGTCTCACCCGCCGCGATGTCGAACGAGACGCCATCCACGATCGCCGCACCATCACGCAACCGCGTCACCAGACCTTCGACCTTGAGCAGACGCGTCATGCCTTGCTCTCCGTCCGGTTCAGGCGCGGATCGAACGCATCACGCACCGCATCCGCGAACAGGTTGGCTGCCAGCACCAGCACCAGCATGAACACGAATGCGGCGGCCAGCGACCACCACACCATCGGCTCGCGTCCCATCTCGAGTCGTGCACCGTTGATCATGGTGCCGAAGGAGATCATCGAGGGATCGACACCGACTCCGACATAGGACAACACCGCCTCGGCCAGCACCAGCGCAGAGAAGTCCATCACCAGCGCGATGAGGATGATGTGCATCACATTGGGCATGATGTGCCGCGAGAGGATGCGCATGGACGACACACCGAATGCCTGAGCCGCCTGGATGTACTCCATCTCGCGCAGTTTCAGCGTCTCGCCGCGCAGCAATCGGCACAGCCCGGTCCAGCTGGTCAGGCCGAGGATCAGACACAGCGCCACCAGACGCAGGTCGGCGCGCGCCGCCGAGGTCTCAAACCAGTCGGGATGGGTATCGATGGTTACCTGCATCATCAGCACCGCTGCCGCGATCAGCAGCACGCTGGGAATGGAACTCAGCACGGTGTAGACGTACTGGATCACATCGTCCACCCAGCCACGGAAATAGCCCGCTGCCACACCGAGGAACAAAGCAAGCGGCAAGGTCACCAGCGTGGTCAGTGTGCCGATGATGAGACCGGTACGTATGCTCTTCAACGAGAGATAAAGTACGTCCTGCCCCACCTTGTCAGTGCCCAGCACATGATAGGCGGTCGCAAGCTCCACACTCGCGCCGACCAGCGTAACGAGCATGACCAACGAGACCAGTACGGGCGCGCGCGTTACACGTCGGCTCAACAACCAGGCAAGCAGACACCCCAGCAGGAATCCCACCACGCCGCCATTGGCGATCCGTTTCATCACATCCAGGCTACTTTGTGACTCATCCGCCAGATGCGCGCCGCCGTACTGCAGTCTGGGGTAGTCACGCACGACATTGCCCTGCGCGTCCGTCATGCTCTCCTTCGCATACAGATGCAAGGCGAACGGCGCGGAATAGGTCTTCTCAGTGCGCGTACGCAGCGGCGTCACCAACTTGTCGAACACACTCAGCACCTCGGACGAATACACCGTCTCCCCGCTACTGTTCTGCGACAAGGCAACGCGATAGTGCAAGGTATCCAGCAGGCCGATGACGAGGAATAGCGACAGGACCAGAGTGGACACCATCGCCACACTACTATGCGCCAACCGCCGCCACGGCAACATCAGATGCTCGCGCTTGCGCACATGGAGCACCGCGCTGATGACCGCCCCGATCAACAGGAACACCAGCGCGTCGCTCCACAGGATGACAGGCATGAAGATCATGACAACCTCACCCGCGGATCGACAACGGTGTAAGAGATGTCGGTCAGTATCAGCCCTGCGATGTACAGCACGGAACCGAGGAACACCATCGCCCGCACCACGCTGAAGTCCTGCGCGTTGATGGCGTCGATGGTGTAGCTGCCCAGACCGGGGATGCCGAAGAAGGATTCGGTGAGCAGGCTGCCCATGAACAGCAGCGGGATCACCACCACCACCCCGGTGAGGATTGGGATCATCGCGTTCTTCAGTACATGGGTGAACAGCACGCGCAACTCGGAAAGGCCCTTGGCACGCGCAGTGCGTACATAGTCCTTGCCGATCTCGTCGAGGAAGATGGTGCGATACCAGCGGCTGCTGGAACCAATGCCGCCGACCACCCCGATAAGGATGGGCAGCACCACGAACTTGAAACTATCCGCCCCGCCCGAGTAGCCGGAGATCGGCACCAGATGCCACAACTTGCTCACCAGGAACTGGCCTCCGATGATGTAAAACAGCCCGGAGATGGACATCAGCAACACACACAGTGCCACCCCCGCCCAATCCAGTACGGTGCCACGGAACAGGGTCATCAACAATGCGAAGCTGACATACACCACCAGCCCGATGATAAAGGTCGGCAACGCGATCGCCAGACTCGGCCCCATGCGTTTGGCGATCTCGTGGCTGATGCTGCGTCCGTCGTCCGAATAGCCGAAATCGAACACGAACATACTGGCCGACTTGTTCCAGAAGATGGTGTCGGTAAAGGTTCCCGCGCTGCTTGAGCTGGTATTGATGAACAGCGGCTTGTCGTATCCGCGCTGCTGCTTCCACTTGTCGATAGCATCGGGGGTGACGCGCTTGATACCAAGCTGCATGCGCGCCATGTCATCGGGCGTGTTCACCACGAAGAACAGCGCGAAGGTGAGCAGGTTCACCCCGATCAGGATGGGGATGGCATAGAGGATGCGGCGGATGAGGTAGGCGATCATGACTGGCCGCTATTGTACGGGAACAGCCGATTGCCAAACCAGCACAGTGGGCAGAAAATGAAGCCGACCCAAACATCATTCTGGAGAACGTCATGCAAATCGAAGTCTGGTCGGACGTGATCTGCCCCTGGTGCTACATCGGCAAACGCAAGCTGGAGATGGCACTCGCACATTTCCCGCACTGGGAGAACGTGCAAGTGATCTGGCGCAGTTTCGAACTGGATGCCGATGCACCGCGCGAACCGGCAGGGACGCTGAACGAGATGCTGGCCGGGAAATACGGCGTCACGATCCAGGAAGCCGAATCCATGAATGCGCGTGTGACCGAAGCCGCCAAAGAAGTCGGTCTGGACTATCACCTTGAGCGCGCCCGTCCCGGCAATACCTTCGACGCCCACCGCCTGCTGCATTACGCCGCCTTGCGTCAGCTGGACGACGTCGCTTCGGAACGGCTGATGCAGGGCTACTTTTCGGAATCCCTGCCGGTCGGCGACATCCATGCCCTGGCGAGACTCGCCCCCGAGTTCGGCATCTCCGAACAGGAGGCTTTGTCGGTTCTGGAAAGCAATGACTACGCCGATGCGGTTCGCGCGGACGAAGCGCGTGCCACGGAGTTCGGCATCACCGGCGTACCCTGCTTCGTCATCAATGAAAGCATCGTCATCGCGGGCGCACAGCCCGTCGAAGTCTTTGCTGACACCCTGCGACAGGCCTGGCAGGAATCATCATCCTGAGCGCTCCCTGCGTAGCCCTTGCTCGCACCGTCTGGCGCTGACCGTCACTCGTACCATTCCGGATACTGCTGTTTCAGGCGTTCCAGCTTGGGACGGTCGTGGTAATAGATGTAGGGATGGAGTGGATGTCGCGTGGCAAAATCCTGATGGTAGTCCTCGGCCGGATAGAACGCGGGGAGCGTTCCGAGCCGCGTCACGATCTTGTTCGGATAGACACGCGCCGCTTCCAGCTGGCGGATGTAGGCCTGCGCGATGCGCTGTTGCTCTGCATCCATCGTGAAGATCGCTGAGCGGTATTGCGGTCCGGTGTCCGGCCCCTGCCGGTCGAGCTGGGTAGGGTCGTGCGCGACCGCGAAGAATATCTTCAGCAACTGGCCGTAGCTGACTTTTGACGGATCGTAGACCACCTGCACCGCTTCGGCATGGCCGGTGCTGCCGCGACTCACCGCATCGTATCGCGCCGTGTTCGCCGTGCCGCCCGCGTAGCCGGACGTGGCGGAGACCACACCCTTCACATGCTGGAACACCAGCTCCACGCCCCAGAAACAGCCGCCCGCGAACACCGCAGTCTGCCGCGTCGGCTTCACGGCGAGCGGCGCATCAACAGCCGGAGCAGGCAGTGCGGAAAGTTGGCCTTCAGCCCATGCCGCCGCATTCAGCAGCATGGACAGGATCAGAATCGAAAAGTAACGCATGATGACCTCCTGTCTAGCCTTGCCTCATGAACCGAAGGTGAAGGCGTATATCTCCAGCCCCGGCTGTTTCGCTTCGACTTCCAGTACACCGCGCGCGATGCGGCCCTGATCGACCAGTTCGTACAAGGTGTTGCGGCTTACGCTCAATCTCCCGGCGGGCGCATCCTTGCCAGCCGCCGCGTCCAGCGCTTTCCCGTTCAGCCTGACCGCAACGTCGATCGGCTTGCCGCTGGCTGTGCCCAGCACAAGGAACACCTTGCGCGCATTGAAGTCCAGCCGCAGCTTGGCGCCTGCCGCAGTGGACACACTGCGCTCCGTCCCTATCCGCCAATCGCCGGCCAGCGCCCAATGGTCATTCTGCAACGTTGCAGGGAAGCTGTAACGTTTCGCCGCATCCGATGCCACGTCCTCAGGGCTCTCGAAGTTGCGTCCGCGCGCATAGCCCAGATAGGTCTCGGGCGTCTGCATCGCAGAGAATGCCGGTGCTTCATCGGCAGTCTGCGCGACCTTCTCGCCCAGCCCCAGCAGGTAGCGGATGTTGTTCTCCGTCACGGCATACTGGCCTTCGCCGAAATGGGTGTAGACCACCTTACCCTCGCGGTCGATCAGGTAATGCGCTGGCCAGTAGCGGTTGTTGAAATTGCTCCAGGTATCGAGCCGATTGTCCTGCGCCACCGGATACTGGATGCCGTGTTCCGTGATGGCTGCCTGCACGTTGTCCGCCTTCTTCTCGAACTCGAACTCAGGGGAATGCACGCCGACGATGACCAGCCCCTGATCGCGATACTTGCGATCCCATGCGGTGATGTAGGGCAAGGTGCGCACGCAGTTGATGCAGGAGTAGGTCCAGAAATCCACCAGCACCACCTTGCCTTTCAGGCCGGCCATGGTCAGCGGTTCGGAATTGAACCAGCGATCGATACCGGTGAACGCCGGCGCGGCATAGGGTTTGTCCAGACCGTGTTGCAGCTTCAACTCACGCTGTGCGATCTCTGTTCGTTCGGCAGGCATGAACAGCGTGTCGATGTTCGCTCCCGAAGCGATCCATGCCACCGAGGCGAGGATCAGCACGCCGAAGCCGCGCCGCACCGCCTCCGCATGCTGCGTCAGAAAGCCCAGCTTGTGCATCAGCCTGCGACCCGTCAGCGCGATGGCGAGCATCGGTATGCCAGCACCGAGACCAAAGGAGAGGATGACCAGGTTACCGGCAAAGTCACTCTGCTGGCGGATCACCTGCACCAGAACAGCGGCGAGGATGGGGCCCGCGCACGGTGTCCACACCAGCCCGATCAGCGCACCGATGCCAATGCCGCTGAGCAGCCCTTCACCGCGCGCCGATGCCAGCGTGTTGCCGAAGTTCGCCGCGCCCTGCGTCAGCGCACTGAAACGTTCGGACAACTTCTCCGACAACAGCACCAGACCGAACAACGCCAGCAGCACCAGCGACATATCGCGGATCACATCCAGATCGATGCCGAGTAGCGCCACCAGTTCGCGTGCCGCGATGGCGAACATGCTGAACGCCAGCACGAAGCCGATGATGATGCCGTAAGGCCTGCGTTTGCCACCATCCACCGAGGCGGCCAGCACCAGCGGCAGCACCGGCAGGATGCAGGGGGAAACGATGAGTGCCAGCCCTTCGAGGAAGGCGAGACCGATGTCGAGCGAATTCATATCAACCTTTCTCCGGCACGAACTTCAGCACCGCACCGTTGTTGCAATAGCGCAGGCCAGTCGGCTGCGGGCCGTCCTCGAACACGTGGCCGTGATGGCCACCGCAGCGCGAGCAGTGATATTCGGTACGCGGATAGATCAGCTTGTAGTCGGTGCTGGTCTCGACCGCGCCGGGCAGCACGTCGTAGAAACTGGGCCAGCCGGTGCCGCTGTCGAACTTGAAGCGCGACGGGAACAGCTGCTGGTCGCAGCCGATGCAATGGAACATGCCGCTACGCTTCTCCTTGTCCAGTGCGCTGGTGAAGGCGCGCTCGGTCCCTGCCTGGCGCAGGATGCTGTATTGCTGCGGTGTCAGCCGCTGCTTCCACTCCGCGTCGCTCAGAACCAGTCTGTCGCCGCGTTGCGCCGCGAACGCGCTGCGCCCGAGGCCGGGTAACAACATCAGACCTACGCCGCCTGCTGCCAGTGTGATGAATGTGCGTCTATCCATGATGCCACCTCTATCCGTTGATCCATGTACCCATCCGGTCGTGGCCCGTGCCACGACCGGCACTCGCGTTCACTGCATGCGCTGCATCGTACCGTGTTCCATCTTGTCGTCCTTCATCATGGTCTCCTGCTTCATCATCTTGTCTTCTTTCATCATCGCTTCCTGCTTCATCTTCTTTTCCTTGTCCTTCTTCATCTTCAGCGCCTTCTTTTCCTTCGCAGTCAGTTTTTTCTTCTCCATCTTGTCCTGCTTCATCATCTTGTCGTCCTGGCGCTCCATGCGCATGGCACCCTGCTCCATGGCCATGTCCGACTTCTTCATCTCCATCGCGCCATGGCCCATCTCCTCCATGGCCAGTGCCGAACCGCTTGCAGCAGCCATGCACATTGCGAACAACATCGAGTGGATCGTTTTCATTTGAATCTCCTTTTCGTTTGATAAGCGGGTGGTATCCTCATACACAAAAGCGCATTGCTGCCCCGTGCACCCCTTTATTCGGAGCAGACGCAAAAATGGTTACATCCCATGACGGAGCACACGAGCGAACTTGAACGACTGATGCGCGCATCGCTGCAAGGCGACAAGCAGGCCTATGCCGACCTGCTGCGTGAGAGTGCGCGCCTGCTGCGTCCGTTCCTGTCCAAGCGCTTGCGTTTCGAACACGAAGTGGACGATGTACTGCAAGAGATACTCATCTCTGTTCACAAAGCACGCCATACTTACGACGGCCAGCGCCCATACAAGCCATGGCTATATGCCATCGCCCATTTCCGCCTGCAAGACCATCTGCGCATGCACTACGCCGACCACCTGCGCCATGCCGAAGATATCGCCGATCTGGAAAATATCCTGCACGACGATGTAACCGAAACGGCCATCAGCTACGAATCCATCAGTAGAGAGATCGAAAAGCTCCCCGAGAAGCAGGCCACCATCCTGCGCCTGATGCACCAACAGGGCTACACCGCGAAAGAGACGGCTGCGCAGATGGGCATGAACGAATCGGCGGTCAAGGTCGCCGCCCACCGCGCCTACAAAGTATTGAGACAAAGACTGGAACAGAAATGAAAGACATCGAACAACTGGTGAACGAACTGAGCAACGAGGCGGCACCTATCCGCCCCGCCGCCTCACCCTGGATGCTGAGCCTGAAGTGGTCGGGCGTCGCAATCGCCTATCTGCTCGTGGCGCTGGCCGCCTCCGGCCTGCGTCCCGATCTGGCACAGGCCATGCAACACCCGCTGTATGCCGCCGAACTGCTGCTGTTGCTGATGATCCTGCTCGCCACCACGCTGGGTTCCGCCCTGCTCGCCTTCCCCGACCTGCACCAGAAACGCGCCTTGGCCTATACCCCACTGGCGCTGTTCGCCCTGTTCATCCTGCTGCTGCTCATCGCATGGCGCGCCGACACACCGCCCGCACCCTTCCCCGTGCACAGCTTCGAATGCACCATGGACATCACCTTCATCTCACTGATCCCCGCCGCGCTCGCCTTCCTCGTCCTGCGCGGATACGCCAGCACCCATCCACACTGGGCCGGCAGCTTCGCGTTACTCGCCGCATTCAGCGTCGGCGCGATCTGGCTGCGACTGTACGAAGTGAACGACTCCATCCTGCACGTGGTGCAGTGGCATTACCTGCCGATGATTGGCGTGGGGCTGATCGGGTGGGTGCTCGGCACACGGCTGTTGAAGTGGTAAGTCAGCTTTACGCAATTCATCGCCTCTCTTCCCGTACCAGAAATGCATATGCATGAATGGCCGAATACATAGGCCATTTGGCATATTGCTGACACAGGGTATTTCTGAAACACTCCCATCCGAAGGGAATTTGATTCGCGAAACCGTGGTCTGTCCCTGATTACTCAAAAGCGCGCAGCCCCTTACTTTTTACGCAGTGCATTCTCTATCACTGCTTAGGACGATTAGATGAAAATCAAATTTTTATCTGTTCTAGTTACTTGTAGTTTCTTAATCCAAGGCTGCGTGAGTCATTCTCTTCTTCCAGACGCAACGAGAGGAAAGACTTTTGCCATATATCCTGCGTCCATCGCGCTAACTGTGGTAGAAAAACCAGAATATCGAGTAAAAGACGTACTGAAAGATGTATCTGTGTTCGTAATTACGACTGTGGCAACAGCTGGATATGCTGTCGTCACTCCGAAATCAGAGCCAGGGCAGAGAGTTCCGGTGTTTAATATGGGGCCTCCACTGATGAATGAATTCGCGCTGCAACTTGGGCGAGCATTTGGCATGCGCAAGGTTGACGACTTCATGCCAGTTCATTCATCAAAATCACAAGGCGGGCAATTAACCAGATCTGAAGTAAAGAGTGACTATCAAAATATTGCCGACTATCTCGTTCAGTTCGACCATGTTTCCAACGAGTTCGTTGGTGCATTCAGGCTTTTTTATGAGGTGCGTACTGACCACTATTTTGTGAGGTATCTGGTCACAGCTAACATTTACGACACAAAAACCGGGGAGAGACTTGATTGGGGTGTATGCAGTGGGGAGCATGGAACCGCCACGTTGGCGGACTGGTTTAAGGATAACGGAAAACTGCTGGTGGCTGGCACTCAAGAAGTTGCTGCCAAGTGCGCAGAAGAAATGATTCATAAGCTTAATCAAAGCTAGGCGCAAGCTACTATTAAACATTGAGGCGTCAGCGTGTCAGTAAAATGCCCAACCCGGCAGTCGAGAGGGACTGCGCAAAAGCGCGCAGCCCCTCACATTTACGTTGGGTGCTATCAACCAGGAGGACTTTATGAATATGCAACAATTAACTGTCATATCTGTTTTTCTCGCGCTTCTCCTCAGTGGGTGTGCAACCACCCAGCCAATCTCTGAGCCATCTCAACCACAGAGTTCCGCGCTCGCAATTGATGTTCTGGTGAAGCCGCCCATGGGAATCGGCAGTCACGATCCGGAGCAAGTCTACTTCGTAAGAATCGAGGGCGCGGATGGTCTAATGCAGCAGTCGGTCATTCGGTCGAACTACGTTAAGGGCAGCCGAGCCTATCTCCTCAATGCGCGCCCCGGCACTTACGCGGCTGTCGCATCGATGTTCCTCACCCCCGGGTTGCAGCGGGGCACATATACTACTTATTTTCCGCAGAATGTCTTGGAGCATACGCGTGTCACGATTCGAGAAGGCGAGGTTGCTTTCATGGGCACTTACGTACTGGAAACTTCGGTAGGGCTTGAAGGCGCGGACGCTGTGCAAAATCACTACAAAAACGTCATTGCTCCGGGAGCTCCGACCGGAACGTTACAGATGGGGCTGCGGGGAGACGTGCACTACAGAGGAACGCTTCTTGAACGCAAGAACGATGAAACGAGTCGCAGTGATTTCCTCCTGCGCGCCAAAGAAGACTTGGCAGGTAGTGCATGGGCGGAACGGCTGAAG
>JAHJQE010000043.1 GCA_018819205.1 Gammaproteobacteria bacterium
ACGACCATAGCAGGTTGGCCCCACTCCTTCCCATCTCGAACAGGACAGTGAAACGACCCCGCGCCAATGATAGTGTGGATTACCCATGTGAAAGTAGGTCATCGTCAGACTCCTTATAAAGCAAACCCCTCCCGGGCAACCGGTGAGGGGTTTTTGCTTTTCAGCTCCGATATAATCGCTGCATCGTTCGCAGCCAGATGAGCATATGAAATCAGTACTGAAATACGCACTGTGGTCGCTGTTCGGCATCGCGGCCACTATGTCAACGGTGCTCGCCTATGTGGCACTTACCTTCGATCCCAATGCGTACAAGCCACAGATCATCCAGGCTGTGCAGGATAGTACGCACCGTACGTTGAAATTGGATGGGGACATCAAGCTCATGTTCTTCCCCAGCATCGGTGCGCATCTAGGCAAAGTCTCGCTTTCCGAATTCCAGAGCGAGCGAGAGTTCGCATCGGTAACAGATGCAAGTGTGTCCCTGGCGGTGTGGCCACTCCTGATGAAGCAGATGGTGGTGAATCAGCTTCACGTCAATGGCGTTAAGATCAATGTCATAAAATACAAAAGCGGAAAAACCAATCTGGACGATCTACTGAGTCCAGAATCAAAAACAGCGCAAAACCCTCAGAACGAGAGGAAATCGACTGCTGTGGCTTTTGATGTGGCGAGTGTGGTGATCGAGAATTGCGAACTGCAGTTCGATGATCAGGCTGCTGGCAGTAAATTCAGCATCACCCAGCTCAATCTCAAGACTGGCCGTCTGACCAACGCTATACCCACGCCCGTCGAATTATCTGCGCGCATCCAGACGACCGAAGGCAAGGCAGATATCACCTTGCAAGTGGCGACGGCCTTGAGTTTCGATCTTGAGCGTAATAGATACAGTCTAAAAGGCATGGAACTCAATGCCGCAGGCGGCGTGCAGGATGTCTCCGAGCTCATGCTGAAACTGGCAGGTGACGCCAGCGCGGACTTGCAGGATCGGAATTTCGAGTTGAATCTGTTCGTATTGAACGCCAGTGGTAAAAAAGCTGGCGATCCATTCGAGGCGCATCTAGCTGTTCCGAGTATCAGTCTGAAAGGGGAAAACTTTTCTGGCCGGAATCTGGCATTCAACGCCAGCTATGATGCGCAGTTCGGCAAGGCTAGCGCATCACTGAATTTGCCGTCATTCAATGGGAATTTGGACAAGTTCAGCTTGCCGGGTATGTCTTTGCAAGCAGGATTGGTTCAAGCAGAGCAGGCTTTCTCCGCCAAGATCAATACTGCGCTCATCGGTAGCATGAAGACCATGCAGTTCAATCTGAAGGAATTGAACATCGCCCTCAAAGCGAGCGGCGATAAGTTGCCGGGCAAAGTGATCGAGAGCTCGCTCAAAGGCAGTGTGCAGGCTGATCTGGAGCGCCAGAGTGTGCACGCGAAATTTGCCGGGGGACTCATGCAAAGTCAGCTCAAGCTCGAAGCTGCGCTGAGAAACTTCAAGGTGCCGGCACTTCGCTATGACATCGAGATTGATAAACTCGACCTGGATCCCTATCTGCCGCCAAGAGTGGCAAAGACAGATACCCCTAATGTTGCTGAAGCAGAGCAGCCATTCGACCTGTCAGCTTTGCAGACACTGGATGTGAATGGCAGTGTGCGTATAGGTGCACTTCAAGCAGGGAATGTGGAATTGTCAAAATTGCGCGTTGATCTGAAAGCAAGGGACGGTGTCGTAAACGTAGAACCTTTATCTGCCGTGCTATATCAGGGTTCATTCAAGGGTAAGGCACGCATCGATGCTCATTCCTCAAGTTTTGAAATATCGCAGAAGCTGAATGGAGTCGAGATTGCCCCCCTGATGAAGGATGCTGCCGATCTGGAATTGGCCGAAGGGAAGGGCAATATCTCGCTGACATTAGACACGCAGGGCAATACCGTCAGTGCCCTGAAGAAAGCGTTGCATGGCACAGTCGTAGTTGAACTGGCGGACGGTGCGATTCGCGGAATCGACCTCGGCAAGCTGGTTCAGGGGGTGCAGAACCTGAGCAAAGACAGTAAGGCGGAGACCATGGGGATCAATAAAGATGCCAGGACGCAGTTTAGTGAATTCAAGGCGAGTCTCAAGATCAAGGATGGTGTCGCGCACAACGATGACCTGTCAGTAAAATCTACCGTTCTGAGATTGACCGGCAGTGGCTATGTGGATATCGGCCAAGACATGATGGATTACAACGCCAAGGTCATCATGGCCAAGACCGACCAAGGACGAACAGGGACGTTGCCGGTACGCTTTTACGGCCCCTTCGACTCGGTAAAGATCAAGGTAGATTATGCCGAGTTGCTCGCCGACTTGGCGCGTCAACGTATAAATGAAGAAAAAGCCGCGCTGAAACAGAAGCTCGATGCGGAAAAAACTGCGGCTAGAGCCGCCGCCAAAGCCAGGCTCGAAGCAGAGAAGGCGGCGGCTAAGGCCAAAGTAGAGGATAAGCTGAAACAGGGCTTGAAGGGCTTGTTCAAGTGAGCATTGTCAATTCAGCGAAGCTCGCATGAATTCCTTCGCCAACCGACTGATATGCTGGCAGAAAGCTTATGGCCGCCATGACCTGCCTTGGCAAGGTGAGTCTGCCTATCGTATCTGGCTGTCGGAGATCATGCTGCAACAGACGCAGGTGACGACTGTTATTCCCTATTACCTGCGATTCATCAAATCATTCCCGGACGTTGTGACGCTGGCGGCTGCTACTGAAGAGCAGGTGCTGGCGCACTGGAGTGGTTTGGGATATTACGCACGCGGGCGTAATCTGCACAAGGCCGCACAGCTCATCGCGGGAAAGCATGGCGGCGAATTTCCAACAGACTTGGAGCAGATACTGGCGCTGCCTGGGATAGGGCGTTCGACTGCTGCTGCGATTGCAGCACTGGCCAGACACGAGCGTTATGCGATTCTGGATGGTAATGTAAAGCGCGTACTGGCCCGCTATTGCGGTATCGATGGCTGGCCCGGTGAACGGAGAACTGAAGCAAAGCTGTGGGAGGTTGCAGAAGATCTGCTCCCCGAGCGCGATGTGGCTGTCTATACGCAGGCTTTGATGGATATGGGGGCAACGGTCTGTACACGCTTGCGCCCCCGTTGCGCGAATTGCCCGGTGCAGGCGGACTGTGTGGCATTAAGTACGGGGCGTGTTGAGCAACTTCCCGCACCTCGTCCGCGCAAGCTCATTCCAGAACGCACCGCATCCTTCCTGTTACTTAAGCATGGACACGAGATCATGCTTGAAAAACGACCTCCCAGCGGGATATGGGGTGGGTTATGGTGCGCGCCTCAGTTGGATGAGACAGATGAGACGAGTTATCTGTTGCGGAACGATATGGAAATCTCTCGGCGTGTCGAACTGGAAGCATTCACACATACCTTCACGCACTTCAAGTTGCATATCCGTCCTGTACTGCTCGAACTTGCACACAAACCCATCAGGGCGCAGCAGCAGGGCTGCATCTGGCTTGATGTAGATGAAGCACTCGGCGCCGCCATTCCCAGTCCGGTGCGCCAGTTACTGCTCACCCTGCAAGCTTCATCACGAGTCAGCTGATCATTTATTCTTGCGCTGAGCATCCAGGATCGCTCGATATTGACGCAACTCTGTTTCGATGGTGGAAAGCTGGTAATAATCGTTGCCTGCCAGCTTCGCCAGTTCCAGTTGCTCGATTGCGCCGCGCAGATTGCCGTGCAAGATCTGATAGTAGGACAGCACATGATGTGCTTCCTGATGGCGCCCCAGGGCGGTGTAAGCGCGCGCTTGCAACTCGTACAGCGTTGCATCGTTCTCGTCGCGCTTGATCTGTTCATCCAGCAAGGCGAGTGCTTCTGAATACCGCTGATTCTGCAGCAACATCAAGGTGTAGTCGTAGATCAGTGCGCGATGCGTGGGATATTCCTTCAAGGTTGTGAGGTAGAAATCAAGTACGCCGGTGTCATTCTTGTCCAGTTGGCGGATGCGTCCTGCCAGTGTTTCGATCGAGGCATTGTGCGGAGCTTGCTTGTACAACTTGCCAAACTCCTGTGCGGCACGTTTTTCCTGCCCGTCGCGCAACAATGCCAACACCAGCCCGTAACGTTGCGCGATCTGATTGCCGAAACGCTGGCTGCCAAGCGCTGACTGGAAATAGCTTACAGCTTCGCGCGGCGGCTTCTGCATGGCATTCAACCGCGCGCGCATAAGGTGGAAATCGAGACTGTCTGCGACCAGTTTGAAGGGGATCTGCTGCACGCGGTTGTCGACATCGGCCACGCGTTCTGTCGTGAGCGGGTGAGTGCGCAGATAGCTCGGCGTATCACCTTCCAGCAATTGAGTGGCCTTCTGTAGCCGTTCGAAGAAACTCGGCATCGCATGCGGATCGAAATCGGATTTCTGCAGCAGATCGATTCCGATGCGATCCGCTTCCTTTTCGTGTTCGCGCGTGAAGTCGAGCTGGCGCTGCATGAGTCCGCCTTGCGCGCCGACGATGCCCGCCTGAGCCGCCTGCGGATTGTCGCGCGCTGCCAGAATGGCGACTGCAATGGCAGCCATTGCAGCCAGTGAATCGTACTTCCGGCCTGAGATCATGCGTGCCAGATGGTGCTGGGTTACGTGTGATATCTCGTGGCTCAGAACGGAGGCCAGTTCCGATTCACTCTGCGAGAGCATGATCAGCCCGGTGTTGACTCCGATGAAGCCACCCGGCATGGCAAAGGCGTTGATGGCCGCATCATCGATGACGAAGAACTCGAACGGCTGGCTAGGCTCGCTGCTGTTGGCGACCAGCCGCCTGCCAAGACGGTTCAAGTAATCCGTGACTTCAGGGTCGCTCAGATATTGTGCGCTGGCTCTGATCTGGAACATACTCTGTTCACCGATCTGCCGCTCCATCTGCGGAGTGACTACGGTTTGCGATTCGTCACCCAGATCGGGCAGTCCTTCACCATACAGGTTGAAGGGAATCAGCAGCAGGAGTGCAGGCAAGAATTTTTTCATGGGAGCTATGATAGCACCCACTGAAACTGGTTCCCTGTGCTGGACAGCAAGACATCAAAGCCGCAGAATGCGCACCCATCCGAGCGAACTCAGCATGGAATCCATAGGCAAATATCACATCGTCAAAGAACTCGGGCACGGCGCGACCAGCACCGTGTATCTCGCACTCGACCCATTCAACGAACAGCAGGTCGCGCTCAAGGTGTTCAACACCAAGGTTCTTAACAATAGCTCAAGTGGTAAGGCCTTTCGCAAGCTATTGCAGACCGAGGCGTCACTCGCAGGCAAACTCTCCCATCCGCATATCGTTAAGATATTCGACGCCATTCTGGAAGGCGATATGAATTACATGGTGATGGAGTATGTAGAAGGTGAGACGCTGGAGAGACTGGCCGAGGTCGACCATCTGTTACCGCTTGGTCGTATTGCAGAGATCATCTACAAGTGCTGTAAAGCATTGGAATATGCGCAATATCAGGGTGTCATCCATCGAGATATCAAACCTGCGAATATCCTGCTATGCGGCGAGACTGACATCAAGATTTCGGATTTCGGTGCTGCAGTGATCGAGAGTCAGCAGACCACGCAGGTGAGTGGCGTGGGTTCGCCTGCATATATGTCACCCGAGCAGATCAAGGAACTGCCGCTGTCGCACCAGACGGATATCTACTCGCTGGGTGTGACCATGTACCGCCTGTTGACCGGAAAGCTGCCGTTCGATGCGGCCAACAATTACAGCATGATCTACCAGATCATGAACATCGAGCCCCCTCCGCCAAGCACTTTCCGTCCAGAGATTCCGCCGGCATTGGATGCCATCGTGCTGCGCGCTATGCACAAGGAAGTTGCTGGCCGCTACCAGACCTGGGATGAGATGGCGCGCGACCTGGTTTCCTTCATCAGCGATAACGTCCCTCAGCAGGAAGAGATATTCGATACCGAGAAGTTCGACACGGTACGGGAGTTACCGTTCTTCAAGCAGTTCAGCGATGTGGAGCTGTGGGAGGTGTTGCGTATCAGCGAGTGGCGCAAGGTTGCCAAGGGGGAACAGATACTGCGCGAAGGAGATGAAGGAGTGAACTTCTTCATCATCGCCAGCGGGTCGGTACGTGTGGTCAAACAAGGACGATTACTCAGTCTTCTGCACAAAGGGGATTGCTTCGGCGAGATGGCGCATCTGAGCGAGAAGGGTGCCAAGCGCAGTACCGATGTTTGGGCCAGAACGGATGCGAAACTGATAGAGATTGACCCCTCAGCGCTGTCGTTGGCTACATCAAACTGTCGATACCGCTTCGATGAAGCCTTCCTGCGCATCATAGTCAAGCGATTGTCTGTCGCCAACACGCGCATCACGCGTCTGTTGAGCGATCATGAAGAAGGACAATAAATTCAGAAAGTGGGTGCTGGGAATGACAGGTTTCATAAATATTGCCGTTGCAGAATTGCATGAATTGATGGACAAGTCCGATGTGCAGCTGGTGGATGTGCGCACCGATGCCGAGATCGCACGCGGGCGCATCAAGGGGGCGATCTGCATGCCTTTGCATCTACTGCCTTTGCGTCTGAACGAGCTGAATGGCGCCAAGACCACGGTGTTCTATTGCCAGATGGGCGGTCGCTCCGCGCAGGCGGCTGCGTTTGCTGCAGCGCAAGGGTTGAAAGGTGCCGCCAATCTGCAGGGTGGCATTCTTGCATGGGCGCAATCAGGTGGGGAGATTGTTGCGTGAGTGATGATGCATTCGATGTGGAGCTGGATGTGAGACAGCTGGCTTGCCCGCTACCCATCCTGCGTGCGAAAAAATCGCTGGCTGGCATGGGCGGCGGTCAAGTGTTGAAGGTGGTTGCGACCGACAGCGGCGCACCCAAGGATTTCGCCGAATTCTGCAGCAAGACCGGTAACGAATTGATTTCCTCCGGCGCCGAGAACGGCGAGTTCATATTCCTCATACGTCGTCGCGCCTGATCTATTCGGCGGCTTTCTTTTCTATCTCTTTCGCCAGGAAGTAGGCCATCACCGTACGGATCACCACGATCCCACCGAGGATCAGCAGCGTGTCCTTGCTCGGTACCACGATGGTGCCGATGATGTCTCCAGCCAGAAAGAAATCCAGTCCCAGCGCCATCTTCTCGCCGATGGCGATGCGGATGTCTCGCAAAGAAGTCTGAGGTACTTGTTTGTTGAGCAGTCCCCAACCGCGCTGCAGCAACAACAGCAAGCCGTGCAGACTGCCCCAGGTCACTACAGCTGCCCCCAGCAACTCGGTGAGCGGGACGATGTAGTCGATCGCTTCGACCAACATTTCGTGCAACATGGATCAACTCCTCAACCGAGTTTTGCGCGCTGTGCCTGTAATTGCGTCAGGGTAGAACCGAAATCATCGAGGCGCTTCTTCTCCTGCTCCACCACTGCAGCCGGTGCGCGAGCGACAAAGCTCTCGTTGCCCAGTTTGGCGTTGGCTTTGGCGATCTCGTTGGCGAGACGGGCGATCTCCTTATCCAGGCGCTCGCGTTCCGCCGCCACATCGATCTCCACCTTCAGCATCAGCTTGAAGTTGCCGACGATGGAGACCGGTGCGTCGCCTTCTGGCAGCTCGGCGACCACCTGCACCTCGCTCAACTTGCCGAGGCTGTTGATGTAAGGCGCGAGCGCGTTCAGTACGGTCGCATCACCCGCCGCGATCAGCGGGACGCGTGCAGCCGGCGACAGATTCATCTCGCTGCGCAGGCTGCGGCAGGCGGTGGTGAGTTCCTGCAGCAGCGCGATCTGCGCGCCGGCAGCTTCGTCGATCTTGCTCGCATCCGCCCTAGGATAGGCTTGCAGCATGATGGTGTCGCCAGTCTGGTTGGCCATCGGCGCGACAGACTGCCATAACTCTTCGGTGATGAACGGAATGATGGGGTGGGCCAGACGCAGGATGGTCTCCAGCACGCGCACCAAAGTACGGCGCGTAGCGCGCTGCTGTGCATCGTTGCCGTGCGCCATCTGCACCTTGGCCAGTTCCACATACCAGTCGCAGTAGGTGTTCCATACCAGTTCATACACGGCGCGTGCAGCCATGTCGAAACGATAATCGGCGAAGTGCGTCGCCAGTTCTGCTTCGGCCTTTTGCAGTTCGCTGATCATCCATTTGTCTGCGAATGAGAATTCCAGCGGCAGCGATTCGTCCTGACCAACGTCTTTGCCCTCGCAGTTCATCAGCACGAAGCGCGTGGCGTTCCACAGCTTGTTGCAGAAGTTGCGATAGCCTTCGCAGCGCTGCATGTCGAACTTGATGTCGCGTCCGGGGGAAGCGAGCGATGCAAAAGTGAAACGCAGTGCATCGGTGCCGAAGGCGGTGATGCCGTCCGGGAACTCCTTGCGTGTGCGTTTCTCGATCTTCTCCGCGTCCTTCGGATTCATCAATCCGGTGGTGCGCTTCTTGATCAGCGAGTCCAGATCGATGCCGTCGATCAGGTCGATGGGGTCGAGCACGTTGCCCTTGGACTTGGACATCTTCTGCCCTTCCGCATCACGGATCAGGCCGTGCACATACACATCCTTGAACGGGATCTTGCCGGTGATGTGCTTGGTCATCATCACCATGCGCGCCACCCAGAAGAAGATGATATCGAAGCCGGTGACCAGCACTGAAGATGGCAGGTACTGCTGCACGAACGGGTTCTTCGCGTCCTGGTCCGCATCGCCGGTCCAATCCAGCGTGGAGAACGGCCACAGCGCGGAAGAGAACCATGTGTCCAGCACGTCGTTGTCGCGGTCCAGCTGTCCGGCGTAACCGGTTTTGTCTGCCAGCTTGCGTGCCTCGGCTTCGTCGTGCGCGACGAACACTTCACCGTTCACGCCGTACCATGCCGGGATCTGGTGACCCCACCACAGCTGGCGCGAGATGCACCAGTCCTGAATGTTGTTCAGCCACTGGTTGTAGGTGTTGACCCAGTTCTCGGGATGGAACTTGATCTCGCCCGAGCTCACGCATTCCAGCGCCTGCTCGGTGATGCTCTTGCCGCCGTCGCCGGGTTTGCTCATGGCGACGAACCACTGGTCGGTCAGCATCGGCTCAATCACCACACCGGTGCGGTCGCCGCGCGGCACTTTGAGTTTGTGTTTGTCCGCCTTGACGAACAGGTCGATGGCTTCGAGATCGGCCACAATCTGTTTGCGTGCGGCAAAACGGTCCATGCCCTGATATTTGGCAGGCGCATGCTCGTTTATCTTAGCGTCCAGCGTGAGGACGGAGATCATCTCCAGCTTGTGGCGCTGGCCCACCGCATAGTCGTTGAAATCATGCGCTGGCGTGACCTTCACCACGCCGGTGCCGAATTCCTTGTCCACGTATTCGTCGGCGATGACGGGGATGGTGCGGTCGCACAACGGCAGTGTGACTTGCTTGCCGATGAGGTGCTTATAGCGTTCGTCTTCCGGATGCACCATCACTGCCACGTCACCCAGCATGGTTTCGGGACGCGTGGTGGCGACAGTGAGCTGTCCGCTACCATCCGCCAGCGGATAGGTGATGTGATACATGAAACCGTCTTCCTCTTCCTGCACCACTTCCAGATCGGACACGGCGGTATGCAGTTTCGGGTCCCAGTTCACCAGACGCTTGCCGCGATAGATCAGGCCTTCGTTGAACAGGCGCACGAAGGTCTCGGTGACCGATTGCGACAGGCCTTCGTCCATGGTGAAGCGTTCGCGCGACCAGTCGGGCGAAGTGCCGAGGCGGCGCATCTGCTTGGTGATGGTGTTGCCGGAATATTCCTTCCACTCCCAAACTTTCTCGATGAACTTCTCGCGGCCGAGGTCGTGGCGCGAGACCCCCTGTGCGTCGAGCTGGCGTTCCACCACGATCTGCGTGGCGATGCCGGCGTGGTCGGTGCCAGGTTGCCACAGGGTATTGTCGCCCTTCATGCGGTGGTAGCGCGTGAGCGCATCCATCAGCGTCTGGTTGAAGCCGTGGCCCATGTGCAGCGTGCCGGTGACGTTGGGCGGCGGCAGCAGGATGCAGAAGTTGTCCTGTTTGTTTGCATCCAGTCCGGCTTTGAAGTGGCCGGCGGATTCCCACGCCGGATACCAGCGGGATTCGATGTCTTTGGGGTCGAAGCTTTTTGCGAGTTCTTTGGCTTGAGTCATTGCGATGCGGCTTGATGCCTGTCCTGAGCTTGTCGTGAGGAAGGCGCGATTATATCAAGACGGAGGTGCGACCGCGGGTCGCTCGCCGGGATTATGTGCGGGGCGGGAGGGCGTCGTGTATCAGTTGCGGCAATTCGTCCTTCAACTCGTCCCAAGTCAGCGCGACAGCCTGTCTTTGCGCTGCTTCCAGGCGCGGCAACAGGCGCTGCATGAACAGCGCTTCCAGATGCGCTTCAAGTTGCGGCGGGAGCTCAAACGTTATTTCCACAGCCTGGGGCAAAGGTGCGGCAACGGCCGGATCGAGCTCGAAGGCGGGTGCTTCCGCTTCAGGCGCGTCGACGATATCCGTCAAAGTGGGCAAGTCATCATCGCTGACGACTTCGGTCAGCACCGGCAGGTCGAGTGGCAATGCCTGTTTGGAATCGTCCGTGCTCATGCGCGCAGTTTGGCTAGATCGGTGTGTTTGAGCTCGTAGCCGCGGTCGCGGTAGAACTTGAAGCGGGCTCGACCGCGTGTGGCGTCTTCCGCATCGTGTCCCACGATCTCGATCACGCGTTCGAAGCGGCTGAAGAAGGTCGGGCACTCGTCATGCAGACTGATCAGCAGTTCGGAATGAGGGAAGTTCTCGTCGCGACCGATGACGACAGGCATCGTGTTCGCCTCGGCATCATCGCTTTGGCAATGCGGCATGAAGGCAGTGGGCGGGTAGTGCCACAGCAATTTGTCCAGCTTTGTCGCAGTGTCTTCATCCGGCACATGCAGCAACACGCGCATGCCGTTCAGCATCGCCTTGTGGCTCAGCTGGCATGCGGTGCGCAGCTTGTCTTCGCTGCCAGTGTAGAAGTCGACGCGAGTCACTTGGCTGCCGTGCGGTTGATCAGATATTGCGTCAGTAACGGCACCGGACGACCGGTTGCGCCCTTGTCCTTGCCGGACTTGTTGGCGGTGCCCGCGATGTCCAGGTGCGCCCAGCGGTAGTCCTTGGTGAAGCGTGCCAGGAAACAGGCTGCGGTGATGGTGCCGCCGGCGCGGCCGCCGATGTTCTGCATGTCGGCGAAGTTGCTGTCCAGCAGCGGCTGATAGTCGTCCCACAAAGGCAGCTGCCAGACGCGGTCGTGGGATTGTTCTCCGGCGCTGACCAGTTCTTTGGCCAGCTTCTCGTCGTTGGAGAACATGCCGCTGGCAACATGGCCCAGTGCAATCACGCAGGCGCCGGTGAGTGTGGCGATGTCGATCACGGTGTCAGGCTTGAACTTGGCGGTGTAGGTCAGCGCGTCACACAGTATCAATCGACCTTCGGCGTCGGTGTTCAGGATCTCGATGGTCTGGCCTGACATTGAGGTGACGATGTCGCCCGGCTTGGTGGCGGTACTGCTGGGCATATTCTCGCAGGTCGGGATGACGCCGACCACATTGATCGGCAGTTCCATCTCGGCGATGGCCTGCAGTGTGCCCAACACACTGGCTGCTCCACTCATGTCGTACTTCATTTCGTCCATGTCGGCGCCCGGTTTGAGCGAGATGCCTCCCGTGTCGAAGGTGATGCCTTTGCCGACCAGCGCGATCGGTTTCTGCGACTTGGCGCCGCCGTTGTATTCCATCGTGATCAGCTTGGGTGGCTGTGCGCTGCCACGTGTAACGGAAAGAAAAGAGCCCATGCCGAGTTTCTCCATGTCCTTCTTTTCGAGCACGGTGGTCTTGATCTTCTTGTGCGCTTTACCCAGTGCCAGCGCCTTGGCGGCGAGATAGGTCGGGGTGCAGATGTTGCCGGGCAAGTTGGCCAGATCCTTGGTCAGTGCCATGCCACGTGTGATTGAGGCTGTCTGTGCTACGGCTTTTTTCATCTCGGCAGTGGGTTTCTCCGGCGTGGTGAAAGTCACATGCTTCAAAGTCGCCGCTTTGGAGGGCTTGCTTTTCAGACTGTCGGAGCGGTAAGCACCTTCGGCTGCAGCGAGAACGGCTTGCTTGAGTACCCAGCCGGCATCCTTGCCTACGCCGTCGTCGGTGATGAACAGTGCCGCATCTTTGGCAGAAGTAGCATGCAGTGCTTTGAACGTGTTGCGCAGAATGTCGACACTGCTGCGGTTGTCCAGCTCGGCGGGTTTGCCAAGACCGACCAGCAGAATGCGCTCGGCCGACGCGCCGGCCATCTTGTGCAACAGCAGGGTGGTGCCGGACTTGCCTGTCATGTCGCCGTGCGCGATGACATCGCTCAATGCGTGTCCGGTCGCTTTATCGAGCAGTTGGCCTGCCTTCGATAGCTTGCCTCCGTCGTAGACGCCGACTACCACGCATCCACTCTTCAGCTTCTCCGGACTGCCCTGTTTTATGCTAAATTCCACGCGCTTCTCCTCAAAAGATCCCAAAATTCTGCAGATGCCGGATTATCCGCAATCACCGCCGCAAAAGTCAAAGCAAGCTCACGTGCGGCGTGTGCGCGGCATCTTCTATCGCTCGCTTATACGCGAATTCGCTACTATGGGCATGCTGGTGTTCGCCATTCTGCTCGGAATCGTGGTTTTTACACAGTTGATCCGTTTCCTTGGGGAGTCCGTGAGCGGCCTGCTGGCAGTGGACGGCGTGCTGGTCATGCTGGGCTTCAGTGCCATCAACTATCTGCCGGTTCTTCTTTCGATCAGTCTGTTCCTTTCAGTATTGGTCACCCTGACACGATGTTATCGCGACAGCGAAATGGTGGTGTGGTTCTCCTCCGGCATAGGCCTGACAAGGTGGATACGCCCAGTGCTTGGATATGCACTGCCTGTGACGGCGGGCATTGCACTGATGAGCCTGGTGTTGTCGCCTTGGGCATTGTCCAAGGCGGATGAGTACAAACGCCGTCTGGATACGCGCGACGATGTCTCGGTCGCATCACCGGGTGCATTCCGCGAATCGAAGCAGTCGGATCGCGTTTTCTTTCTGGAGGGCGTCGATTCGCAGAGCAAGCGGGTCGGCAATATCTTCGTGCGCTCTGTGCAGCACGGCAAAGAAGGCACCATGGTGGCGAAGGAGGGGTATCAGGAGACAGCCGAGAATGGCGACCGTTTTCTAGTGTTGCTGAACGGTATGCGTTACGAGGGCATACCGGGGCAGGCGGATTTCAGGATTGCAGAATTCGACCGCTATGCCATGCGTATCGAGCCAGCTGAACTGGGTAAGGAACAACCCAATTTAAAGGCATACTCCACTGCCTATCTCGTGCAACATCCCACTCCGCGAAACCTTTCCGAGCTGGAATGGCGCTTGGGCCTGCCATTCAGTGCTTTGATCCTCTCCATGCTGGCTATCCCGCTCAGTTTCGTGGATAACCGCTCCGGTCGATCCTTGAATCTGATCACGGCCATCGTGATCTATATGTTCTACAACAACATGATCAGTGTCACCAATTCCTGGGTGGCGCAGCAGAAAATAGATGCCGTTACCGGATTCTGGGGATTGCATCTAATGATGATCTTCGTCCTGCTGGTGTTCTTCTATCACCGTTCTTCGGTGTTCTCCTGGCGGCGCTGGAAGCGATGAAGCTGCTGACACGTTACCTTTCGCGCGAGATATATTTCAGTGTGGCGCTGGTGTTCGCCGCGCTGCTCATGCTGTTCGCTTTGCTGGACCTGATCAACCAGTTGAATGAGATGGGGCGCGGTGACTACAGTCTGGGCTACATGTTGCTGTATGTTGCCCTGATCCTGCCCGGACATGTCTACGAGCTCTTCCCGGTAGCCGTACTGATAGGCACCATCTTCGCTCTGGTGCAGATGGCGGCCAATTCCGAACTGACGGTATATCGCGCATCGGGCGTATCCTTGAAACAGTTGATCTATGCCTTGTTGCGCATCGGGGCGCCGCTCCTGCTGCTGTGTCTGCTATTCGGTGAAGTCATCGCGCCGTACAGCGAGCAACTGGCACAGCAGACCAAGCTCAAGGCGCAGAAAGCGCAAGTGAACCTGAAAGAGTTCCGTTCCGGTGTATGGGTCAAGGACGAAGGCAGTTTCGTCAATATCCGCAACGTGCTGCCGGATACCTCGCTGCTGAATGTCAGCATCTACCAGTTCGACGAGAAGTATCGACTGGTCAGTGTCACGGCGGCCAAGCGCGCGACATTCGTGGCAGAGCGGCTTTGGAAGCTGGAAGATATCCAGCGCACGAATTTTGTCGGGCAAAGCGCCTTTGCCGAGAGCTTGCCTGATATGGAATGGCATACGGGACTCAATCCAAATCTGCTGAATGTGCTGCTGGTAATGCCGGAACAGATGTCCGCGCTGGATCTTTACCAGTACACCCAGCACTTGGCGGACAATAAACAGAGTACCGTGCGCTATGACATCGCTCTCTGGAACAAGCTGATGTATCCATTCGCTGTACTGGTGATGATGCTGCTCGCGCTACCTTTCTCCTCCTATCAGAGACGCGAGGGGGGGGTCGGTGGCAAGATATTCGTCGGCGTCGTGCTGGGATTGAGCTTCCATTTCGCCGGCAGACTGTTTGCCAATCTGGGCGCGCTCAACGAGTGGCCGGCGGCATTGAGCGCGACGGCGATGACCTGGATATTCCTGGGGCTGGCGCTTGCCATGCTGTGGCGGACCGAGCGCAGATGACCCCGCTCAGTCCTTGGCCGGTTGTGATTCCTGTTCGCGCACCATCTGTTTGACGGCCTCACGTTTTTCTTCCGGTACCTTGCTGAAAGCGGTGAATTTTTCACGGGCGCGTTCGCGTTGTGTATGGGACAGATCGGCCCATTTCTGTATCTGCGAGATCAAACGCTGCTGCTTTTCAGGGGGCAGCGAGGGGTAGGCTTCCGCCACTCCGATGAAGCTTTTCTGTTCGCTGCGCGGCAGGGTCTCCCAAGTCTGCTCCAGTGGGGAGAGTATCTGTTGGGCGGTCGGGCTGAGCGTATTCCACTTTTCGGCACTGGCTGACAACGGAAGCAGTGCCAAGATAAGCAGTGGCAGCAGCGTATGCATACGAATCGGACGCATCGCGCTGTTCTCAGTCCACATACATGTGCAGCGGCAGATCGTCGGTAAGGATGGCCAAGTCGATAGCGGCATGGTCGTGCCAGGTCGACTGCTTCCATTGCCAGCCGCCGGCCAGTACTGCTGCAAGCAGCAATAACCCGCCCGCCCAGTTAAGGGCGCGATGGTGGTGCGATTCATGTCCGTGATCGGTGGCCAGGTGGTGCAGGCGCGATAACAGTGCCGCAGGTGCTGTAGTGCGGTGCCTGCTCAGCGCCTGTCGTCGCGCAGTATGCAAACGATCCAGCGTGTCGGCGTCGAGTTGCTGCGCCGCCCGATCCAGAAGGGGGGCGAGGTCGTCGAGTTTCAGTTTGAGTCCCATGACAGGTCTATTCCCTTCGCTTTCAAAGTGGCGGCCATCGCATGGGTGGCGCGCGAACAATGCGTTTTGACACTTCCTTCGGTGCAGCCCATGACGGAGGCTGTCTCGGCGGTGTCCAATCGCTCCCAATAACGCAGTAAAAATGCTTCCCGTTGACGCGCCGGCAACTGCTGCAGCGCCCCTTCGATCAAAGCGAGTATCTCGGATTGCTGCAGGGCTGCTTCCGGTGTGGCGGGCACGCTGGCGTTGTCGCCATCCTGCAGCACATCGAGCGGCTCGAACTCTTCATCTTCATGGCGTGAGGTGAAGGACGAGAACAGGCTGAAGTGCGCGCTACGCACCTTCTGGCGCCGGAAATGGTCAAGGATGGTGGTTTGCAGGATGCGCTGGAACAGCATCGGGAATTCCGCCACCGGCTTGTCGCCATAACGCTCTGACAGTTTGATCATGGCATCCTGCACGATGTCCAGCGCCGCATGTTCATCGCGCACGGCATAGGCGGCTTGCTTGTAGGCGCGGCGTTCAATGCTGGCAAGGAAATCGGAAAGCTGTTCTCGGCTGGACACAGAAGGGAGTGAAGAAGTTCGCTGGTCGCCGGATGATAGCAAATTCCTGTTGCAGCAAGGGTTTTCAGGCGATTCAGGCGTGATTGGGGTTGACCAAAAGGCCGCCAGCCTTTATCTTGCTCGGTCTTTCGATAGTTGCGATATATAGGTTTTAGGCCATGGAATTGACCGGTGCAGAGATAACCATACGCTGTTTGCAGGAGGAAGGTGTCGAGTACGTTTTCGGCTACCCCGGCGGCGCAGTGCTGTTCATTTATGACGAGCTGTTCAAGCAGGAAAAGGTCAAACACGTGCTGGTGCGTCACGAGCAGGCTGCCGTGCATGCCGCGGACGGCTACGCCCGCTCCACCGAGAAGGTGGGTGTTGCGCTGGTGACTTCCGGTCCGGGCGTGACCAATGCCGTTACCGGTATCGCTACGGCGTATATGGATTCCATCCCGATGTTGGTGATCAGCGGCCAGGTGCCGACCAGTTTCATCGGCGAAGATGCATTCCAGGAAGTCGATGCAGTCGGCATCACGCGTCCCTGCGTGAAACACAACTTCCTGGTCAAGGATGTGAAAGATCTGGCATCCACCCTGAAAAAGGCCTTCTATCTGGCCAAGAGCGGTCGTCCCGGCCCGGTGCTGGTGGATATCCCCAAGGATGTCTCCAACCACAAGGTCGAGTTCGAATACCCGTCCACGGTCAATATCCGTTCCTATCATCCGCAGACTACAGGCGATGCCAATCTGGTCAAGCAGGCGGCGCAAATGCTGCTCGAAGCCAAGCGTCCGATGGTGTATGCCGGCGGCGGCGTGATTCTGTCCGACGCGTCCAAGCAACTGACCGAGCTGGTGCGCCTGATCGATGCGCCCTGTACCAATACCCTGATGGGTTTGGGCGGTTACCCGGCCAGCGACAAACAATTCGTCGGCATGCTCGGCATGCACGGCACTTACGAAGCCAATATGGGCATGCAGAACTGCGACGTGCTGTTGGCGGTCGGCGCGCGCTTCGACGATCGCGTGATCGGCAACGTGGCGCACTTCAATTCCGTGCCGCGCAAGATCATCCATCTCGATATCGACCCGGCCTCCATCTCCAAGCGAGTCAAGGTCGATGTGCCGCTGGTCGGTGATGTGGGCAGTGTGCTGACAGACCTGATCAAGGTGCTGAAGAGCAGCAAGCAGAAACCGGATGCGGCTGCGCACAAGGATTGGTGGAAGCAGATCGACGAATGGCGCAGCGCGAACTCGCTGAGCTACAAGAATTCCATCGAGCTGATCAAGCCGCAGTTCGTGATTGAGACCCTGCACAAGATCACCCGTGGCGATGCATTCATCACCTCCGACGTCGGCCAGCACCAGATGTGGGCTGCGCAATACTACAAGTTCGACAAGCCGCGGCGCTGGATCAACTCCGGCGGTCTGGGCACCATGGGCTTTGGCCTGCCTGCGGCGATGGGCGTGCAATTGGCGCACCCGGGCGAGACAGTGGCCTGCGTGACCGGCGAGGGCAGCATCCAGATGAACATCCAGGAACTGTCGACCTGCAAGCAGTTCAACCTGCCGATCAAGGTGATCGCGCTGAACAACCGCTATCTGGGCATGGTGCGCCAGTGGCAGGAGTTCTTCCACGGCAACCGTTATTCGCAGTCCTACATGGATGCGCTGCCCGACTTCGTCAAACTGGCAGAGGCCTACGGCCACGTCGGCATACTGGTGGAGAAGCCGTCCGATGTGGAAGGCGCGCTGCAAGAGGCGTTCGCCCGCAAGGACGAACTGGTGTTCCTCGATTTCCGTACCGATTCCACCGAGAACGTGTACCCGATGGTGCCCGGCGGCAAAGGCTTGTCGGAAGTGATCCTGGCGGAGGACCTGTAACATGCGACATATCATTTCCCTGTTGATGGCCAACGAAGCGGGTGCGCTGTCGCGCGTGTCCGGCCTGTTCTCCGCACGCGGCTACAACATCGAGTCGCTCACGGTCGCGCCGACCGAAGACGCGACCCTGTCGCGCATGACCATCGTCACCCGCGGGTCCGACGAAGTCATCGAGCAGATCAACAAGCAGTTGAACAAGCTGGTCGACGTGGTCTCGGTGATGGACCTCTCCGACGGCGACCATATCGAACGCGAGTTGATGCTGGTCAAGGTGCGCGCGGAAGGTGCAGACCGCGAAGAACTGAAGCGCATGAGCGACATCTTCCGTGGTCAGGTCATCGACGTGTCGGACAAGACCTACACCATCGAGCTGACCGGTGCCGGTTCCAAGCTGGACAGCTTCCTGCAAGCGATCGATCGCAAGCTGATCCTGGAGACGGTACGTACCGGTGCCTCCGGCATCGGACGCGGCGAACGCATTCTGAAAATTTAACCTTCCTTTTACTGATTTTTTCGACGAGGCCAACATGAAAGTTTATTACGACAAAGACGCAGACCTGTCCCTGATCAAGGGCAAGCAAGTGACCATCGTGGGTTACGGTTCGCAGGGCCACGCCCATGCGCAAAACCTGAAGGATTCCGGCGTGAACGTGACCGTCGCACTGCGCAAGGGCGGCGCTTCCTGGGCCAAGGCCGAGAAAGCAGGCCACAAGGTCGCCGAGATCGCCGACGCCGTGAAGGGCGCCGATCTGGTGATGATCCTGCTGCCGGACGAGACCATGCCCGAGGTTTATCACGCTGACATCGCCAAGAACCTCAAGTCCGGCGCTGCGCTGGCTTTCGCGCACGGCTTCAACATCCATTACAACCAGATCGTGCCCCCCGCCGACGTGGACGTCATCATGATCGCGCCTAAAGGCCCCGGCCACACCGTGCGTTCCGAATACCTGAAGGGCGGCGGTGTGCCGACACTGATCGCCGTGTACCAGGACAAGACCGGCAAGGCGAAGGATGTGGCACTGTCCTACGCGGCAGCCAACGGCGGTACCAAGGGCGGCGTGATCGAGACCAACTTCCGCGAAGAGACCGAGACCGACCTGTTCGGCGAACAAGCCGTGCTGTGCGGCGGTGCAGTGGAGCTGGTGAAGGCCGGTTTCGAGACACTGACTGAAGCCGGTTATGCGCCAGAGATGGCCTACTTCGAGTGTCTGCACGAACTGAAGCTGATCGTCGACCTGATGTATGAAGGCGGCATCGCCAACATGAACTACTCCATCTCCAACAACGCAGAATACGGTGAATACGTCACCGGACAACGTGTGATCGCCGATCAGGCGCGTGCGGCGATGAAGGAATGCCTGACCAACATCCAGAACGGTTCTTACGCCAAGCAGTTCATCCTGGAAGGTCGAACCAACTATCCGGAGATGACAGCACGTCGTCGCCTGAATGCCGAACACCCGATCGAAGTCGTCGGCGGCAAGCTGCGCGAGATGATGCCGTGGATCAGCAAGAACAAGCTGGTCGACCAGTCCAAGAACTAATCGTAGTCGAATACAGAAGGTGAAGCGGATGCTTCACCTTCTGTACATTGGCTCTTCAATTTTCCGGCATATCCTATGAGCAACAACTATCCGCATCCCATCATCGCCCGCGAGGGCTGGCCGTTCCTGGCGATATCGCTGGTGATCGCACTTGCTGTTTCGGCCTGGTGTCTGACCTGGGCGATCCCGTTCTGGATCATCTTTGTATTCGTATTGCAGTTCTTCCGCGATCCGGCGCGCGTCATTCCGCAAGAAGCCGGTGCCGTGCTGTCACCCGCCGACGGCCGTGTGATCAAGGTCGAACGTACCACCGATCTGTACGGTGAGCGCGAAGCCATCCTGGTCAGCGTATTCATGAACGTGTTCAACGTGCACTCCAATCGCAGCCCGGTCGATGGCGTCATCGAAAAAGTGCAATATTTCCCGGGTAAGTTCGTCAATGCCGATCTGGACAAGGCTTCAAGTGAGAACGAGCGCAATGCCATCGTGCTAAAGACCAGCGCAGGCCAGACCGTGACCTTCGTGCAAGTAGCGGGCCTGATCGCACGCCGCATCCTGTGCTACGTCAAAGCGGGCGACGCGCTGTCGCGCGGTCAGCGTTACGGTTTCATCCGCTTCGGTTCGCGCGTGGATGTCTACCTGCCGCTCGATGCTACCGTGAAGGTCGCCATCGGTGATAAAGTGCGGGCAACCGAAACCATATTGGCCAAACTGGCCTGACCTTATGACCATGATGAACACTCGCAGCAAAATGAATCTGCGTCGGCGCAGCATCTATCTGCTGCCCAACCTGTTCACCACGGCTGCACTGTTCGCCGGTTTCTATGCCATCGTGCAATCGATGAACGGTCGCTACGAGATCGCAGCGGTCGCCATCTTCATTGCCATGGTGCTGGACGGGCTGGACGGGCGCGTCGCGCGCCTGACCCATACCCAGAGCGAGTTCGGCGCGGAATACGACAGTCTGTCGGATATGGTGTCGTTCGGTGTCGCACCGTCCATTCTGATGTACGAATGGGCGTTCCGTGATCTGGGCAAGTGGGGCTGGTTCGCAGCTTTCATCTATTGCACCGGTGCCGCGCTGCGACTGGCACGCTTCAACACCAACATCGATGTGGTGGACAAACGTTACTTCCAGGGATTGCCCAGTCCCGCAGCGGCAGCACTGGTGGCCGGCTTTGTGTGGGTGATGCTGGACAACAAGTTCACCGGCTACGACCTGCGCTGGTATGCCGCCGCACTGACCGTGTTCGCCGGTCTGTCCATGGTCAGCAACTGCAAGTACTACAGCTTCAAGTCGATCAACATGCGAAAGAGCGTGCCGTTCTTCGTGATCTTCCTGTTCGCGCTGTTCTTCATCTTCGTGGCGCAAAACCCGCCGCTGCATCTGTTCCTGCTGTTCTTCGGCTATTGCCTGTCGGGCTATGTGATGAGCCTGATGGATCTGCGCAAAAAGCCGACTCCGCCACAGCCGTAAACACCAGCAAACAAAAAGGGCGCATCTCACGATGCGCCCTTTTCTATTGCGTTTCAGCTTTGCTTACTTGGCTGCCTTCTGGCGGCTGAGTTCGGTCAGGCGCAGAATCTTGGCGGAGGAGAACAGACCGCGCAATTGCGGCAGTTTGCCTTCCACGACTTCCAGCACCGGCATGTGTGTCTTGCCGGCTTTCTGCATGGCAGTCAGCACATCCTTCACTGTGGCTTTTTCCACATCGTGCATCTCGGCAACTACCCAATCCTTGGTGTGCTCCATGATGTCGCTCACGCGAATGTCCTTGTGGGTCACGCCGCGGTCGGCAAAGCCCACGCTTTGCAGATATTGCATGGGCTTGGAGCCCATGATGTCGTAAGCGGTGATCGAGCCCAGCAGTTTGTCCGAGCCTTTTTCCTTGACGAAGGCGATGCGCAGGCCGGCGACCTTCATCTCGTGCAGCGCCTGATCGATGGTCTCATCCGGCGTGATCTTGAACATGCCGCGTACATGGAAGTCGGTCATGACGGTGGTGGCTGGGTCCTTCAGTTCAACCTGCCAAGGCTCGTTATGCGGTTCCAGGATCTCCTGGACGTGGCTGGTAGTCTTCAGCTCTGTTGGCTGCGGCGGGCGATGCGGCATGGAACTCTCTCCTTAGAACAGATGGTTGTTGTCGATACGTCGCAGATTATAGCCGTAAGGCGCTATTTCGTCAGTGCAAAACTGAGCGATACCCCTTCAGCTACGGCTCCACAGCGTCTCTGCCTGGCCTGCAGTGCGGTTGAGAACGCGGCACAGGATGAACAGCAGGTCGGACAGGCGGTTCAGGTATTGCAAACCATGTATCGGCGCCAGATCGGCGCGTGCCAAAGGGACGTATTCACGTTCGGCACGGCGCGCGATACAGCGGGCGACATGGCACAAGGCTGCGGCCCGATTGCCGCCGGGCAGGATGAATTCCCTCAGCGGTGGCAGATCGGCATTGAAACGCACGATGGCGGTATCGAGCTTGGCAATTTTCGCTTCGTCGAATAGCGCACCGGGCACGGCCAGCACGCCTCCGAGGTCAAACAACTCATGCTGTATATCCAGCAACTCCTTGCGCACGGCTTCCGGCAATGATTCGGTCAGCAGCAAACCGAGCTGGCTGTTCAGTTCATCCACGCTGCCGATGGCCGCGATGCGCGGATCGTCCTTCGGCAAACGCGAACCGTCGGCCAATCCCGTCGTGCCGTTGTCGCCGGTGCGGGTGGTGATCTTGGAGAGTCTCATTGTTGCTCCAGACAGGAGATGTAGACCGCCGCATCCGGCGCGGTCTTGTTGCGCTGCGCCTGCCAGATCATCTCGCCCAGACAATCCATCATCGCGTGCTGCGCCTCATGCTCGGACTGGTATTTCTGCGTGAGCCGCGCGAACTGTTCGCGAATGCCGTGCGGCTGGCCGATGCTGATCTGCTCTTCTATGGTCAGATGCATCATCAAATGCAGGAAGGGATTCACCACATCGCCGTCCGGCGCGAAGTCCTTGCCCTGATTGCGCTCGGGATCGTTGAACAGGGCGTGGTATTCGGGGTGTTTGTCGATGAGTTGCGCAGTCAGGTCTTCGAGCGGGGATAGCAGTTCGCTAGCGCGACGCTTGCGCCAGGATTCGAACAGGAACAGTCGCGCCTCATCGCGTGTCGGCTGGAACATCAGAACACCTTTCCCTTGAACTCACAAAGATCCTGTATGCAGCATTCGCCGCATTTCGGTTTGCGGGCCACGCATACATAGCGCCCGTGCAGGATCAGCCAGTGATGCGCATCCTGCATGAATTCCTTCGGCACCACTTTCATCAGCTTCTTCTCCACTTCCGCCACATCCTTGCCGGGCGCGAGGCCGATGCGGTTGCTGATGCGGAAGATGTGGGTATCGACAGCAATTGTAGGGTAGCCGAAAGCGGTGTTGAGGATGACGTTGGCTGTCTTGCGACCCACACCGGGCAGCGCCTCCAGCGCTTCGCGCGTCTGTGGCACCTGGCCGCCATGCTGTTCGAGCAGCATGCGACACATCTGGATGATGTGTTTGCTCTTGGTCTGATACAGACCGATGCGTTGCACGTATTCACGCAGACCGTCTTCGCCGAGCGCGAGGATCTTTGCGGGTGTATTTGCCACGGGGAACAGTTCGCGCGTGGCGATGTTCACACTCTTGTCGGTGGCCTGCGCCGACAGGATCACCGCCACCAGCAATTCGAAATCTGACTTGTGTTCCAGCTCGGTGGTCGGATGCGGATTGGCGGCTTGCAGGCGCAGGAATATCTCGCGCCGTTTGGCTGCGTTCATCCCTGCGCCGCCTCGGGCAATACCTCCGCGACTGGCCGGGGCGCCACTTTTCTGGAGGCGCGCTGGTCCAGCCAATTCTTGGCGGCGATGATCAGGCCGAGGCCGATGAACGCGCCGGGCGGCAGGATGGCCAGCAGGAAACCGTGGTAGTCGGGGATGACTGGGATCACCCAGGCTTTGGCCTGTTCACCGAACAACAGATCGATGCCGGACAGCAGCGTGCCCTTGCCCACGATCTCGCGCAGCCCGCCCAGCACCGCCAGCACGGCGGTCAGCCCGAGGCCCATCATCATGCCGTCGAAGGCGGAGGGCAGGACCGGATTCTTGGAAGCGAACGATTCGGCGCGCGCCAGCACGATGCAGTTGGTCACGATCAGCGGCACGAAGATACCGAGCACGATATACAGGCCGTACAGATAGGCGTTCATCAGGTACTGCACCACGGTCACCAGTACCGCGATGATCAGCACGAACACCGGGATGCGGATCTCGTTCGGTACATAGCTGCGGATCGGTGCCACAGTCGCGCTGGAGAACGTCATCACCATTGTGGTGGCGAGACCGAGGCTGACCGCATTGACCAGGGTGTTGCTGACTGCGAGCAGGGGGCACAGCCCCAGCAGTTGCACCAGCCCGGGGTTTTGTTTCCACAGACCGTTGTAGGCGATGTCCTTCATTTCGGTGAGCGTCATTTTGCGGCTCCTTTCGCAGGCTGCGCATCGGCCACGAACAGCTCGTCGCGATGCGCCTCGAAATATTGCAGTGCACGGTTCACGGCCATGATCACGGCGCGCGGCGTGATGGTGGCGCCTGCCATGTAATCGAACATGCCGCCGTCCTTGCGCACCTTCCACATCTCATCACTGAACAGGCTGCGCGAACGACCGTCGAAGGTCTTGATCCAGTCTTGCTTGGCGATGTCGATGTAATCACCCAGACCCGGTGTCTCATTGTGTGAGACCACGCGCACGCCGCCCAGTGAACCGTCGGGATGGATAGCCATGATCAGCGCGATCTTGCCGCTGTAGCCGTCCGGTGCGATGGCTTCCAGCACGACGGCGACAGGCTTGCCATCGCGTCGCGCGATATGCGCCTGCGTCGCTTCCTCGGTACCCAGCATCTCGTCCGCCGCGACCGTGTGTCTGTCCTGCATGATGTCGTTGTCGTAGGAGGTCGGCGGCAACAGTTGCGAGACCAGCTTCAACTTGGCCTGTGCGACCGTGGCCGCGATGGTGTCACGCGTCAGATAGTAGGTCGACGACAGGATGGCGGTGCCAATTACGGCGAAGAACACCAGATTGACGGAGGTCTGCAGGGTGGAGCGGGCGATGCGTTTCATCGCTTGTCCTCCTTCTTCTTGCCGAAGATACGAGGCTGTGTCCAGGTGTCGATCAGCGGTACACACATGTTCATCAGGATGGTGGCGAACGCCACGCCATCCGGGAAGCCGCCGTAGGTGCGGATCAGGAAGGTCAGCAAGCCCGCGCCGATGCCGAAGATGATGCGTCCCCTGGCCGTGGTGGGCGAAGTGATGGGGTCGGTGAGGATGAAGAACGCCCCTATCATGGCTGCACCGGAGAACCAGTGGAACAGTGGCGGTGCGTAGTGCGTCGGATCGATCAGGTTGAATACTCCGGACAACGCGAACAGCGTTCCGAGGAAGGCCAATGGCAACTGCCAGGGGATGATGCGAGCGACCAGCAGGTAGAGACCGCCCAGCGCGAAACCGGCTGCCACCATTTCGCTGCCTTTGCCGGCCAGCCGGCCATAGATCGGCAGGTCGCGGATGTCACTCACCGTCATACCCAGGTGCAACTGTGTCTTCAGCGTGTCCAGCGGAGTCGACATGGTCAGTGCATCCAGTTGCATACCGGCAGGCAGGGCGCTGGTGAAGATGTAATGCAATTGCTGGCCGAGCGACAGCACGCTTTGCCCCACGCCTTGCGGGCTCAACCAGTGCGTCATCTCATGCGGGAAGGAGATGATCAGCACGGCATAGCCGATCATCGCCGGGTTGAACGGATTGCTACCCAGCCCGCCATACAGATGCTTGGCGACCGCGATGGCGAATGCGCTGCCGATCACCGGCAACCACCACGGAGCGAGCGGCGGGATGGAAAGCGCGATCAGACAACCGGTGAGCAGGGCGCTGTAATCGGAAAGGAAGGGGCGTAGAGGGCGGTCGCGCAGTTTGAGCATCAGCGCCTCGGTCGCCAGCGCTGCGGTCACCGCCAACGCGATGGAGACCAGGATAGCGGGGCCGAAGTACCAAACGTACAGCGCGATACCGGGAACCAGCGCGTACAACACACGCAGCATGATGCGGTCGACTGAGAGCGGGCGTGTGATGAAAGGGGAAGACAGCATATCGGTCAGTTTCCTTGGCTGTTTTTCGGCGGTTCGTCGTCGGCGCCGGCATCGGCTGCCAGACTGTGGATGTGCGCGCGGCGCACTTCGATGGCTTCGATCTCTGCGCGCTGTTCCGGCGTGAGCGCCTCGGTGTTCCTGGGATGGGCAGTGGCAGCCTGTTCTTTTGCGCGCGCCAAGGCGGCATCGATGCGCATCTGCTGCGTATCTTCCGCATCGGCATTCGGTTCGAGCGGTGTCGGGATCGCCGCGGCAGCTTCGGCCGCTGCCTTGGCGGCCGCTGCTGCACGCTCCTTCTGCGCCAAGCGCTCCGCCTTCTCCTGCTTCTCGCGTTCGATGCGGAACTGGCGGAACTCATGTCGCTCACGCGCCAGATCGGCCGCGCGTTTCTCATGGTCGCGCG
Source organism: Gammaproteobacteria bacterium (assembly GCA_018819205.1). GTDB lineage: Bacteria > Pseudomonadota > Gammaproteobacteria > Burkholderiales > Gallionellaceae > Sideroxyarcus. Next base: position 25,996 of record JAHJQE010000043.1, read on the forward strand.
CGCGGATCTCGCTCTTGGCATAGCGGTAATACTGCACCAGCGGGATGCTGCTCGGGCAGACATAGGCGCAGGCGCCGCATTCTATGCAGTCGAACAGGTCGTACTCCTGCGCCTTGCCGAAGTTGTGCGACTGGGCGAACCAGTACAGATCCTGTGGTTGCAGTTCTACCGGGCAGACCTGCGCGCAGCGCGTGCAGCGGATGCACGGCATGGCTGCGGGCGGCGGCGGGAACAGCGCATCGCTCGCCGCGATCACGCAGTTGCTCGCCTTCACCAGAGGCACGTTCACTGCGGGCAGTTCCACGCCCATCATCGGCCCGCCCATGATGTAGCGGTTGGTATCTGCTTTGGGGATGCTGAGCGCGACCAGATCGCTGAACGGCGTGCCAATCAGCGCTTCATAGTTGCGCGGCTGCTCGACGTTGCCGGTGACGGTGACGACGCGCGACACCAGCGTTTCGCCGTGCTCGACAGCGCGATGCACGGCGTAGGCGGTCGCCACGTTGTAACACTGCACGCCGACATCGGTGGGTAGCTTGCCGGACGGCACCTCGACGCCGGTCAGCACTTTGATCAGGTGCTTGGCGCTGCCGCCGGGATAGACGGTCGGTACGGCAATCACTTTGAACGGATGGCTGCTGTCGTCGACCGCGCGCTGCATCGCGGAGATGGCCTGCGGCTTGTTGTCCTCGATGCCGATCAGTACCGCATCGGTACCCAGTGCATGGCGCAGGATCTCGATGCCGCGCACGATGGCTTCCGCGCGTTCGCGCATCAGCATGTCGTCGCAGGTGATGTAGGGCTCACACTCGGCGCCGTTGATGACCAGCGTGTCTACCACGATCGGATGGCGCAGCTTCATGTCGCTGGGGAAGACCGCGCCGCCCAGTCCCACGATGCCGCTGCGACGCAGGTGCTTCTGTAATTCGTCGGAAGACAGCTGGCGATAGCTCAGAGTTTGCCGTACGCCCCACTCGTCCAGTCCGTCCGGTACCAGTGTCGCGCACAGATCGGGCAGGGCGGAAGGATGCGCGATCTGCTGCAAGTCGATCGCGGTGATGGTGCCGGAAGTCGGCGCGTGGATGGAGCTGGAGATCGCGCCGACCGGTTCGCCGATGAGCTGGCCCTTCAGCACCCGTTCGCCCACCTGCACCACCGGCTTGGCAGCTTCACCGGCGTGCTGGCGGAAAGGGATGGTCAGTTGCGCGGGCAGCGGTGCAGACATGATCGGTGTCCGCGTGGATTCTGCTTTGTGCGTGGGCGGGTGGATGCCGCCGTGGAAACGGTGCAGCCTGATCATGAAGTTTGCCTCAATGCGTAGACCGGATAGCGCCACTTCCAGTTGGTCAACTGCTCTTCGATAGGCAGCATGCTGATGCAATCAACCGGGCAGGGCGGCACGCACAGCTCGCAGCCCGTGCATTCCGAGGCGATGATGGTGTGCATCTGCTTGGCGGCCCCGGCGATGGCATCCACCGGGCAGGCCTGGATGCACAAGGTGCAGCCGATGCAGGTCTGTTCGTCGATGAAGGCGACTGCCTTGGGCTTGGGTTGTGCGTTCTCACCGAATGGCTTGAACTCCACGCCGAGCAGTTCCGCCAGCTTGTGTATGCCTTCCTCGCCGCCCGGCGGGCACAGGTTGATGTCGGCCTCGCCCTTGGCGATGGCATCGGCGTAGGGTTTGCAGCCGGGGTAGCCGCATTGCCCGCATTGTGTCTGCGGCAGCACCGCGTCGATCTTCTCCGCCAGCGGATTGCCTTCCACGCGGAAGCGGATCGATGCATAACCGAGGATCATGCCCAGCAGCGCCGCGAGGGCGACCATGATCCACAAGGCAGTGATCATTTAACCAGACCCGAGAAACCCATGAAGGCGAGACTCATCAAACCGGCGGTGACCATGGCGATAGCCGTGCCGCGGAAGATGACAGGCACATCCGCACCCTCCAGGCGTTCGCGCATGCCGGCGAACAACACCATCACCAGCGTAAAGCCGACCGCGCCGCCGAAGCCGAACAGCAGCGACTCGATGAAGTTGTGCTTGGCCTGTACGTTCAGCAGCGGGATGCCGAGCACCGCGCAGTTGGTGGTGATCAGCGGCAGGTAGATACCCAGCACCTGATACAGCACCGGGCTGGTCTTCTTCACCACCATCTCGGTGAACTGCACCGTGGCGGCGATGACCACGATGAACGACAGCGTGGTCAGATATGCGAGGTCGGGGCCCAACAGATAGTGGTTGACCAGATAGCTGGAACCGGAAGCGATGGTCAGCACGAAAGTGGTGGCCGCGCCCATGCTGAGCGACGTCTCCAGTTTCTTGGAAACGCCCATGAACGGGCACAGCCCGAGGATCTTGACCATCACGATGTTGTTCACAAACACCGTGCCAATCAGTATCAGCAGATAGTCAGTCATTGCAAGGAGCGCGAGGCGCGAAAAAACAGGGGCGGATTATGCGCCGGAACGGGGGGCGCTTCAACCGCAGGCAGGCTATATAGATATAACGAAGAGGTGGTTCGTCGAGCCTGAACGGCCATGATCGGGCTACAGGATATAGGCCGGGTATAGGCCATTCGACATATTGACCCCACGGTAATGGCGGGATAGCTTGCGGGCGTAGCAAGACGCTACCCATACCACCGGTAGCGTCCTCATGTCCCTCTGCCCCAAGGACGAGGGACACAGAAAAGCGTGGTCAGTCCCCTAATTCACGCTGTGCTAACCCGCCCTACGAGTTCAGAGTGCAATCAAGAGCCGACTTTTTTCGATACATATGCAGCTACAGTAGTCCCAACAGTGTCCTTGATGCGAATCAGATCACGCACATCACTCCTTATCTCTTTGCTAAGTTCAATAAGGTTTTGCAAGTGCTCGAAATTTCTTTTCATGTAGATATCGATATCGCCATGGCAGTTACAGCGTTCATCAAATAGATATCTGACTGACTCGCTAATTGATGATTCGTCAGGAAACCTGAAAAACATGTTCTTGAGATCAACCTTGCTTATTTCTTCGAAATTTATAAAACTCGGAATGTTTCGAAAAGAATAGCCCTGATATTTCGCTACCATTCTTTTCAAGGTGGCCAAATCCTCTTTGTAATTCATCTCATCCAATTGGGATGGTATGGAATGAATTTGAACCAGCCCATCCTCTCCCTTCTCAAGAAATTCGAAGAGTTTGGCGAGATCATGGATTTGGTATTTCGATTTTAGTGAGCTGCCATCCCCCTGTATGACCATTAAGGATTTTAGCGACAGCTCTAAACCGTGCCTTGCGTTAAAAATTGAAGCGAACGTGAGCGGAATTACGTGAATCAGACTGTTTAAGTTTTGCCTATTCCTGAGCACCTCGGTGACAAGCTCGGATAACTCATCAGCCAATATGTTGGCGGTATAAAGGTATGACCCGCTTAGTAGATGCCAACTAGTTGGAGGTCTTGATTTCATACAGAAGTTAAAAAAGTTCGATTTATTTTTACGACTTAACTTGCCTTATTGCCGCGGCGCACTCTGTCACCAGTTCCTGTCCGCGATACACCAGCCCGCTGTATACCTGCACCAGTGATGCACCGACTTGCATCTTCTCCACTGCATCCGCGCCCGTGAGGATGCCTCCCACGCCGATGATGGGTAATGCTCCATTCAACTCTGCGGCTAATGCGCGGATGACTGCGGTCGATTTGTCACGCACGGGTGCGCCGCTCAGGCCGCCGGTCTCGTTGCCGTGCGGCAGGCCTTCCACGCCTTCGCGCGACAGGGTGGTGTTGGTGGCGATGACGGCGTCGATGCGGTGTTTGGTGAGCAACGCGGCGATCTGTTTGATCTGTTCGCTGTCGAGATCGGGCGCGATCTTCACGGCCAGCGGCACGTATTTTCCGTGTTGTTGCGCGAGTTTTTCCTGTTCCGCTTTCAGTTGAGCGAGCAGTGCATCCAGTTCGTCGCCGCCCTGCAGTTGGCGCAGGTTCTTGGTGTTGGGCGAAGAGATGTTGATGGCGACGTAGCTGGCGTGTTGATACACCTTGCGCAGGCCGATCAGGTAATCGTCCGCCGCTTTTTCGATGGGGGTGTCGGCGTTCTTGCCGATGTTGATGCCGAGGATGCCTTTGAATTTCGCACGCTTTACATTCTCGATCAGCGCATCCACGCCGCCGTTGTTGAAGCCCATGCGGTTGATGACGCCCTGCGCCTCGGGGATGCGGAACATGCGCGGTTTGGGGTTGCCGGGCTGGGCGCGTGGGGTGACGGTGCCGATCTCGATGAAGCCGAAGCCGAATGCGGCCAGCGCGTCGATCACTTCCCCGTTCTTGTCCAGACCTGCCGCCAGGCCGACCGGATTGGGGAAGGTCAGGCCCATCACGCTGCGCGGATCATTGGCCGGACGCGTGAACATCAATGAGGTGAGGCCAAGGCACTGGGCGGTCTTCAGGCCGTCGATGGTGGCGTGGTGCGCGGTCTCGGCATCGAGCGCGAACAGGGCGGGGCGGAACAACTGGAAAAATGACATCACTGGTCTTTCTTGGTAACGACTGGAATGGGAAAGGATTTGCGTTTGAACACTTCGCCGCGCGTCTTGCCGCGCCAGAATTCGGCGATCACATCGCCCAGTTGCAGACTGAGCAGGCCGAACAGAGCGTAGCCGAGCTGGACGAAGGCGGCGTTGGGCACTTGCACGATCAGCGTGCCGCCGCCGAGACGGAATGCCAGCACGGCCATGTTGCACACCAACAGGCCGGACAGCACGGCACACAGCACACGCCCCCAGTCGCCGGTCGCCAGTTCGGCGAAGATGCTGCGTTCATGCCACATCAGCTGCAAGCCGACCAGCAGCAGCAAGGGGGAAGCCCACAGCAGCCAGAAAAGTGTATCCGGCCATGCCGCACCGCCTATCAGTCCCAGCAGGGCGAGCGGTGCCAGCACGTTGACGGAATGGCTGCCGGAAGGCGCGGGCAGTGCGGGCAAGCGCGCCAGCCGTTGCAGTATGCCGGGCACGCTGGCGAGCAGGGTGCGCAAGCCGAGCACGGCTGGCAGCAGCAGCGCGAACAACAGGGTCAATGCCAGCATGCCGGTGACATCCAGCATGCCGGGCACCAGCCAGCTTTCGGCGTATCGATTCAGGTACAACAGAAGCCAGCCGTTCACGGCGCCCGCCCCACTCAGTGCCAGGAAATAGCTGCGCTGCAGTTTGAGCAGAGAGCGCTGACGGTTGCCGCCGAACTCGACGGCGATCAACAGTGCAAGTACCGCTGCAAGTGCTGCCAGTATCGGCATAAGGGATTGGGAAGTGAGTTCGCTATAAGCCCATGCAGTTTCATTGTCTGCCAGCCAATGCCCGGCAAAAGGCAAGGCCAGTATCAGTAAAGCGAACAGTGCAAGTCGGATCATCATGGGCAGTTGCCGGTGGTCAGTTGTTGCCAGTGTCCGTCACGCAGACCTAGCAGGGGTTGGAAGGAAGCTTTATATGCCATCTTGCGCGAGGCGGCGATCCAGTAGCCGAGATAGAGATAAGGCAGTTCCAGTTTGCGGCACAGCTCGATCTGCCACAGCACGTTGTAAGTGCCATAGCTGGCACCGGGCACATCCGGGTCGTAGAAGGTGTACACCGCGGACAGGCCGTCCTTCAGTACATCCACGATGCTGACCATGCGCAGCACACCGTTCTCGCGGAATGCCACCAGCATGCTGTCCACGTGGCTCTGCAGCAGGAAGTTGCGGTACTGTTCGGGATCGTCGTCCGCCATGCTGCCTTCGGCGTGGCGCGCCTGCTGGTAACGCCGGTACAGTTCGAAATATTCCGGCTTGTCTTCCAGCGGCAGCAACTCGACATGCAGGCCGCCATGTTTCTTCCAACTGCGGCGCTGTGAGCGTGTCGCTGCGAATGCATCCACCGCGACGCGCACCGGCACGCACTGGCGACAGGTGTCGCAACGCGGCCGGTAGGTGAAGGTGCCGCTGCGGCGAAAGCCCTGACGCACCAGTTCGGAATACACCTGCGCGTTGATGAGGAAGGATGGCGTGGCGACCTGCGAGCGCGCTTCCAGCCCGTCCAGATAACTGCACGGATAAGGTGCCGTCAGGTAGAGCTGGATGGAAGAGAGCGGGATGTCGTTAAGCAGGCTCATGCGAACAGGTCGGTGTCGAAGCGAAAGTCGGTTACGGGGGGATAGTTTATCAATTCCTGCAGGCGTGACAGGAATTCCTTGCGCGGGATCTCGCGTGCGCCGAGCGAGGCGAGGTGCGGTGTGTTCATCTGGCAGTCGATCATGCCGAAGTCCCAGCGCTGCAATTGCGCGCACAGATGCGCCAGCGCGATCTTGGAAGCATCCGTGCGACGGCTGAACATCGACTCGCCATAGAACATCCTGCCGATAGCGATGCCGTACAGACCGCCTACCAGTTCGTCATCCATCCACGTCTCCACCGAATGCGCGTAGCCCTGGCGATGCAACTCGCAATAGGCTTGCACCATCTCCTCCTGTATCCAGGTGCCGTCCTGACCGTCCCGCGGCGCGGCGCAGGCATGCATCACCTGTTCGAATGCGCTGTCGGTGTGGAGTTGGTAAGCGCCGCGGCGCAAAGTCTTGCGCAAGGAATGCGAGAGTCTGAACTCGGCAGGGATCAGCACCATGCGCGGATCCGGGCTCCACCACAGGATAGGGTCTCCTGCCCCGAACCAGGGGAAGATGCCGTGTTGATAAGCATCCAGTAATCGTGAGGGGGACAGGTCGCCACCTGCGGCGAGCAGCCCGTTCGGATGCCTGAGTGCTTGTGTGACAGGCGGGAAAGGTGTGTCTTTTTGCATTAGCAGGATCATAGATCGAGCATAGAACAACTAGACGAGTTTGGCACGACATGCAGATTAATCCGGGAAGTACGCCTGTATATAGGCCGCTTGCCCTATGTGCAGCACGCCCGAAATGTGCTTATATTGCATATATAAGGTGCGTGCACGCAGGGGAGACAACGGTGGTACTGGGGTTATTTGGCAAGAAATCTGATCATCCATTGGCGGAAATGAAGTCCGCGCAATCGTTATTGGATGACATTCCAAAGAATGATTCGATCAAAGCGCTGCAGGAACTGACCGACTGGATCGAAGCGATCAGCGCGCAAGCGGAGAACTTCAAGCTCGATCATCAATGGGCGGTACTGCGTATGTACGATCAGGCGGCGCAGGGGCATGTGCGCAAGCTGTTGCACGATTATTTCGTATTGCAAACACTTTCTCAATTCCAGGAGAACCGTCTGTGGACGCTGCTGGACGCCTATTACACCCAGAGCGACCACGCGCATTTCGATGTGCTGCAACGTTACCGTAACAACGCCAAGGGGGCTTCCGCGCTGAAGCCCGAGTTGGCTTTATTGTGTACGCGTGGCATAGGTGCCATCGGCGGTCTGCTCAAGATGGCCGCGGCACGATACGCACTGGTGGATCCGACATTGTGGAAGCGACTTGCCGAGTACTACCAGCTGGCGGAGTCGCAAGGTTTAGCCAACGAGAGTGTCGTCGTCTATCCCGGATGTAATCAAAGCCCCAGCGAAGCTTTTGCCGTGTTGCTGTTGTGGTACGGTTGCAGCGCAGGCAGTCTCAACCCGGTTCAGGGGCATATCACCGAGCGATTGTTTGCCGCACTGAGCAAGGGTGTACAGGTTTTCAACACCTACAACGGCACCGCACTGTTCGTGTTCGATATGGCGCAACCTACACCGCCAATGCGTGCCACGGCTGAAGGCAACATCCATCCTGCCTTGCGCTACATTGTGGCCGACAATATGCGGCAGATGCTGGACAGCATGATCAAGACTCTGGACAAGGGTATTTTGCCGGGTGATGTGAATTTCTATGGTGCGAAGTTCGAGACCGAGTTGGTGATGGATATCGCTGGGCGCCTGCTGCAGAGCCTGACCCTGCCACCCCCCACTCGCCGTACGCCGCGCCGCAAGATCAAGGTCAATCTCAAGGTGGCCAACGGTTTCCTGAAAATGCTGGAGCAAAGCGATGTCGGTTTGAATTTCGGTGCTGAGGAAAGCGAGATTTGGGAAGTCGAGGACATCAGTGCCACAGGTTTTCGCAGCGTGGTGCAATCGTCGCGAGTCGATGGTATCAAGATAGGTTCGCTGGTCGGTAGCAAGCCGGAGAGTGTCACCCACTGGGGGGCTGGCGTAGTTCGCCGTTTGAGTCGTGACCGCGATGGCACTTTGCACATCGGTGTGGAAGTATTGAGTCCGCGCGTGGTTGGTGTGCCGTTACAGGATCGCGCCGTGCGGGGGCCGGAAGGCGGGCAACTCGGTCTGTATCTGAATCGTCCGGCCGATACCAGCGGCGAGGCATGGCTGCTGATGAAGCAGGACACCTACACGCCGCAGCGCAGCCTCAATATGGAACTGGAAGACAAGGCGTATCTGTTGCTGCCGCTGGCGCTGGTCGAACGGGGTGACGACTATGACCTGGCGCGTTACCGCATGATGGAGCAGGATGCCGCCAGCGAAGCTTAAGCTTCGCCCAGCATGTGACGGCTCAGCCAGGCTGAGATGTCCTCTATCTCTTCCATGCAGACAGAATGCGGCATGTCGTATTCATGCCAATCCACTATGCAACCCGCATCCAGCAATAACCTTTGCGAATGTGCCCCCAGCTCGTAAGGCACGACCGGATCCTGTCGGCCGTGCGCCATGAACAGCGGCGTGCGCAATCCTGACTCGCATGCTTCTGTTTGGACCGTATCTGCCAGTGGCAGATAGGTAGATAACGCCAGAATCCCGCCCAGCCCCCCGGGGCGGCGCAAGCCGCACTGCAGGGCGATGGCACCTCCCTGGGAGAAACCAGCAAGGAAGATGTTCTTCGGCGAAATGCCGCGCGCGATCTCGCGTTCGATGAAGCTGTCGATCTGCTGCTGCGAGGCGCGTATGCCGGCCGCATCTTGCGATGAATCACTGCCGGTGCGGTTCCAGCTCGAAGCATCGGCGTTGCGGATGTCATACCAGGCCGGCATCACAAAGCCGCCATTGAGTGTTACCGGTATCTGCGGCGCGTGCGGGAAGATATGGCGCATCGCGTGCGGTAGTTGCAAAGCTTCCGCCACGGGCACGAAATCGTCACCGCTCGCCCCCAGACCATGCAGCCAGATCATGCTGTAACGCGGCTCACGTCCGCTGTCGAAGGCGATGTGGCGCAACAGTTCGCTCATGGTTGCGGGATGATATCGCGCAGCAACTGGAAGATCTCGCGGTAGGATTGAGGTGGGGCGACCCGGACACGGCAGGGCGTAGCCCTCAGGTGCGGGTAGGGGCGCCAGCCGCCGGAACGAAGCTCGTTGGTACTCATGGTTGAGGGATGATCTCCCGCAGCAACTGGAAGATCTCGCGGTAGGACTTCGGCGGCTTGTTCAGCTCTTTTTCTTTCAGCGCGTTGCGGATCAGCGTACGCAGCCTTTGCACATCCGCTTCCGGATGTTCGGTAAGGAACTCGGTCAGCGCATCCGGCTCTTCCAGCATGCGGTCGCGCCAGGCTTCCACCTGATGCAGCCATGCGGTGTGCTGGCGCGAATTGCCGCTCCATATCTCCATTTTGGCCAGGATAGGCGCGGTTTCCACGTCGCGCATCAGTTTGCCGATGTATTGCAACTGGCGTTTCTGCGCGCCGAATTTGCTGATGCGCTTGTATTCCACCAAGGCTTCGAACAGGCTTTCCGGCAGGTCGAGTTCGCGCCATTTGTCTTTGGAAAGTTCGGTCAGCTCTTTGCCCAGATCGCGCAGGTCGTGCATCTGTTTTTTGATCTTGGTCTTGCTGGGCGGGAGCTCTTCCAGCTCCTCGTCGGGGGTGTTGTGCGGTTTCATCGTGGGTGTCGTTCCAGGTCGGTATGTTGTTATGATAGCGCCCCTGCTGCTTGCCCCCGACTGAAAATTTTATGCGCGTTCCCGTAAACACCACCCAATCGAGCCTGGATAACCTGCGCCAACTGGCTGCCGACATCGTCGCTTACGCCCGCAAGAAGGGTGCTTCGGATTGTGTGGCCGAAGTGTCGGAAGGTGATGGACATGCAGTCAGCGTTCGTCAGGCCGAGATCGAGACCATCGAGTACAACCGCGACAAGGGCTTGAGCGTGACCGTGTATCTCGGTCAGCGGCGCGGCAATGCCAGCACTTCTGACTTTTCCAGGCAGGCCGTGCACGATACGGTGGATGCCGCACTGAATATCGCACGCTTCACTGCCGAGGACGATTGTGCCGGTCTGCCCGATGTCGATCAGCTGGCTTTCGATTACAAGGATCTTGATCTCTATCACCCGTGGGGAATCGATGTCGACCAGGCGGTGGAACTTGCGCGCGAGTGCGAGCAAGCCGCATTCGCCGCCGACAAGCGCATCGTCAATTCCGAGGGCGCCAGCGTCAATGCCAATCAGGGCTGCTTCGTGCAGGCCAACAGCCGCGGTTTCAGTGGCGGCTATGCGTCATCGCGCCACAGCGTGAGCTGCTCGGTGATCGCCGGCAAAGGAGACGGCATGCAGCGCGACTACTGGTACAGCGTGGCACGCAACGCGGCGGAGATCCTCAAGGTGGAAGAGATCGGGCGCATCGCTGCCGAACGCACCGTGCGCCGCCTGAAGGCGCGCAGGCTGTCCACCATGCAATGTCCGGTGCTGTTCGAAGCGCCGGTGGCCGCCAGCCTGTTCGGTCACTTCGTGCAGGCGGTGAGCGGCGGTGCACTGTATCGCAAGTCCTCGTTCCTGCCGGACCGGCTGGGCAAGCCGGTGTTCTCCGATATCGTGCGTATCGATGATGTGCCGGACATCAAGCGCGGTCTGGCCAGCAGTCCGTTCGATAACGAAGGCGTGCGTACCCGTCGCCGCACCATCGTCGAAGACGGTGTGCTGAACGGTTATTTCCTCGGCAGCTACAGCGCGCGCAAGCTGGGAATGCAGACCACCGGCAACGCGGGCGGCACACACAATCTGATCATCCATCCGGGCGAGCAGGACTTCGCCGGACTGCTGGGCATCATGGGGCGCGGGCTGGTGGTGACCGAGTTGCTGGGTCACGGCGTCAATCCGGTGACGGGCGATTATTCGCGCGGCGCGGCGGGATTCTGGGTGGAGAACGGCGAGATCCAGTATGCGGTGGAGGAGATCACCATCGCGGGTAATCTGAAGGATATGTATCGCGACATCGTCGCCATCGGTAACGATGTGCTGGTGCAGGGCGCGCGCCAGTGCGGCTCGGTGTTGCTCGGGCGCATGTCGATAGCGGGACAATGAAGCGCATGAGGGAGGAAGCAATGAAAGTATTGCTGGGCGCAGTTGCCTTGTTCTGGATGCAGTTCGCTTGGGCGCTAGCGCCCTTGCCGGGGCCGGACGATGTGACCATCGAAGTGCGCAGCGGCGATACCCTGGGTGACTTGGCCCGTACGCAACTGGACCTGCCGACGCGCTGGCGCGATGTGGCGAACTACAACCTGCTGCCAGATCCCGATCTGATCGAATCCGGCCAGCAATTGCGCATCAAGCGAGCGTGGCTGAAGACCTATCAGGGCAAACTGAAAGTGGAAGCGGTCTCAGGCGAGGCGACTGCGAACGGGAAAGTGCTGAAGGTAGGGGACATGATTGCTGTGGGCGCGCAGTTGCAGACGGCAGCGGGCGGTGTATTGCGCTTGCGCATGGCGGACAGTTCGCTGGTGAACATGATGGAGCGCAGCGAGCTGAAGGTGGCGAAGCTGGAGCAGCGTGCGGATGGCGTGCTGTCGTCCCTGCTGCGCCTGATGACCGGACAGATAGAAGTTTTCAAGGCCAAAAACGAGCCCGGCATGGCAGACCTTGCTGTCGCGGGGCGCAATGCAACGGTCGGTATCAGCGGTACCCATTTTCGGGTGCGGCAGGATGGTGTGGTCACCTTTACCGAGGTGGAAGACGGCACGGTCGCTTTCGATGCCACGCAGACGCCGGTCGTGCTGTCGCTGAACGCTCGCGAGGGTGCTGTGGCCAACGGCCGTGATGCGGCACAGGTGATACCGCTGCTGTCCGAGCCTGTCTATCCGGAATTGCCGTCCTTGTTCGGCACGCCCTACGTCGAATGGATGATGGGCGAACAGGCTGGCGCTCTGCGTTATGTCGGCGAACTGGCGCAAAACGAAGACTTCTCAGGCCGGCTGGTATCGTTGCGTAGCGAGGGTAGAGCCATCCGGCTGTACGAACTGCCGAATGGCCGCTACTGGATGAAGCTGCGCGCGGTGGATGCGCACGGACTGCAGGGTATGGAAAGCAGGATCGGTTTCGAGGTCAATGCGCCGCCGCGCCAATTCGCCATGACCAAGGTCTATGTCAGCGGCAAGCAGTTGCAGTTGCGCTGGGTGGGGCGCCAGCAGAGCGTGAGCTATCAGGTGCAGGTCGCGCCAAATCTGGATTTCCAGCATCTGCTGCTGGATGCGAAGACGGCGGACAACTGGATCGACATGCCGCGCCCGCGATCGGGACGCCATTTCCTGCGCGTGCGCCAGATATTCGCCGGCGGGCGCATGGGCGAATGGGATGTGCCGATGATGTTCGATGCGCCATGAGCTTTCGCTGCAGCCCTTTGAGACGCCGCCCTGATGGGCGGCGTTTTAGCTTCCGGGCGTGATAAAATGCGCGCCTTTCTTTTTATCCTTTAACTTTGGAAGGCTATCCATGTTCTCGCGCAAAAACACCCTAGCTGTCGTCGATCCTGATCTGTGGGACGCGATCCAGAAAGAAACCGCCCGTCAGGAAGATCACATCGAACTGATAGCCTCGGAAAACTACACCAGCCCGGCGGTGATGGAAGCGCAGGGCAGCCAGCTGACCAACAAGTACGCAGAGGGCTATCCCGGCAAACGCTACTACGGCGGCTGCGAGTTCGTGGACATCGCCGAGCAATTGGCCATCGACCGCGCCAAGGCCTTGTTCGGTGCCGAATATGCCAATGTCCAACCACACTCCGGTTCGCAGGCCAATCAGGGCGTGTATGTCTCGGTGCTGAAGCCGGGCGACACTATCCTCGGTATGAGCCTGGCCCACGGCGGCCACCTCACCCACGGCGCCACCGTGAACATCAGCGGCAAGCTGTACAAGGCCGTGCAGTACGGCCTGAACGACAAGGAAGAGATCGACTACGACGAAGTGCAGCGTCTGGCTGACGAGCACAAGCCCAAGATGATCGTGGCCGGTGCCTCCGCCTACGCGCTGGTGATCGACTGGAAGCGCTTCCGCGCCATCGCCGACAGCGTCGGTGCCTACCTGTTCGTGGACATGGCGCACTACGCCGGTCTGATCGCAGCGGGTTGCTATCCCAGCCCGGTCGGTATCGCCGACTTCGTCACCACCACCACCCACAAGACCCTGCGCGGTCCGCGCGGCGGTCTGATCCTGGCCAAGGCCGAGCATGAGAAGGCATTGAACTCGGCCATCTTCCCGCAGTTGCAGGGTGGTCCGCTGATGCACGTTATCGCCGCCAAGGCGGTGGCGTTCAAGGAAGCGGCCAGCAAGGAGTTCAAGGAATACCAGAAGCAGGTGATCGACAATGCGCGCGTGATGGCCAAGGTGCTGACCGAGCGCGGTGTGCGCATCGTCTCCGGCCGTACCGACAGCCACGTGTTCCTGGTCGATCTGCGTGCCAAGCAGCTGACCGGCAAGGCTGCCGAAGAAGCGCTGGGCAAAGCGCACATCACCGTCAACAAGAACGCCATCCCCAACGATCCGGAGAAGCCGTTCGTGACTTCCGGTATCCGTATCGGTTCGCCCGCGATGACCACGCGCGGTTTCAAGGAGCTGGAAGCCGAGAAGCTGGCACACCTGATCGCCGACGTGCTGGATGCGCCGACCGACGACGCAGTGATCGCACGCGTGGTGGGCGAGGTGAAGAAGCTGACCACCGCCTTCCCGGTGTACGGTAACTAAAATCATGTCAAGCGCCGGCGGTGAGATATTCATGTGCCCGCGATTGAAATCTGATGCCCGGTACTTGCAGCGATGAAATGTCCGTTCTGTAAGCACGAAGACACCCAGGTGGTGGATACGCGATTGAGCGAGGAAGGCGACAGCATCCGCCGTCGCCGTCGCTGCCTGTCGTGCGATAAACGTTTCACCACGCATGAAGTGGTCGAGCTGCGCATGCCGCAGGTTGTGAAGCAGAACGGCACGCGCAGCGAGTTCGACGATGAGCGTCTGCGCAACAGTTTCACGCGCGCGCTGCACAAGCGGCCGGTGCCGACCGAGTTGGTGGATGCGGCAATCGGGCATGTCACACAAACGATATTCGCCTTCGGTGAACGCGAGATCCCGTCGCGCCTGATCGGTGAACTGGTGATGAAGGAGTTGCTGAGGCTGGACAAGGTGGCCTACATCCGCTTCGCGTCGGTGTACAAGAGCTTTCAGGATGTGGCGGACTTCACCGATGCGGTGGATGCCATGAGCAAACCGTCGCAACGCCGACGCAAGACGGACTGAGCTTGATGCAGGCGACCGATAGTCAGTGGATGGCGCGGGCGCTGCAACTGGCGGCGCAAGGGATGAATACGACATCCCCCAATCCGCGTGTTGGCTGTGTACTGGTCAAGGATGGCGTAGTCATAGGCGAGGGCTGGCATGTGCGGGCCGGTGAGCCGCATGCCGAAGTACATGCCCTGCGTGCTGCCGGAGAGTCGGCGCGCGGTGCGACGGCCTATGTCACGCTGGAGCCTTGCAGCCACCATGGCCGTACTCCGCCCTGTGCGGATGCCCTGATTGAAGCTGGAGTGGTGCGCGTGGTATGCGCCATGCAGGACCCCAATCCGCAGGTGGCAGGGCAAGGCATCGCGCGTTTGAGTGCCGCCGGTATCGCAGTCGAATGCGGGCTGATGGAAGCGGCGGCGCGCGAGTTGAACATCGGGTTCGTGTCGCGCATGACGCGCGCCAAACCCTGGGTGCGCAGCAAGATCGCCGCCAGTCTGGATGGGCGCACCGCGCTGGCAAACGGAACCAGCCAGTGGATCACCGGTGCGGCAGCGCGGCAGGATGTGCAGCACTGGCGGGCGCGTTCCTGTGCCGTGCTGACCGGTATCGGAACGGTACTGGCGGACGATCCGCAATTGAATGTGCGCATCGACACGGAACGGCAACCGTTGCGTGTGGTGCTGGATAGCACGTTGCGCATGTCACCTGCGGCACGAATGCTGAGAAGTGGCCGGGTGCTGATCTGCACCGCATCGCAGGACATGGGGATCCGTGCTGCATTGGAACGGCAAGGGGCGGAAGTGTTGCTGCTGCCCGATGCGGCAGGGCGCGTCGATCTGGCTGCTGTGATGCGCGCCTTGGCGCAACGTGGTATCAACGAAGTCATGGTCGAAGCAGGACGCACGTTGAACGGCGCATTGCTGCAGGCAGGTCTGGTGGACGAACTGGTGCTGTATCTGGCGCCGCAACTGCTGGGCGATGCCGCACGCGGCATGGCAGATCTGGGCGAGTTGACGGGATTGGAACAACGTGTGGATCTGGCCTGGCGTGATGTGCGCCGGGTGGGTGAAGATCTACGAATCACAGCGGAGGTGAAGCATGTTTAGTGGAATCATCGCCGATGCCGGCATGATCAAGAAGGTCGCAGATCGCGAAGGCGGCCTGCGCCTGACCGTGGCGACCGAGGTGTTGGGCATGGACGATGTCGCGTTGGGTGACAGCATCGCGGTGAACGGCGTCTGCCTGACCGTGGTCGAGATCGACGGTAACGACTTCACGGTGGATGTGTCGCGTGAGACGCTGGATTGCACCACGGGTCTGGACAAACAGGGCGCCAATGTGAATCTTGAGAAAGCGATGCGACTGTCCGATCGCATCGGTGGTCATCTGGTCAGCGGTCATGTGGACGGCGTGGGCGAGGTGGTGGCTTTCGACGACATCGGCGAGAGCTGGCGTCTGGTGGTGAAGGCACCGCATGCATTGTCCAGGTACATCGCGATGAAAGGCTCCATCACCATCAACGGCGTGAGCCTGACGGTGAACCAGGTGTCGGGCAACGAGTTCGAGGTGAACCTGATCCCGCATACACTGGAAGTAACGACATTGAACGAACTGGAAAAAGGAAAGCGCGTGAATCTGGAGATCGATCTGATCGCGCGCTATGTGGAACGCATGCTGCAGGCAGAGAAAGAACAGAACACATGACAGATGTAGCACCGATCCACGAGATCATCGAAGAGATACGCGCCGGCCGCATGGTCGTGCTGGTGGACGAGGAGGATCGCGAGAACGAGGGCGACCTGGTGTTCGCTGCCGAGTTCGCCACGCCGGAGATGGTCAACTTCATGGCCAAGCACGGGCGCGGCCTGATCTGCCTGACCCTGACGCAACAGCATTGCAAACAGCTCGACCTGCCTCTGATGGTGCGCGAGAACGGCCTGCCGCTGGCGACCAACTTCACGCTCAGCATCGAAGCGGCGACCGGTGTCACCACCGGCATCTCCGCCGCCGACCGCGCGCGCACCATCCTCGCCGCGGCGAACAAGGATGCCAAGCCGCAGGACATCGTGCAGCCCGGTCACATCTTCCCGCTGATGGCGCGCGACGGTGGCGTGCTGGTGCGTGCCGGCCACACCGAGGCGGGTTGCGATCTGGCGCAACTGGCAGGCCTGACACCGGCTTCGGTGATCTGCGAGATATTGAAAGAAGACGGCGAGATGGCGCGTCTGCCCGACCTGATCCCGTTCGCCAAACAGCACGGTCTGAAGATCGGCACCATCGCCGACCTGATCGAATACCGCGCGCACAACGAGACCCTGGTCGAGCGCGTCGGCAAGCGAAGCGTGCAGACCGCCTACGGCGAGTTCGAGCTGTATGCCTATACCGACAAGAGCACACAGCGCACGCATCTGGCGCTGGCCAAGGGCGACATCCAGCCCGAGTTCGAGACGCTGGTACGCGTGCACGAGCCGCTGTCGGTGATGGACTTTATGGAACAGACCAGTTACGAGAAGAGCACCAGTGTGCACGAGGCGCTGAAGAAGATCAGTCAGGCTTCCAGCGGGGTGCTGGTGTTGATGCATCAGGACGAGACGTCGCAGACGCTGCTGGACCGAGCGCTGGAGAACCATGCCGAACATCCGGCGAGCAAGTGGGACCCCAAGAGCTACGGCATCGGCGCACAGATCCTGCGCGACATCGGCGTGGGCAAGATGTGTTTGATCGGCACGGCACGCAAGATGCCGAGCATGGCGGGCTTCGGCCTTGAGATCGTGGGTTATTGTTCTTCCAAGGATACAAAATGAGAGAGATAAAAAAGAACCTGGACGGCACGGGCATGCGCATCGGCATCGTGCAGAGCCGTTTCAATGATGTCGTGTGCGACGGTTTGCTGGCGGCTTGTCATGCGCAACTGCTCAAGAGCGGTGTGGCGGACGACGACATCGTGCTGGCTACCGTGCCCGGCGCGCTGGAGATCCCGCTGGTGCTGTGGCAGATGGCCGAGAGCCACGACTACGACGCACTGATCGCGCTGGGCGCGGTGATCCGCGGTGACACCTATCACTTCGAGATCGTGTCCAACGAGTCCGCGCGCGGCGTGGGCGAAGTACAGCTGGCGACAGGTATGCCCATCGCCAACGCCATCCTCACCACCGACACCGACGAGCAGGCCGAAGTACGCATGAGCGTCAAAGGTGCGGAAGCGGCGCTGGTCGCCATCGAGATGGTCAATCTGGCACGGGAACTGGCATGAGCGATACCAAGAAAGTCGCCGTAAGCCCGCGTCACCGCGCGCGCGAACTGGCATTGCAGGGCATCTACGAATGGAAGATATCCGGCAGTACTGCGACGCAGATCGGGCGCAGCACGGGCGACGACAAGAGTCTCGGCCGCTACGACAGCGAGCTGTACCAGCAACTGTTGCGCGGGGCCATCGCCCAGCACGAAGCGCTGGATGCACAGATCACCCCGCAGCTCGATCGCGCACTGGACGAGTTGAGCCCGGTGGAATATTCGGTGCTGTTGCTCGGCGCTTACGAACTGTTCCATCAGCCGGAAGTCCCTTACCGCGTGGTCATCAACGAAGCCGTCGAACTGGCCAAGACCTTCGGCGGCAGCGACGGCCACAAGTTCGTCAACGGCGTGCTGGACAAGCTGGCGGCGCAGGCGCGTGCAGTCGAAGTCGCTGCCAAGTAAAGGCACGCCGCCCTGATGTCGGAATTCGATCTCATCCGGCGGTATTTCACGCGTCCCACCCCGAACACGAACCTGGGCGTCGGCGACGACGCCGCGCTGTTGACCGTCACCCCCGGCATGGAGCTGGCGGTGTCCACCGACATGCTGGTCGGCGGCACGCATTTCTATCTCGATACCGATCCCCGCCAACTGGGCCACAAGACGCTGGCGGTGAACCTGTCCGACTTGGCGGCGATGGGCGCGCAGCCGCGCTGGGCGACCCTGTCGCTGTCGTTGCCGCAGGCACACGACGACTGGCTGCAGGCATTCAGCGAGGGTTTCTTCGCGCTGGCCGAGGCGCACGGCGTGGAACTGATCGGTGGCGACACCACACGCGGTCCGCTCAATCTGAGTGTGACCATCATGGGTGAAGTGCCACAGGGGCAAGCGTTGCGCCGCAGCGGTGCACAGGTCGGCGACGACATCAGGGTGTCAGGCGCGCTGGGCGAAGCCGCGCTGGGATTGGCGCATCTGCAGCAGCGGGTGCAACTGCCAGAAGGCGCGCGTCAGACCTGCCTCGCCGCTTTGCAGCAACCGATGCCGAGAGTGGAATTGGGGCTTGCATTGCGCGGCATCGCGCATAGCGCCATCGACGTGTCGGACGGCTTGCTGGCAGATCTGAAGCACATCCTTGATAGCTCCAACGTGGCGGCCGAGGTGCGTTATGACCGACTGCCCAAGCCAGCCTTCTTTGCCTCTGCCAGTGAAGAGATGGATGTGCTGGCGCAGGATTGCGTGCTCTCCGGCGGAGACGACTATGAACTGTGTTTCACCGCACCACTCGCGCGGCGCGAAGAGATCGGGGTGATCGCCGACCTGATGCATTTGCCGCTGACGCGTATCGGCAGCATCGTCTCCGGGCAGGGCTGCAAGTTGCGCGCAGCGAACGGCAGCGTGATCAAGATCGCCAGGGAGGGCTATGACCACTTTGCATCATGATTTGAAAGTCAAACCGGACTGGCGTTTTTTGTTCAGCCATCCGGCGCACATGCTTTCTTTCGGTCTGGGGCTGGGGCTGGTACCGCGCTCGCCCGGCACCGCCGGTACTTTGCTCGCATTCCCGTTTTTCTGGTACCTGTCGCCGCGCCTGAGCGACGCCATGTTCCTGTTCGTGCTGATCTGGATGTTCGCCATCGGTGTGTGGGTGTGCGACATCACCGGCAAGGCGCTGGGCGAGGCCGACTTCGGCGGTATCGTGTGGGACGAGGTGGTGGCCTTTTTACTGGTGCTGTTCTTCACACCGGACGGCCTGATCTGGCAATTGCTGGCATTCTCCCTGTTCCGTTTCTTCGATATCGTCAAACCGCAGCCCATCCGCTATTTCGATAGCCATTGGCACGGCGGACTCGGGGTGATGTTCGACGACCTGCTGGCGGCGGGCTACACCTTGTTCTGTATGGCGCTCATCAAAAGCATCCTGATATGAAGCGGTGGCTGGCATTGCTGTGCTGCCTGAGTTGGGCGGCGCAGGCGGAGACGTTCGACGCGTATGTCATCGCCGTGATCGACGGCGATACCGTGCTGGTGTTGCGCGACAAACAGAAACTCAAATTGCGCCTGGCCGACATCGACGCGCCGGAAAAGTCGCAGCCGTTCGGCCGGCAGTCACTCGAATATCTGAAGTCCCGCGTGAACAAGAAAGTGGTGCAAGTGGAGAGCCGCGCCACCGACCAATACGGTCGCACCATCGCCACGCTCATGCTGGACGGTGTCGATCTGAATCGGGAGCAGGTGCGTCAGGGCTTGGCTTGGGAATATTCCTTCCATCACGCCGACAAAGCATTCATCGCTTTGCAGCTGGAAGCACAGCAGGCCAAGCGCGGCCTCTGGCAGCAAGTGAGCCCGCAATCGCCTTGGGAATGGCGCAAGCAACATCCCACCTACTACCGGGATCATGCGACGGCCGGCATCCCGTCAGCTTACGAACCCTATGATCTGGCCTGCGGCAAGAAATCGCACTGCGCGCAGATGCAGTCCTGCGACGAAGCACATTTTTATCTGACACGTTGCGCGGTGAAATCGCTCGACCAAGACGGCGACGGCATCCCGTGTCCCCAGTTATGCATCCCGGCGCAATGAAACAACTTTCCGCTCTCGCCCAGCGCCGCCTCGCGCGCATCCAGCAACTCAGCGCTATCGAATATCCGGCCGACCTGCCGGTGGTGGAGCGGCGCGAAGAACTGGCGCAAGCCATCGAAAAACATCAGGTCATCATCGTGTGCGGCGAGACCGGCTCCGGCAAGACCACGCAGCTGCCCAAGATATGTCTGAGCATCGGGCGCGGCGTGCACGGCGTCATCGGTCACACGCAACCGCGCAGAGTCGCGGCACGTTCGGTGGCCGCGCGCATCGCACAGGAACTGAAGAGCGAACTGGGCGGACTGGTCGGCTACAAGGTGCGTTTCAATGACAAGGTGTCGCCCGATTCCGCCATCAAACTGATGACCGACGGCATCTTGCTGGCCGAGATCCATCATGATCCGCTGTTGAAGCAATACGACACGCTGATCATCGACGAAGCGCACGAGCGTTCGCTGAACATCGATTTCCTGCTCGGCTATTTCAAACAGCTGTTGCGCAAGCGCCCCGATCTGAAACTCATCATCACCTCGGCCACGCTGGACGCGGAGCGCTTCTCCAAACATTTCTCGGGCGCGCCCGTGCTGCAAGTTTCCGGTCGTACCTATCCGGTCGAGATACGTTATCGACCGCCGCAAAAAGACGAAGAAGGCGAGATGCAGGATGTGCCGCAGGCCATCTGTTCCGCGCTGGATGAACTCTCCATCGGCGGGCTGCGCGGCGACGTGCTGGTGTTCCTGCCCGGCGAGCGCGAGATACGCGAAGCGGCCGAGGCGTTGCGCAAGCATCAGCACAAAGGCATCGAGATATTGCCCCTGTTCTCACGCCTGTCCACCGCCGAGCAGGATCGCGTGTTCAAGGTCGGCAACCAGCGCCGCGTGGTGCTGGCCACCAACGTGGCCGAGACTTCACTCACCGTGCCCAACATCGGCTACGTGATCGACACCGGCGTGGCGCGTATCAACCGATACAGCATCCGCCAGAAGGTGGAGCAACTGCACATCGAGAAGATCGCGCGCTCGGCGGCCAACCAGCGTGCCGGTCGTTGCGGGCGCGTGATGAGCGGTATCTGCATCCGTCTGTACGACGAGGAAGAATTCGCGCAGCGCGCCGAGTTCACTGACCCGGAGATCTTCCGCGTCTCGCTGGCCACCGTCATCCTGCGCATGAGTGCACTGGGTCTGGGTGATGTGGCCGATTTCCCGTTCATCGAGCCGCCCGGTTCGCGCGCCATTGCCGACGGTTATCAGTTGCTGCACGAATTGAATGCCATCGATGAGCAGCGCCAGTTGACCAAACTCGGCCACGAACTGGCCAAGCTGCCGCTCGATCCGAAGATCGCGCGCCTGTTGCTGGCGGGCAAGCAGTACCAGTGTCTGACCGAGATCGTTATCATCGCCAGCGCCTTGTCGCTGCAGGACCCGCGCGACCGACCGGCCGAACGGCGCGAGGCGGCCGATGCCGCGCACCAGCGCTTCAACGACGAACGTTCGGACTTCCTCGCCTATCTCAAGATGTGGGACTGGTTCAAGAAGGGCGTGCAGCACAAGAAGAGCAACAAGACGTGGGCGAACGAGTGCCGCAGTCATTTCCTGTCACCGCTGCGCCTGCGCGAATGGCACGAACTGCACCAGCAACTGCATGCACAGATGGCCGAGATGAACATGCGCTTCAACGAGCAACCCGCCAGCTACGAGCAGATCCACAAAGCGCTGCTCACCGGCCTGATCGGCAACATCGGCACGCGCGCCGTCAACGAGCCGCACTACCTCGGCGCACGCGAAACGAAGTTCTTCATCGCGCCCAACTCGGTGCTGGCGAAGAAGGGCGCGAAGTGGGTGCTGGCCGCAGAGCTGGTGGAGACCACGCGTTTGTATGCGCGCTGCGTGGCACGCATCGAACCGCAATGGCTGGAGGAGGTGGGCGATCACCTGCTGAAGCGCAGTTACTTCGATCCGCACTGGGAGAAGAAAGCGGCGCAGGTCGCCGCGTGGGAGCGCAGCACCTTGTTCGGCCTGCTAATCAATCCCAAAAAGCGTGTGCACTACGGGCCGATGGACCCCGAGGAGTCGCGCGCGGTGTTCATCCGCACCGCGCTGGTGGAAGGCGAGTTCAACACCCAAGCGCCGTTCTTCGCGCACAACCAGAAACTCATCGCCGACATCGAAGCGCTGGAACACAAATCGCGCCGCCCCGACGTGCTGGTGGACGACGAACTCATCTTCGCCTTCTACGATGCGCGCATCCCGGCAGGTACGCATAACGGTGCAGATTTCGAGAAGTGGCGCAAGGAAGCCGAGCGCGAGCAGCCGAAGCTGCTGTACCTGAAGAAGGATGACCTGATGCGGCACGAGGCGGCCGGCATCACCACCGAACATTTTCCGCCGCAACTGAAGATGAACAACGTGAGCTACGCGCTGGCCTACAACTTCGCGCCCGGCAAGAACGACGACGGTGTGACGCTGACCGTGCCGCAGGCGCTCATCAACCAGGTGCAGCCCGCGCGCTGCGAATGGCTGGTGCCGGGCATATTGGCGGAGAAGGTGGCGCAACTGCTGAAGTCGCTGCCGCAGAAACTGCGTCGTCATTGCGTGCCGGTGCCGGAGTTCGCCGCCGCATTCTGCGCCGCAGTTAAGCCGAGCGACATCTCGCTGTTGCAGGCCATCGCGAAATACATGCGGGAACAGAAACAGGTCGATGTGCCGCTGGACGCCTTCCGTCTGGAACAACTGCCGCCGCATCTGCTGATGAACTTCCGAGTGATAGATGAACACGGACGGCAGTTGGGGATGGGGCGCAACTTCCTGCAACTGCGCGGGGAATGGGCACCCAAGGTGACGCTGGCCGCCAGTGCGCCGGCGAAGCAGACGCAAGCCGCAGTCACGACCAACAAGGAACGCTACACATCCTGGACCTTCGGCGACTTCGCCGAGACCGCGCAAGTGCCGCGCGCCGGTCAACAGGTGACGGTGTTCAACGCGCTGCACGACGAGGGCGATGCGGTGACGCTGCAAGCATTCGATACGGCGGACGAAGCGCAGGCCGTGCATCGCGCCGGACTGCGCCGCCTGTTCATGCTGGCGTTGAAAGAGCAGGTGAAGTTTCTGGAGAAGAACCTGCCCGACCTGCAGAAGATGGCGATGCTGTTCCTGCCCTTCGGCAGCCAGCAGGATTTGCAGCAGCAGATACTCAGTGTCACCTTCGACCGTTGCTGTCTGAACGACCCGCTGCCGGACAGTGAGAAGAGCTTCAACGCGCGCTGCAAGGACGCCAAGTCGCGCCTCAATCTGGTTGGGCACGAGATCGCGCGTCTGGTCGGCACGGTGCTGACCGAACATCAGGCCTTGCAGAAAGCATTGCCCGGCTTCAAAGCGCATGCCCAAGCGCAGCAGGACATCCGCCAGCAACTCGAAGGTCTGCTCGGAAAAGGCTGGATCGCCAGCACCCCTTACGAACGCATGCAGCACATGCCGCGCTACCTGAAGGCGATCAACGTGCGGCTGGAGAAGCTGCGCGGCAACCCCGCGCGCGACGCGACGAACATGGCTCAGTTGCAGCCGCTGCAACAGCAATGGCAACGCCGCCTGCAAGCCCAGCAAGGCGCACGCGACGAGCGTCTGGAAGACTTCGGTTGGATGATGCAGGAACTGCGTGTGTCCCTGTTCGCGCAGGAATTGAAGACGCCGGTGATCGTTTCGGCGAAGCGGCTGGAGAAGGTATTGGCGTCCCTGAACGGGTAGAATGTACGCCGGATAACGGTGCCGGAAAGTCTGAAGATGTCGAACAAGAAAGTGGATGTGTTGCTGGTCGGGGCGGGCGTGATGAGCGCGACGCTGGGCAAGTTGCTGGCGCAGCTCGATCCTTCGCTGAAGATCATGATGGTGGAACGCTTGTCCAAGGTGGCGAACGAGAGTTCGCACGGGCTGAACAACGCGGGTACCGGGCATGCCGGTTATTGCGAGTTGAATTACACGCCGCAGGCGGCGGATGGCAGCGTGAACATCAAGCGCGCGCTGGAGATCAACGCGGCGTACGAGGTGTCGTTGCAGTTCTGGTCTTATCT
The DNA here is from genome assembly GCA_018819205.1 of Gammaproteobacteria bacterium. Classification (GTDB taxonomy): domain Bacteria; phylum Pseudomonadota; class Gammaproteobacteria; order Burkholderiales; family Gallionellaceae; genus Sideroxyarcus. Next base: position 50,315 of record JAHJQE010000043.1, read on the forward strand.
GGTCGATCAGGGGCTGTTGCCGACACCTGAGCGGTTCATCAATCCCGTGTATCACCAGAGTTTCGTGCGCGGCAAGGCGGATGTCGAATTCCTGCGCAAGCGCTATGCGGCGCTGCACACGCATCACCTGTTCGAAGAAATGGAGTTCAGCGACGATCCGGCGCTGTTGCGCGAGTGGATGCCGCTGGTGATGCAGGGGCGCGACGACAAGGAGCCGGTGGCGGCGACGCAGGTGAAGCACGGCACCGATGTGGATTTCGGTTTCCTGACGCGCAAGCTGGTGCGGGCGCTGCTCAAACTGCCCAATTTCGAACTGAAGCTGAACAACACCATCACCAGTCTCAAGCAGCATGACGACGGGCGCTGGCATGTGCGCGTGAAGGATACGCACGACGACAAGACGCGCACCATCGAGGCGGGTTTCGTGTTCCTCGGTGCGGGCGGCGGCGCGCTGCCGCTGTTGCAGAAGTCCGGCATCCCGGAAGCGAAGGGCTACGGCGGTTTCCCGGTCAGCGGCCAGTGGCTGATCTGCCACGATCCGAAGATCGTGCGCCAGCATACGACCAAGGTGTACGGCAAGGCGGCGGTGGGTGCGCCGCCGATGTCGGTGCCGCATCTGGATGCGCGCATCCTTGGCGGCGAGTCGGTGCTGCTGTTCGGGCCGTTCGCCAGCATCACTACCAAGTTCCTCAAGGAAGGATCGTTCTTCGACCTGTTCGGCTCGCTCAAGTCGGGCAACTTCAAACCCATGCTGTCGGTGGCGCGCGACAATCTGCCGCTGATGCGCTATCTGATCGGCGAAGCAATGAAGTCGCACAAGGATCGCGTCGCAGCATTGCGCGATTTCTTCGGCAATGCGCGCGAGAACGGCTGGGAACTGGCCTCGGCCGGGCAGCGCGTGCAGATCATCAAGAACTGCGATACCAAGGGCGGCAAACTGGAATTCGGTACCGAGATCGTTACTGCGAAGGATGGCACGCTGGCGACACTGCTGGGTGCTTCGCCAGGTGCATCCACATCGGTTCAAGCCATGATCGAGGTGATCGAGCGTTGTTTCAAACCGCGTATGAAGAGCGCAGAATGGCAAAGCAAGATGCGGGAGATGATCCCGTCTTACGGTTCGTCACTGGATGACGATGTGCCGTTGCTGCATACAGTGCGCAAGCGCACCTTGGAGACCTTGCGGCTGGAACGCGAGGGCTAGGCGGCGTGTGACGTACCCGATGAGGGGAGCAAGAATAGCGAGGTCAGTATGGATGAGCAGATACGCGAAGCCGCATTGAAATACCATCGCCAATCCCCGGCGGGCAAGATCACCGTGCAGCCGAGCAAGCCGCTGCACACGGCGCGCGATCTGGCGCTGGCCTATTCACCCGGCGTCGCGGCGGCCTGTGAAGAGATCGTGCGCGATCCGGCCGAAGTGCGCAGCCTTACCGCACGCGGCAATCTGGTTGCCG
>JAHJQE010000044.1 GCA_018819205.1 Gammaproteobacteria bacterium
CCATCGCACAGAAGCTGGGTCTGGATGAGGATCGCATCAAGGGGATACGCATGGGGGCGACCATCCATGACATCGGCAAGATCGGCATCCCGGCCGAGGTGTTGAGCAAGCCTTCGCGATTGACAGAGATCGAAATGCGCATCGTGCATGAGCATGCGCGCATGGGATATGACATCCTCAAGGAGGTGCGCTTCCCCTGGCCGGTGGCGGACATTGCTTATCAGCACCACGAACGTATCGATGGCTCCGGCTATCCGCAGGGGCTGAAGGGGGAAGGCATCGCGCTGGAGGCGCGCATCGTTGCCGTCGCCGACGTGGTGGAATCGATGGCGACACATCGACCCTATCGTCCCGCACTTGGAATATCTGCGGCGCGGGAAGAGATCGTCGCCGGACGAGGAACGAAGTTCGACCCGCAAGTGGTCGATGCCTGTCTGCAGGTGCTGGACGGCGGATTCACGCTCAGTTGAGTCATGCCGCACCAGAGTTTGGTAGACTCGCGCCCATGTCTGAATTCCACGCATTAGTCCCCGCCGCCGGTTTCGGCGCCCGCATGGGCCACGAGTTGCCCAAGCAATATCTCGACCTGGCTGGTCGTCCCATGATCTGGCATGCGCTCACCACGCTCTGCGCAAGTCCGCACATCAAGACGGTGTTCGTGGTGCTGGCACCGGACGACGAATATTTCGCGCGTTACGATTGGTCGCATTGCGGCGAGAAGCTGGAACCGCTGTATTGCGGCGGGGCTACACGTGCCGAGAGCGTCGCCAACGGACTGCTCGCATCGGAACTGGAACCGGACGACTGGGTGTTGGTACATGACGCGGCGCGTCCCTGCCTGACGCAGCATCTGCTGACGCGCATGATCGCGGAACTGCGCGACGACCCGGTGGGCGGCATCCTCGCGGTGCCGGTGGCGGATACGCTCAAGCGCGCCGACGCCCAGCAGCGCATCGCCCACACCGAGCCGCGCGAAGGCCTGTGGCAGGCGCAGACGCCGCAGATGTTCCGCGCCGGCCTGCTGGCCGAAGCTCTGGCACGCAGCGTGACGGTCACCGACGAAGCCTCGGCCATCGAGGCAATGGGCCTGCAGCCGAAACTGGTGGCGAGTGATTCGTCGAACTTCAAGGTGACTTATCCGCAGGACATCGAACTGGCGGAGTTGTTGCTAAAGCAGAAAAAATAATTAGCCACAGAGCACACAGAGCACACAGAGAGGTGCGGCGGGTTTTGCGAGTTGGGGGAAAGTCGCCCATCCCTGCCTGAACCACTTCTCTGTGGCCTCTGTGTGCTCTGTGGCAATAGGTTTGAATTTGAGTGAGAGTAAATATGAGAATCGGACAAGGTTTCGACGTTCACCAGCTGGTCGAGGGGCGCAAGCTCGTCATCGGCGGGGTGGACATCCCTTATGAGAAAGGTCTGCTCGGCCACTCCGACGCGGACGTGCTGCTGCACGCCATCTGCGATGCGCTGCTGGGCGCGGCTGCACTGGGGGACATCGGCCGTCATTTCGCCGACACCGATGCGAAGTTCAAAAACATCGACAGCCGCATACTGTTGCGCGAGACGCTGCATCTGGTACGCGAGGCGGGGTTCCGCGTCGCCAACGTCGATGCCACCATCATCGCGCAGGCGCCCAAGATGGCACCGCACATCCATCTCATGATCGACAACATCGCCGCCGACCTGCGGCTGGAGAAGAGCGCCGTCAATGTGAAGGCCACCACCACCGAGAAGCTGGGTTACACCGGGCGCGGCGAAGGCATCGCGGCGCAGGCGGTCGTTTTGTTGCTCGCCGAATGAAGCTGCTCGCAATCGAAACCTCCACCGAATACTGCTCCGTCGCCCTGTGGCAGGACGGCGCGGTCACTGCGCGCAGTGAGATGGTGGGACAGAAACATTCCGAAGTACTGTTGGCGATGGTGGATGCGGTGCTGAAAGCAGCAGGGTGCAAGATCCGCGAAGTGGATGGCATCGCTTTCGGCAAAGGCCCGGGTTCGTTCACCGGCGTGCGCATCGCATGCGGCGTGGCTCAAGGTCTGGCACTGGGTGCCGATGTGCAGGTGGTGGGCGTGTGCACCTTGCAGGCGCTGGCCGAAGCATCAGGCAAGGACAAGGTCATCGCCGCACTGGATGCGCGCATGGGTGAACTGTATCTGGCTGCCTATCAGAAGGATGGTGATGTCTGGCGGACGGTCATGGAGCCTTGTCTGTGCAAGGTCGCGGAGGCGCCCGAGATCGAGGGGGAGGGCTGGTTCGGTTGCGGCAGCGGTTTTGCGGTGAGTGATGCGTTGCAGCGGCGTTATGCCTTTCAGATGGACGGCCTGGATGCGCATGCCGTGCCGCAGGCTGCTGCCGTGGTGCGACTGGCAGCGCTCGAATTCGAACAGGGCAGGGCGGTGGATGCAGCACTGGCGTTACCCCTCTACCTGCGCGACAAGGTCGCGCTGACCACCCGCGAACGGGCGGCATGATCCTGCGCAACATGAGGGAGTCCGATCTGGATGGCGTGCTGGCCATCGAGCGTGCGGTGCATGCGCATCCCTGGACGTTGGGCAACTTCAGCGACGCAATGCGCAGCGGATATCAGTGCAAGGTGTATGAATCCGAAACGGAAGGGATGCTGGGCTACGCGGTGTTGATGCTGGCTGTGGACGAGGCTGAGTTGCTGGATATCGCCATCTCCTCAAGGCATCAGCGCCAAGGTCTGGGCAGCAAGTTGCTGAGCGAGATGCTGGCACTGGCCAGACGACACGGGATGCGGCGTATGGTGCTGGAGGTGCGCGCATCGAATGTGTCCGCCATTGCCTTGTATCGCAGTGTGGGCTTTGGTGACATCGGACTGCGCCGCGATTACTATCCGGCAACGAACGGACGCGAAGATGCCATTTTGATGGGGAAAGCATTGTGAACATCCGTGACGAGAACGTACTGCGAGAACTGAACCTGTACCCGATGTGGGTAAGGCGCGGTGTTCCTGCGCGGCAGGCGGACGTCCCCGTCGAGGTCGAAGCACCGGCAGCAGCGAAGGCGGAAACGCCTGTCGCCAAATCTCCGTCAACTGTTGAAATTCAGAATATTCCCGATGTTTCCACACTGGATTGGACTGCACTGAAGGACAAGGTGCGTGACTGCACAGCCTGCAAATTGCGCGCCGGCTGCACACAGACGGTGTTTGGCGTCGGTGACGAGCAGGCCGACTGGTTGTTCGTCGGGGAAGGGCCGGGCGCGGACGAGGATGCACAGGGCGAACCGTTCGTGGGGCAGGCGGGCAAGCTGCTCGACAACATGCTGTTCGCCATCGGCCTCAAGCGCGGCGACAATGTGTATATCGCCAACGTCGTCAAATGCCGTCCCCCGAACAACCGCAATCCCGAAGCGGACGAGATCGCTACCTGTCTGCCCTATCTGCAACAGCAGATAGCCTTGATCAAGCCGAAACTCATCGTCGCGCTGGGCAAGACTGCGGCCACTGCGCTGCTGGAGCGTGATGCCACGCTGGGTTCCCTGCGCGGTACGACACACGACTTTCACGGCACGCCGCTGCTGGTCACCTACCACCCCGCCTACCTGTTGCGCAGTCCTGCCGAAAAGGCCAAGGCCTGGCAGGATCTGAAGTTTGCAGTCGCACTACTGAGATAAACGCCGCATGAAGATCGCCGACATCAGCCTCTCGACCCGCATCACTTTGTTGGGCTTGTTGCTGGTAGTGGCAGGTGGGGCGTTGTGGATTTGGGGCGAGAACCAGCGCATCAAGGAGGTGTTTCTGGCTGAGCGCGAATCGGCGCTGGACGGTGACTTGCATGTCGAGCGTGAACGCCTGCTGCTGCAGATCGATGCCTTGCGCCGTGATGCGCTGTCCCTTTCAAAAACGCCCCCGGTCAGTGGTATTTCACGAGCCATACACAACGGCGGCATCGATCCGCGCGAGAACAATACGCGACAGGTATGGGAACATCGCCTGCAGGATATCTTCAAGGCCTATCTGACGACTCGCCCGGAATATTTCCAGGCACGCTACATCGGTCTGGCCGACGGCGGACGCGAACTGGTTCGTGTCGACAGGGACAATGGTAATCTCGTCGTCGTGCAGCGGTCGGCCTTGCAGCGCAAAGGGGAGGCGGATTACTTCAAGGCCGGTCAGTCGCTGGCCGAGGGGCGTGTCCACCTTTCCGGTTTCTCGCTCAACCGGGAGCACGGTCGCATCGAGGTGCCGCATCGTCTGATGCTGCGTGCCGTCGTGCCGGTGTTTGACGAGCGCGGACGTCGTTTTGGCATGCTGGTGCTGAATCTGGATGTATCGTATCTGCTGACGCCCCTCGCCAGAGGATTGCCTGAAGGGGTCAGCAGTTATGTTTCGGACAATTATGGACACTACCTGCTGCATCCAGATGCGACGCGCATCCTTGCCCCGGAACCGGGTCTGCAGCAGGCAGACATCCGCACTGAATTTCCGGTCCTGAAGTCGAAGTTCGAACCACTGGCAAGCAGCTGCGCGCCGTTGCGCCAGTCGCCGGATGGCAGCGGAGGCTATCTGGCTGCGGAACGTGTGCAATTCGACCCTGAACATCCTGAGCGCTTTCTGCTGCTGGCTTTTCACGTGCCCAGGCAGGCGCTTGGCGTGGATGCAGCGGGCATCCCCATGCGCAGTCTGGCCAAGGCACTGCTGCTGACACTGCTTGCCGCAGTGGCGTTCATGCTGGCACTGCGTTCCATCCTGCGTCCGCTCAATCGCATCACGCAAGCTGCCAGCGAGATCGCCGAACGCAAGCGCATCCCGCACCTGCGAGAAAGATACGGTGGTGAAGTCGGCCAGCTGGTACTCGCGCTGAACAGCATGATGGATACATTGTCCGGGCATGATGTGGTCGAGCGTGAGAATGCTTTCCGCAAGGAGATCATCGAATCCCTGCCCGGCGTGTTCTACATGATCGGGGCGGACGGTCGGTTCATGATGGTGAATCGCAATCTGGAGAGCGTGCTGGGTTTGCCCGAGGGGGCGTTGGTCGGCACCGATCCGCTCGATATGTTCGAGGGCGAGGACAAAGCGTTGATCGCCAGTCGTATCGGTGCGGTCTTCGAACAGGGTGAGGCCACTGCGGAAGCCAGCCTGTGTGCCACGGACGGCCGGCGTATCCCCTATCAATTCACGGGGCGGCGTGTGATGCGCGACGGGAAGCCGGTGCTGGTCGGGCTGGGGCTGGATGTCAGCACTCATCGTGAGCAAATGCGCATGGTCGAGAACCAGTTGCACCGCAATCAGACACTGATGCGCAACTCGATGGAAGGTATCCACGTGATGGATGCCGAAGGGAATCTGCTGGAAGTGAACGATGCGTTCTGCCGCATGCTCGGCTACACACATGAAGAAGCGATGCGACTCAATGTGCGGGACTGGGACGACCAGTTCACCTCGGAAGAACTGGTGAAAATCTTCCGCGATATGGTTGGCGAGAGTGCCACGTTCGATACTGTACACCGTCGCAAGGACGGTGAGCTGATCCAGGTCGAGGTGTGTGCAACGGGCGTAGAGATAGATGGCGAGGTGTACCTGTATGCTGCCAGTCGGGACATCACCGAGCGGAAACGGATGCAGGAAGTGATGTTGCGCCACCATCAGGTGATCGAGACGGCACTGGACGGCTACTGGATGACAGATGCCGAGGGATATCTGCAGGAAGCGAATGAATCGTATGCACGCATGTCCGGTTATTCCGTGCAGGAACTGGTGGGGATGCATATCAGCCAGTTGGAGGCCAGCGAGCGATTTGAAGATGTCGGGGCACGTATCGCAAAGATCATCGCGAACGGACATGACCAGTTTGAAACGTTGCACAAACGCAAGGATGGCAGCGTGATGGATATCGAGGTATCCGCCACCTTTATGCCGGAGGGACAGAAATTCTTCGTGTTCTGCCACGACATCACCAAGCGCAAGCGAGCAGAGAAGCAGTTGCGTGTGGCGGCGGCCACCTTTGAGACGCATGATGCGATCCTTATCACTGATGCGCAGTCCAGAATCGTGCGCGTGAACCGTGCCTTCACGAAGATAACCGGCTATCGATCCTGGGAAGTAATCGGGCAGAATCCGCGCATCATGAGTTCAGGCCGCCATGACAAATTTTTCTACCAGGCGATGTGGCAACAGTTGCTTGAGCAGGGTTCATGGTCGGGCGAGATCTGGGACAGGCGCAAGAACGGCGAGATATATCCAAAATGGGTGAACATCACCGCCGTGAAAGATGAGAGCGGCAACACGGTCAATTATGTGGCGATCTTCAGCGATATCACCGAGCGCAAGCGCAACGAGGACGAGATACGCGGGCTGGCGTTCTATGATGCGCTGACGCAGCTACCCAATCGCCGCCTGTTCATGGACCGCCTGCAGAATGCCGTGGCCGCTTCGGTGCGTAATGGTGATTACGGTGCATTGCTGTACATCGATCTGGACCGTTTCAAAGTGCTGAACGATACGCTGGGCCATGATTACGGTGACCTGTTGTTGGTCGAGGTGTCGGCGCGTATCAAGGGCTGTGTCCGCGAAGTCGATACGGTTGCGAGGTTAGGCGGCGACGAATTCGTGGTGGTGCTGGAGGAGATGGGCAGTCATCGGGAAGAGGCATCGCACAAGGCAGGACGGGTAGCGGAAAAGATCAGGGAATCTCTGGTGCGCCCTTATCAACTCAAGGAGAAAGAACATTGCAGCTCACCCAGTATCGGCGTGGAGTTGTTCCACGACGGTGTGGGATCGCTGGATGATTTGATCAAGCATGCGGACTTGGCAATGTATCAGGCCAAGAACGCAGGGCGTAACACCGTATTCTTCTACGACCCGAGCTTGCAGCATGATCTGGATGCACGGGCCATGCTGGGGAACGATCTGCGCCGTGCCATCAAGGACGACACGCTGCAGATGCATTATCAGGTGCAAGTGGACAATGAACGCAAGCTGCTGGGGGTCGAGGCGCTGTTGCGCTGGCAGCATCCGGCACTTGGTATGGTTCCGCCCGCGAATTTCATACCGGTGGCCGAAGAGAGCACGTTGATCGTGGAGTTGGGTGATTGGGTGCTGCACAATGCTTGCGCCCAGTTGGCTGCATGGTCAGGAGATCCGCGCATGTCGGGATTGACGATGGCGGTCAACGTGAATGCTTATCAGTTCGCCATGCAGGATTTCGCGGATCATCTGGCCACCATCCTGCAACGGCATGGCGTCGAGCCGAACAAGCTGAAGCTGGAACTGACCGAAGGGGCGGTGTTGCATGACATCACGGTCGCAGTAGAGAAGATGCACAAGTTGAAGGCGCTTGGAGTGCAACTGTCGCTTGACGATTTCGGAACCGGATATTCCTCGCTTTCCTATCTTGAGAAACTGCCTCTGGATGAGATAAAGATCGATCAGAGTTTCGTGCGTGATATCACGGTCGATCAGAGCGATGCGGCCATGGTGCTGAGCATCATCGATATGGCGAAGAACTTCGGGCACGTGGTCATCGCCGAAGGTGTAGAGACCGAAACCCAGTTGAGTTTCCTCAAACAGCATGCCTGTATGGCTTATCAGGGCTATTTATTCAGTAAGCCTGTTTCCGGAGACGAGCTGGAACGCCTGATCGCCGAGTGGCAGTCGGACTGAATGGATATCCACTGAAGGGAACAGGCCGGACAGGTTCGGATACATCGGCATGGTTGCCATGATGGCTTCTCTCGGAGCAAATTCGAGAGACGGAGTTTTGTGAAGCTGGAGAGGCGGGGCGCTTCAGTTATGCCGAGTTCGCTATCGTGTGTGGTCTGCCCAGTTGTTGGGCGTCTCGAACAGGCGCACACGTTCCAGTTGCAGATGGTTGCCATAGATGTCCTGATACGCGCCATCAAGCAGGTCGAACGCCACGCGCGCCAGGTTCTCGGCGGTCGGCACCACATCCAGCACCACGGTCTTGTGGTTCGGGATCGTGTTCAGGAATTCCAGTACTGACTTGTCGTTGCGGTACACGATGAAGGCGTGATCCCAAGCGTCCACCACCTGTTCCTTGGCTATGCGCTTCACATCCGAGAAGTCCATCACCATGCCCTGTTCCGACACGCCTTCCGTCGTCACTACCTCGCCCGACAGGGTGATCTCGATGGCATAGCGGTGGCCGTGCAGATGCCGGCACTGGCTGTTGTGGTTCGGGATGCGGTGACCGGCGTCGAATTCCAGTCTGCGGGTGATCTGCATGATGCGTGCCTCGTTGAAAGTGGCGCGGATTATAGCTTGAATGCGGCGACAGCACGCTTGAAGGCTTGCAGCGAGAGCTCGTCCTGGAGTAGCTGGTAGCGCAAAGCGATATAGCGTGTGGCGAGATCGTTCATGACTTCAGAGCGTTCGGGATATGCAGCATTGACTCGTGCAACATAGTCCAATGGCCCTTCGTGTGTTGCACGAGGCAGGCCGGACTTTTCCAGTTTGCGGCACAGCTTGAGCCAGATGGCCTGCACCGGATCGGTCTGGCGCACCACGAGGCGACGCAACAGCAGCAGCGTGAACACGCCGACCAGGATGAAGACTCCGGCCAGCATGTTCAGCGCCATCTTCTGCCAGCTGATGTCTTCCATGCCGAGGCGGGTGAGGAAGGCGAACTGCGTCTCGGTGTTGTAGCCCAGCACCCACTGGTTCCACTGGTTGGCCAGCGCATCCCAGTTGAAGCGCAATGCGCGCAGCCAGGGCGGTGGGTTGCGCGCCATGAAGGGCAGGATGGCCGGGTTGCTGACGGCTGCCGACAGACCGCTCTCGATACGCGCCGGGGCGATGGCTGCGGTGGGGTCGTAGCGTATCCAGCCGCGCTCGCCCAGCCACACTTCCGCCCAGGCATGGGCGTCCGATTGGCGCAGGATGTAGTAGTCGCCCAGGTCGTTGTATTCCCCGCCCTGATAACCGGTGACCACGCGTGCCGGCACACCTGCTGCGCGCAGCAGGTAGACAAAACTGCCTGCGTAGTGCTCGCAGAAACCTTGTTTGCTCTGGAACAGGAACTCGTCTATGCCGTTCATGCCGAGCAAGGGTGGTTCCAGCGTGTATACATAGCCGCCCTGGTTGAAGTGACGCATCACCTCGCGCACGATGGCTGCATCATCATGCGGGTGCAGTTTGCGCCAGCCTTCAGCCAGTTGCTGAGCTTGCGGATTCAAGCCGCGCGGCAGGTTCAGGGCACGCTGCAATTGCCGTGGCAGTTCATCCACATTGGCGCGATAGCTGAGGAAGGAATCGGCGCGATAGCGCAGGCGCGCATTTACCGGTTTGTCGCTGAGCAACTGAAAGTCGGGCGTGAGCCGGTGGTTGATGGAGAGCTTTTCAGGCATATCCAGTGCGAACAGCCAGTGTTTGTTATGCGGTTCCAGCGTGACGGTGTAACTGAGCGGCATGCCGGCATCTTGCAGTTCGCCTTTGAGAGTGGTGGCGTTGCGGCCGCGCTTCCAGGTGGTTCCGTCGAAATCCCACAACACCGGCCCGCGCCAATACATGCGGTCGCGGGAGGGCGCATCGGTATCGAACGTGACGCGGAACGCCACCGCGTCGTTCAGCGACAGCCGGCTCATGCTGCCCGGCGACATGGTGTCGGACAGGCCGCTGCTGGCATAGGCGTCCTGCGGCAGACCCCACAGCGGCCCCTGCACGCGTGGGAACAGCACGAACAGGATCAACGACAAAGGGATCGCTTGCAGCAACAGTAGGCCGCCGATGCGCAGTCTGGGTTTGAACGCCAGGTCGCCGGTCTGCAGATGCACCCAGGTCGCCAGGATGACCAGCAAGGTCGCCATCATGAACGCCGCGGTCGGGATGCTCTGCGAGTAGAAGAAGTTGGTGATGATGATGAAGCACGATAGATAGACCACGATGGTCGCATCGCGCACCGCTTTCAGTTCCAGCAGCTTCAACGCGGAGAGCAGGATGAGCAGGGTGACGCCGACCTCGCGCCCGAACAGCGAGCGGAAACTGACAGCGATGGCCATGACGCTGAATACGGTGATGCCCAGCAGTAACCAGCGCGGTGGCAATGCCTTGCCGCTACGTGCCAGATAGGCACGCCATAACAACAGTGCGCTGCACTCGGCACTGACCCACAGCGGCAGATGGTCCGTGTGCGGCGTGCTCACCAGCAGGATGCAGGCGATCAGGCCGTAGGTGAGTGGGGCGGAGAGTTTCATGATGCGGGCATCCCGAACAACGCCAACCTGCGCAGACATTCCGCACGATGTGCTGCACCTTGCTGCGGCATGACTTCGCCATCCGGGAGCTTCAGGCCGTAATGCAGGCCCTGTGCATCCGCATCCAGCACCCAGCGCGTCAGCAGTTCCAGTTTGCGTTCCTGGGCGATGTCCGGCAGCTGCGACCAGTCCAGCCACAGTTGCTGCCCTTGCTGGGCCGAGAACTCCTTAACCTGCAGACCCTGTTCGCGCGCCAATGCCTTCCATGCGATGCGCGGCATGGCATCGCCCGGCACGTAGTTGCGCAGCCCGGCGAAGTCATCATCGCCGCGTATCGTGGTTTTGCCGCTGCCGTCCGGCGCGGCGGCGACAGGCAAAGCCTGCGGCGGGGCGGGTCTGGGATAGACCAGTGCGCGCACATCGAAGTGGATGTAGCTCCAGGCGTTGAACAGGCCGAGCGGGAAGCGCGTGTAGAGCGTCAGGCGCCCACTGTCCAGCCAGCCGCGTTGCGTTGCTGGCAGGGCGAGTTCCACCGAGGTGGAGGTTTGCGCGGGCAGATCGAACACGGTCTCGTGTCCCTCGTCGTCGTGCAGATGGATCTGGTGGCGCTCCAGGCTGCCGGGATTGTTGAAATGGAACACGAAGCGAGCCTGCTCGCCGGCGAACACCGGCTCCACATAACCGGCATGGATCTCCAGCTGTGCCATGTTGCGGAAGGCATATAACATGGACAGGCCGCCAGTGGTGGCGAGCAGGAAGGTGAGCACGTAGCCGAGGCTGAGGTTGTAGTTGATGTCGCCCAGCAACATCAAAAACAGCACGAAAGCGAAGCCGAAGAACTGGCGGGTAGGCAGGATGTAGATGCGGCGCTGGTTGAGTAGCACCGTGCCGGTCTCGACGGTGCGGCGGAAGGCCCAGTTACGGAACTTCTGTTTGAACGAGCCGCGGATATCCGGAAGCTTCATCGCGTTCCCTTAAGGGATGGCGACCGCCTCGATCAGCTCGCGCGCCAGTTTCTCGCCGTCCGAGGCTTGCGTGTCATGCACGCTCTGCAGGCGATGGCTGGCGACGCCGGGCAGCACGGCCTGCACATCCTCAGGGATGACGGCGTCACGACCTGCCAGCAACGCCCAAGCGCGGGCGGCGGCGAGCAGAGACAGGCCGGCGCGCGGCGACAGGCCGTGCACGAAGCGTGCCGATTCGCGCGTGTGGCGCAGGATGGCTTGCACATAGTCGAGCAGGGCGGGCGAGACGAACACTTTGCGCACTTGTGCCTGCAGTTCGAACAGTTCGCTGGTCTGCATCTGCGGCTTGAGGTCGGCGATCAGGTCACGCCGGTCCACGCCGGACAGCAGACCGCGCTCGGCGGTGGCATCCGGATAGCCGAGCTGGATGCGCATCATGAAGCGGTCGAGCTGCGATTCCGGCAGCGGGAAGGTGCCGATCTGGTTGGTCGGGTTCTGCGTGGCGATGACGAAGAAAGGCGAGGGGAGCGGGCGTGTCTCGCCTTCGCTGGTGACCTGGTGTTCTTCCATGGCTTCCAGCAGTGCGCTCTGCGTCTTCGGTGTGGCGCGGTTCACCTCGTCGGCGAGGATCATCTGCGAGAAGATCGGGCCCGCGTGGAACTTGAACTCGCCGCTCTCGCGCTGGTAGATGGAGACGCCGAGGATGTCGGCGGGCAGCATGTCACTGGTGAACTGGATGCGCTGGAACTGCAGGCCCAGCGTGCGCGACAGCACATGCGCCAGTGTGGTCTTGCCCACGCCCGGCATATCCTCGATCAACAGATGGCCGCGTGCCAGCAAACAGGTCAGCGCAAGGCGAATCTGCTGCGGTTTGCCGAGGATGACCTGCTCGGTCTGGGCGATGACGTTATTCAGGGCTGGGTTCATGTTGATTTCCGTTCATTAACAGTGCGGAGTCGCGAGTGCTGAGTGCTGAGTAACGATCCCCCACTCGGCACTCGGAACTCAGTCCTCAGCACTTTCATAACAATATCGCCGCCACCACCTTGCGGTCTTCAGCTACGAGGATGTTGTAGGTGCGGCAGGCGGCGGGGGTGTCCATGAATTCGATGCCGAAGCCGGCCCGCATCAGGTTTTGTAGCAGTTGCGGATGGGCGAACTGCTGCTTTCTGCCGGTGCCGATCAGCAGCACTTCGGGCCGCATCTCCAGGAAGTAATCGAAGTGTTCCGCTGTCAGGCTGGCGAAGTCGGTGGCGTGCCAGTCGGTTCGAACCGTGCTGGCCGTGACGACCACCGCCTGTTCGTAGCGTTTGTCGTTGACGGTCACAAAGCCGACGCCGTGTCCGGTGAAGGTCTTCAGGTGCGAGACTTTCTCTAGGTGCAGGGCCAATCTTCTCTCCAATCGTTTGCCGCGGCAGGGCTGGCACAGGTAAAATCCCGTCCCTTGCGGAAATAGCGGGTACGCGCCGGATTCTACCATCGGCAGCCGCTCCTGTTTCCGGGCCAATTCGAGTGAGTGACCGTGAAACCCATATTGAAATCGTCCAAGCTTGCCAACGTCTGCTACGACATCCGCGGGCCGGTGATGGAGCGCTCCAAACTAATGGAGGAGGAAGGCCAGCGCATCATCAAGCTGAACATCGGCAATCTCGCCCCGTTCGGTTTCGAGGCGCCGGAAGAGATCCAGCAGGACGTGATCCTCAATCTGCCGAATTCCTCCGGCTATTCCGATTCGAAAGGCATGTTCGCCGCACGCAAGGCCATCATGCATTACTGCCAGGCCAAGAAGATCAAGGGCGTGGGACTGGATGACATCTATATCGGCAACGGCGCTTCCGAGTTGATCGTGATGGCGATGCAGGGTCTGCTCAATCCCGGCGACGAAGTGCTGGTGCCGGCACCGGACTATCCGCTGTGGACGGCGGCAGTGACACTGGCGGGCGGCACGCCGCGCCATTACCTGTGCGACGAGGCCAGGGAATGGAACCCCGATCTGAATGACATGCGCAGCAAGATCACAGAGGACACGCGCGCCATCGTCATCATTAATCCGAACAACCCGACCGGCGCGCTGTATTCGGAC
>JAHJQE010000045.1 GCA_018819205.1 Gammaproteobacteria bacterium
CGTGCGGCATTCCTCCAGCAAATCAGTACCTGCCGCGCGATGGATCGCACCGTCCACACCGCCACCGCCCAGCAGCGAGTTGTTCGCTGCGTTGACGATGGCATCGACCTTGAGAGTGGTGATGTCCGCCTGAACTGCCTGGATGGCAACGCTCATGGCCGCAGGATTACTTCACGCAGTCCACAAAGTAGATGCGCTCACCGTTGACCTTGTCCGACACCAGACCGTGGATGTCGGTCTCGAAACCGGGGAAGGCTTTGTTGAATGAACGTGCGAACTTGAGGTAGTCGACGATGGTCTTGTTGAAGCGCTCGCCCGGGATCAGCAGCGGGATGCCAGGCGGATAAGGTGTGAGCAGCACGGCGGTGATGCGGCCTTCCAGCTCGTCCACCGGCACGCGCTCGATCTCGTCGTGCGCCATCTTCGCGAACGCATCGGACGGCTTCATCGCGGGCTGCATGTCGGACAGATACATCTCTGTCGTCATCTTGGCCACGTTGTTGTGCTTGTAGGTGTCGTGGATCTGCTGGCACAGGTCGCGCAGACCGGTGCGCTCGTACTCGGGACGCTTGGCGGCGAACTCAGGCAGGATGCGCCAGATCGGCGCGTTCTTGTCGTAGTCGTCCTTGAACTGCTGCAGCGCGGTGAGCAGCGTGTTCCAGCGGCCCTTGGTGATGCCGATGGTGAACATGATGAAGAAGGAATACAGACCGCACTTCTCCACGATCACGCCGTGCTCGGACAGGTACTTGGTGACCATCGCGGCGGGGATGCCGGAGTCGGCGAAGTCGCCGTCCACGTTCAGTCCCGGTGTGATGACGGTGGCTTTGATCGGGTCCAGCATATTGAAGCCTGCCGCCAGTTTGCCGAAGCCGTGCCAGTGATCGTCCGGATGCAGCACCCAGTCGTCGCGCTCGCCGATACCTTCCTCGGCGATGTTCTCCGGGCCCCACACCTTGAACCACCAGTCTTCACCGTACTCGTCGTCCACTTTGCGCATGGCGCGGCGGAAGTCGAGCGCTTCTGCGATGGATTCTTCCACCAGCGCGGTGCCGCCCGGCGGTTCCATCATCGCCGCGGCCACATCGCACGAGGCGATGATGGAATACTGCGGCGAAGTGGAGGTGTGCATCAGGTAGGCTTCGTTGAACACATGGTTGTTCAGCTTACGCGTCTCGGATTCGCGCACCAGGATCTGCGAAGCCTGCGACAAGCCGGCCAGCAGCTTGTGCGTGGACTGGGTAGCGAAGATCATCGACTCTTTGGCGCGCGGACGACCGCGACCGATGGCATGCATGCTCTTGTAGAAATCGTGGAAGGCGGCGTGCGGCAGCCAGGCTTCGTCGAAGTGCAGCGTGTCGATCTTGCCGTCCAGCATCTCCTTCAGCGTCTCCACATTGTAGATCACGCCGTCGTAGGTACTCTGCGTGATGGTGAGGATGCGCGGCTTCTTGGTCTTGTCCTTGATGAAGGGATTGGCGTCGATCTTCTTCTGGATACTCGCCATGTCGAACTCGGATTTCGGGATCGGGCCGATGATGCCGAAGTTGTTGCGCGTCGGCGTCAGGAACACCGGTACCGCACCGGTCATCATGATCGAGTGCAGGATGGATTTGTGGCAGTTGCGGTCAACGACCACGATGTCGTCCGGCGCGACCGTGGAATGCCACACGATCTTGTTCGAAGTCGAAGTGCCGTTGGTGACGAAGAACAAGTGATCGGAATTGAAGATGCGTGCCGCGTTGCGCTCGCTTGCTGCGACCGGGCCGGTGTGGTCGAGCAACTGACCAAGTTCGTCCACCGCGTTGCACACGTCGGCGCGCAGCATGTTCTCGCCGAAAAACTGGTGGAACATCTGCCCCACCGGTGACTTCAGGAAAGCCACGCCGCCGGAGTGACCGGGGCAGTGCCAGGAATAGGAACCGTCCTGCGCGTAGTCGAGCAGCGCACGGAAGAACGGCGGCGCCAAGGAATCCAGATAGGACTTTGCTTCGCGGATGATGTGGCGCGCCACGAACTCCGGTGTGTCCTCGTGCATGTGGATGAAGCCATGCAACTCGCGCAGCACGTCGTTCGGGATGTGACGCGAAGTACGCGTCTCGCCGTACAGATAGATGGGGATGTCCGCATTGCGGAAACGCAGCTCGGCCACGAAAGCGCGCAGCGTCTTGAGCGCGGATTCGGTCTCTTCCTTGCTGCCCGCGCCGAATTCCTCGTCATCGATGGAAAGCAGGAAGGCCGACGCGCGGCTCTGTTGCTGCGCGAACGAAGTCAGGTCGCCGTAGCTGGTGACGCCCAGCACTTCCATGCCTTCTTTCTCGATGGCGTCGGCCAACGCACGGATACCCAGCCCGCTGGCGTTCTCGGAGCGAAAGTCTTCGTCGATGATGATGATTGGAAACCTGAACTTCATGTTGCGCTCCTTTGAGCATTGAAACGGGATATGAAAAAGCAATCACCCACTGTGTGCCGGGCGAGGTGAAGGTTCAGTGCAGACTCATGTTGGCCGCAGGCCAATGTGATGTCGGAGCTAAAGCGGAACTTCATGGCGTAGCCTCTGATGAAATGGTGTTGATTTGCGCGGATTGTCGCAGATTGAGCGGTGAATGAAAGGGACTTATTTGCCAGCCGGATACGGACTGGCGAGGGTGGCGACCAGGTCGGCCAGCACTTCGCGGAACTGCTGTTCGTCGCAGCCCATGAGCACGGCGTCTTCCAGGGCGTCACGGCAGACCTGACCGATCTCGGCCAGGTTCTCCTGCATCACTTTGTTCTTTTCGTAGCAGGCCACCACCTCGCCTTCGGGTGATCTCCAGACGATGTGCTTGATCTTGTCCATCAGGTCTTGGGCAATGTCACGCCGACCTGGCCCTGATACTTGCCGCCACGGTCTTTATAGGATGTCTCGCACACTTCATCGCTCTCGAAGAACAGCACCTGCGCCACACCTTCGTTGGCGTATATCTTGGCGGGCAGCGGTGTGGTGTTGGAGAACTCCAGCGTCACATAGCCTTCCCACTCGGGTTCGAACGGGGTGACGTTGACGATGATGCCGCAGCGGGCATAGGTTGATTTGCCCAGACACACGGTCAGTACGTTGCGCGGGATACGGAAATATTCCACGGTGCGTGCCAATGCGAAAGAGTTGGGCGGGATGACGCAATAGTCAGCCTCGACGCTCACAAAGGAATTCGGGTCGAAGTTCTTGGGGTCGACGATAGTGCTGTTGATATTGGTGAACAGCTTGAATTCGCGCGAGCAGCGGATGTCGTAACCATAGCTGGAAGTGCCGTAGGACACGATCTTCTGCCCGTTCACTTCCTTGACCTGATGCGGCTCGAACGGATCGATCATGCCGGTCTGTTCGGCCATGCGACGGATCCACTTGTCTGACTTGATGCTCATCTTGATTCCTTGACGGGTTAAAGCGGGCGCGATTTTACCTAATTCCTCGGCAGTGCGTGGGTTTTGCTACAATCGCGCCCTGTTTACGAAAGCCCGCAACATGCCAAGAAAAATCCTCGTTACTTCCGCCCTGCCCTACGCCAATGGCAGCATCCACCTCGGCCACTTGGTCGAATACATCCAGACAGACATCTGGGTGCGCTTCCAGAAGATGCGCGGCAACGAATGCCACTACGTGTGCGCCGACGACACCCACGGCACGCCCATCATGCTGCGCGCCGAGAAGGAAGGCGTAACACCCGAACAGCTCATCGCCCGTGTATGGCAGGAGCATTTCGACGACTTCTCCGCCTTCCACGTCAACTTCGACAACTACGGCTCGACCAATTCGGCCGAGACCAAAGCCTTCGCGCAGGGCATCTATCGCACCCTGAAGGCGGAGCACCTGATCGACGTGCGCTCCATCGAGCAGTATTACGACCCGGTCAAGAACATGTTCTTGCCGGACCGCTTCATCAAGGGCGAATGCCCCAAGTGCCATGCCAAGGACCAGTACGGCGACAACTGCGAAGTGTGCGGCGCAGCCTACGCACCGACCGATTTGATCGAGCCGTTCTCCGCCGTGTCCGGCGCGAAACCGGAATTGCGCAACTCCGACCATTACTTCTTCAAGCTCTCCGCCGAGAGCTGCCAGGCTTTCCTGCGCCAATGGACGCGCGGCGGCTCGCTGCAAGCCGAGGCCGCCAACAAGATGCAGGAATGGCTGGGCGCGGAAGGCGAGAACAAGCTGACAGACTGGGACATCTCGCGCGATGCGCCCTACTTCGGCTTCGAGATTCCCGATGCACCGGGCAAATATTTCTATGTGTGGCTGGATGCGCCCGTGGGCTACATGGGCAGCTTCAAGCAACTGTGCGACAAGCAAGGCCTGAACTTCGACGAATACTGGAAGCAGGGTTCCGAGGCAGAGCTGTATCACTTCATCGGCAAGGACATCCTGTATTTCCACGCGCTGTTCTGGCCCGCCATGCTGCAGCACGCCGGTTTCCGCACGCCGACCAAGCTGTTCGCGCACGGCTTCCTCACCGTGAACGGCGAGAAGATGAGCAAATCGCGCGGCACTTTCATCACCGCGCGCAGCTATGTCGATCACATCAAGAACACCGAATACCTGCGTTACTACTACGCCGCCAAACTGAACGGCACGATGGAAGACATCGACCTCAACCTTGAAGATTTCGTGGCCAAGGTGAACAGCGACCTGATCGGGAAGTACATCAACATCGCCAGCCGCTGTGCGGGCTTCATCAGCAAGAAGTTCGACAGCAAGCTGGGCGACACGGATGCCGCTGCGAGCGCCGAGTTCAAGGCAGCGTTCGATAGCAACGAGATCGCCCGTTGTTACGAGGAACGCGACTACGCGCGGGCCCTGCGCGAGATCATGCGCTTGGCCGATGTGGCGAACCAGTACATCGCCGAGAAGGCACCGTGGACGATGGCGAAGCAGGAAGGCAAGGAGCAGGAGTTACATCAGGTCTGCTCCACCGCGCTGACCCTGTTCCGTGACCTGAGCCTGTACCTGAAGCCGGTGCTGCCAGAGCTCGCCGCGCAAGTGGAGAGTTTCCTGAACATCGAACCGATCGCATGGAGCGGCGCATGGCAAGCACTGCCAGCCGGCCACACCATCAACACCTATCAACACCTGGCCACCCGTCTCGATCCAAAATTGATCGAAGCGATGGTCGCCGCCAACCAGGAAAGCCTGAAAAACATGACCGAATCCCATTCCGAGCAACGCCATGCCGAGCACCAGCAGAACGTGATCGAGCCCATCGCCGAGACCATCAACATCGACGATTTCGGCAAGATCGATTTGCGCGTGGCGCGCATCGTCAACGCCGAGCACGTAGTGGGTGCCGACAAGCTGATCCAGTTGACGCTGGACATCGGCGAAGAGAAGACGCGCAACGTGTTCGCAGGCATCAAGTCCGCCTACGATCCCGAGAAGCTGAAAGGCCGCATGACCGTGATGGTCGCCAACCTCGCACCACGCAAGATGAAGTTCGGCTTGTCCGAAGGCATGGTGCTGGCCGCTTCCGGCAGCGAACCGGGCCTGTACATCCTGTCACCGGATGACGGTGCACAGCCGGGTATGCGCATCAAGTAATCACAACCCAAGGAGCCGAACAGATGGACTACGACATCCTCATCATCGGCTCCGGCCCCGCGGGTCAACATGCTGCCTGGCAGGCAGCGCGCATGGGCAAGCGCGCAGCGATCATCGAGCGCAAGCCTAAGATCGGCGGCGCAGGCCTGCAGACCGGCACCATCCCCAGCAAGGCGATGCGCGAAGTGGCGTATCTGCTGTCGCGTTCCGGCGGCATGCGTTCCGCACTTGCACCAGACAGTCGCAGTCGCCACGGTCTGCTGGCCGATGCAGTGCGCCGCAAGGAAGGCGTGATCGCACAGCAGGAATCGGTCATCCTGCAGCGTCTGCTGAAACACGGCGTCGCATTGATCCCCGGTGAAGCATCCTTCATCGACGAACACACGCTGCAAGTCACCGATGCTTCTGGCAACACGCGCAAGATCACCGCGAGAGTTATCCTGCTTGCTGCCGGTTCTCGCCCGCGTCGCCCTGCGAACATTCCCTTCGACAAGAAGACGGTGCTCGACTCCACCTCCATCCTCAACCTGCGCCATCTGCCAGAAAGCTTGCTGGTGGTCGGCGGCGGTGTGATCGCGTGTGAATTCGTGTCCATCTTCGCCGCGCTCGGTGTGCAGGTGTCGGTGGTTGATAGCCACAAACAACTGCTGACTTATCTGAGTGAAGACGTGGTCGGCGTACTGGCCGACAGCTTCCTGGGTATGGGCGTGGACTTCTACATGGAAGAACGCGTGGCCGAGATCACACGCGAAGACCACGGCGTGCTGACCAAGCTGGCGAGCGGCAGGGAATTCCGCACCGACGCGGTGTTGTTCGCGCAAGGCCGCGAGCCGAACACCGCCGGTATGAAAGTGGAACAGGCGGGCATCGCACTGGATGAAGGCTGGGTCACGGTGAACGCACAGTTCCAGACCAACGTGCCGCACATCTACGCGGTGGGCGATCTGATCGGTCGCCCCGCCCTCGCCTCCACCGGCATGGAGCAAGGCCGCAGCGCGGTGATGCATGCCTTCGGCAGCAGCGGGCAACAGTTCGCCGAGAACCTGCCGATGGCGGTGTACACCATCCCCGAGATCTCCTACGTGGGCAAGACCGAGAAAGAAGTGCAGCAGGACAAAACCCCCTACGTGGTCGGACGCGCCTATTTCAAAGACAGCGCGCGCGGCCAGATCAACGGCGATGCACACGGCGTGCTGAAACTGGTGGTGGATGCGCGCACTGAGAAATTGCTGGGCGTGCACATCGTCGGCGAACAGGCCAGTGAGCTGGTACACATCGGGCAACTGGTGATGAACCTGAACGGCACCGTGCGCGACCTGATCAGCAACGTTTTCAACTACCCAACGCTGGCCGAGTGCTACAAACTGGCGGCGCTGGATTGCACGCATCAGTTGGAGCGTCGCAACAAAGCTTAGGGACACTCTGATTAATAATTCGTCATTCCGGCGAAGGCCGGAATCCAGTGTTTTTAATCAACTAGACACCGGCCTTCGCCGGTGTGACGACTTAATCAAACACTCCCTAACCAGCAATTTGATGCCGTTCGTGCTGACTACGTTTCTCTACAGAAAGGCGCACATGACTAAGTTACTCGGCTTGCTCTTACTCCTCCCCGCCCTCGCTTACGCGGCGCCTTTCAACATCGAGAACGTCGCCCCCGGCGTGTACGTCCATCGCGGCGAACACAAAGACCTCTCCGGACATTACGGCGGCGACATCTGCAACACCAGCTTCATCGTCGGCAGCAAAGGCGTGGCAGTGATCGACACCGGCGGCTCACCTGCCGTGGGCGCAAGCCTGCGCAAGGAGATCCGCAAGGTCACCAAGTTGCCCATCCTGTACGTCATCACCACCCACGTGCACCCCGACCACGCGCTGGGCAGCGCTGCCTTCAAACAGGACAAGCCGGTGTTCGTCGGACACGCCAAGCTGGCGCATGAGATGGCGCTGCGCAAGGAAGTCTATCTGCGCAACCAGGCCGAATGGGTGGGCAAGGACGCCAAAGGCAGTGAGCTGATTCCGCCCAATATCGCAGTCGAGACCACACACGAACTCGACCTCGGCGGACGCACCCTGCGCCTTACCGCCCACCCCATCGCGCACAGTCCTTCCGATCTCAGCGTGCAGGACAGCGCCACCGCCATCCTGTGGACCGGCGATCTGCTCTCCATCGAACGCACCCCATCGGTGGACGGCAATCTGGCTGCATGGCTGGAAGTCATCGAGGCCCTGCGCAACGTGAACGCCCCCCGCCTCGTACCCGGCCACGGCCCCGTCACCGCGAACGGCGGCAAAGCGCTGGACGATGAAAAGCGTTACCTCGCGACACTGTTAGGCGACGTGCGCGCCGCCATCGAACGCGGCGATAGCATGGAGGATACGATTGAGACCGCCGCACAATCTGAAAAAGATAAATGGC